>DATBSH010000339.1:0-33182 GCA_036559885.1 Pyrinomonadaceae bacterium
CTGTAGGCCCGCCGACCCTTTAAGTCTTACCTGACGTTCTGATGTCCGATAACGCTTTAGCGTATCCGACATCAGAGTCTAAAGATAAGCTTCAAGACGAAACCGTCCCCGATTTGACACGAGCGGTCTCCAGAGATCACCTAACCGCCGAACACGAGCAGGCACATTGTCTATCCTAAACTGCTCCATCTTGATTCCTTTCTCGAGCTCTTCCCATTTCACCGGAGTAGACACAGTCGGGATCTCCCGCGGTCTTACAGAATAGATCGAGGCGAGTGTGCGGCCCCATGCGTTTTGATTGTAATCGACCAGTACCCTTCCCTTCGGGCGCTTCGAAACTTGATAAATGGCCGTTAGCAGTTCCGGCATCTGACTCGCAACTGCGTGTGAGAACTCCTTGGCGAAACGCCATACCTGCTTCTGTGTTGGACCGCGCTGAATCGGAATGTAAACGTGAATACCCTTCGAGCCGGTCGTCTTTGCATAGCTCGGCATTTTCAACGAATCAAGTGCTGTCTTCAGCAACAGCGCTGCCTCCACCACCTTTTCGAAAGATGCACCTGGAACGGGATCGAGATCGAAGTGAAGATAGTCAGGCCTATCGACATCGTCACATGTCGCATACCACTGATTGAGGTCGATGCAGCCAAGATTGATCACCCACATCAACGACGCTAAATCCTGGATCATTGGAAAATCGATGACGTTCGTTGACGAATGCTCGATGCTGCATATCTCAATCCATTTGGGCCGTGGGACTGGTGCGCGCTTCATAAAAAAGAAAGCGCCGGCAGCGCCGTTAGGATATCGCTTCATCACCATGGCGCGGTCCTTCAAATGAGGGAGGAGAAACGGTGCGATGTCGAGGTAGTACTGCAGCAGGTCACGCTTGGTGACTCCAAGCTTCGGCCAGAAAGGCTTGTCCAGGTTTGTTAGCTTTACTACTCGGCCCGCAACATCGACCTCTAAACCCGGTTTATTTTTTGGAAGCTTAACGACAGGGAGTTGTTTTACTCGAGCTGGAGGAACCGGACTCCGCCGGACATTGGCCGGATGATAATCGCGTGTGGCGAATGGATGCCGCGGCATTAGTTAAGGTAAGACTTGAGAAAATGGAGGGCGTGGCTTGAAAAGCTCAGGTATCACTTTAGCCAACTCACTCTTCGGCTGACTCAGCTTTCTTCAGTTTGTCGATTTCTGATTCGATGGCTTGCAACCCATTCATCAGCACCTGCCGATGTGAAGGATGTTTGGCCCGCTCAAGTTGTTGCAGCAATCGCGACCGAGAAAGATTCAACGACTCCATTCGCTGCCGCTGAGCGCGGTCTTCCGAGGAACCTCTGCCCCTCTCGTCGCGCGACGGACGGTCTGACTTCACTTCTTCGATCTGGTCAGCAACACCTTTACTTTCCCAGCCACGAGCCATATCTCGAATACCTAAATCACAGTGCCGTCTCCAATCACCGCATTCTTCGGTACGATGATGATTCCATCACGGATGAAGTAGGTGCCTCCTTCGCCATCTGCTTCTGACTTTGCCGCTTCGTTAAGTAAGCGAACACCCGAACCAATTCTTGCGTTCTTGTCGATGATTGCGCGTCTGATGACACTTCCCTCGCCGATACCGACTCGAGGTAGTCCTCTGGCCAAATCTGTTCGCATGTCTTCAAACGTTTGATAGTAGTCAGCGCCCATCATGTAGGCCGCATCCAGTTGAACGCCTTTCGAGATTCGACTTCGCAAGCCCACCACGCTGTTGGTAATCTTCGCACCGCTAACGATACAACCATCGCTAATAATCGAATCACTGATTTCGCTAGTCTCAATTTTTGAAGGCGGCAGGTAACGTGCTCTGGTATAGACCGGAGCCTCAGCGTCAAAAAGATTGAACTTCGGAATCTTAGTCGTCAGATCGAGATTGGCCCGGTAGAACGCGCCGATCGACCCGATGTCTTCCCAATATCCGTCGAACATAAACGCTTGCACGTTATCAGTTTTGATTGCCGCAGGAATGATTTCTCGTCCGAAATCAACCCAACTCGTATCTTCCTTCAGTAGGCTTTCAAGTCGGTCATACTTGAAAACGTAAATACCCATTGAAGCTAAAAACGGGCGTCGCGCGGCTTCGGCGGCATCAAGTCCGAGTTTTGTTGTGTCGACCTTCATCGACAGCAACTCGTCGCCTTTTGGCTTTTCCTTAAACTCTGTGATTCGTCCTGCTTCATCAGTTTTCAGCAAACCAAATTCGCTGGCAGGCTGCGGCCCACATGGAATAACAGAGACTGTTACATCTGCATTTGTCTCATAGTGTCGAGCAAGGAAATCGCGATAGTCCATGCGATAAAGATGATCGCCAGACAAGATCAGCAAAGTGTCGATTCCCCAGTCGCGGAAATGCGGCAAAACCTGTCGCACAGCGTCGGCAGTTCCCTGAAACCACTGCGGACTTTCAGGCGTTTGCTCTGCTGCAAGTATTTCTACGAAGCCATTTGAAAAGCGGGAAAAGCGGTATGTCTGAGCGATGTGCCGATTGAGAGAAGCCGAGTTGTATTGCGTGAGAACAAAGGTGCGAAGAATATCGGAGTTAATACAATTCGAAAGCGCAATGTCGACGAGCCGGTATTTCCCTGCAAGCGGTACTGCGGGCTTGGAGCGCTGTTGGGTCAGCGGGTATAGGCGGTTTCCGGCACCTCCACCCAGAATAACTGCCAACAGTTTAGGGTTTGCAGGCATTCGACAATCTCAGAGTGATGGAATCAGGACCACCAGGCGGTACCGCGTGGTGCGAGGCCATCGTTTGAGCTTAGCTGTTTGGATTAACTAGCGAAGGAAGAATAGACGGAAACCCTCGCCGCTATCAAGAAGATATAGTGTCAACGGCGCCTAAATCCATCAATAAGGAGATGAACTCGAGACCGGAGCCTTAGAGCCGGCAGCTTCCTGCGCGATCTTTACGCCAACGCTTGCGCCAATCCGCGTAGCACCGGCTTCCACCATCTTGCGCGCATCTTCAAGACCCTTCACACCGCCGGAGGCTTTCACGCCAAGCTCAGATCCTACTGTACGTCGCATCAGAGCCACGTCGGCGACCGTCGCTCCGCCTTTAGAGAAACCGGTAGACGTCTTCACAAAATCCGCGCCGGCACTCTTGGCAGCCAGACATGCGCGAACTTTCTCATCGTCGGTCAAAAGGGCGGTTTCGATAATCACTTTACAGATCACGTTGTATTCGTGCGCAACTTGAACAACCGATCTAATGTCGTATTCGACCAAACAATCATCACCACTCTTCAACGCGCCGACATTCAGAACCATATCAACTTCTTTAGCGCCATCCAGAATGGCCCGTCTCGCTTCGTAAGCCTTCACATCAGGAAGTGTGGCGCCGAGAGGAAACCCAATAACCGTGCAGACCGGAACGCCGGTGCCTTGCAGATTACATGAGGCAACACGCACCCAGATGGGATTTACACAGACCGATGCAAAACGATATGTGGCTGCCTCATCGCACAACTTCTTGATGTCATCATCAGTTGCTTCGGGCTTCAACAAAGTGTGATCGACAAGGCTGGCCCAATCGCGCGCTGAAGCAGTTTCGCCCAGCACGAGGCCGATACGCGCTGCGCCTGCGTCGACGATGCGATGCATCCGTTCAGGGCAGCGGTCGAAACATTCGGACGTGCAGCCACACATCGCTGCCTGGTCTGAACCATCGCCATTTAACCGCGCAACGATCGCGTCAGTTATCTGCTCAACAAGCAGTTCGTAATCACCGTTGTTTGAGTAGGACATTGTGGTTCCGGAGCAAATGACAGTCGCAGCCTATTCTAACACGTCGAACAGCAGGACACCTGAGCGACGACGTGCCGTAAGTAAAAGCCATATCATCATTCAACACTCAGACCCACAATTCAGACCAAAAAATTGCAGGTTGGGAAGGCTGGCTTGTCTTAATTCTCGTCAAGCATAAGTGCTATCAATCAAGGTCAGATAGATTGCAGATAGGGAAGGGTGGCTTGCAAACATAAGTTCGTGCCCGGAGAGATTCAGCTACGGAACGGGAGCGACGCGACCGATTGAACTAACCTTGGCGACTCCCTCAGTTGAAATCGGTCGCTTCGCTCCCGTTCTGTATTGAGTGTTTTCTCGGATCCTGATAAAGCTGGTCGAGCGGGGGCAAGCCACCCTTCCCTACCTGCAATCTATCTGACCTTGAACTACTTGAACTATAGGATTGAAACTGGACTGATTATGAGTCTGGAGCTGGGCTAACCATTTTCAATCTGCAATTTGTGCGATCGTAGAATCTCAGTTCTCTGACTCGCGTTTTTGGTTAGGGGTTTCCCATAGCAGAGCCGTGTTTTTGCGAGCCCCTGTTACTAACACCCGGCCATCACCACTAAATGCAACCGGGTACCGAGCCTCACTCAACGTCACCAGTAACTGACCCGACTTCAAATCCCAAAGTGTTACGCCGCTGTCGTTCGCAGTTGCTAACATGGTGCCATCAGGATTGAGTTCGAGCGAGACTGATTTCGAACCAGTGCTTGGTAGTGCGAGCTTGAGTTCGCCTGTTTCCGCGTCCCAGATCTTGCCCGCCGACTGTTTATCGCTCGAGGCCGTCACTAACCACCTTCCGTCTGGAGTAAAGAGCACATCGGTCGTTTCACTGTTCGCTAGCTTTAACTTCATTTCACCCGATCGAGCATCCCAGATTCTGGTATCACCGCGTAAAAACGTGGCTACGTATTTTCCATCAGGACTAAACTCGAAACTTTTCATCACGTATTCATTTACGCCTTTTGGAGCAACTGCACCAATCAACGATCCGTTTTCTGTGTTCCATAGCTTCATCCCACCCTGCTGCTCAACCGTCAAAAGGCGAGTACCTGTCGGATCAAAACTCGCACGATAGATGCGTTCATTGTTTTGAATGGATGTTTGCAAAGCTCCAGTGCTGGCATTCCATATCTTCGCCGATTTGTCGCCGTTAATCGTGAAAACCAGGCGGCCGTCAACACTGAAACTTGTTTGCAGCGCCAGGAAATGTGGCGCTCGGCCAAAGAGTGCCATCTTCACGAAATCTTTCGCGCCACTGCTCCGCGTGTCGTGATTCAACGTCAAACGCTCTTTTCCACTCGCAACGTCCGCAACTGTTACGAGATCATCTTCGCGTTCCGCTAAAACAAGAGTTCCATCCGGATTAAAAGGTACTGGGCCAAACTCTTCTTCGAAGCTGAAGCCTATCTTCAGTTTCGTTTCCAAATCCTTCTTACGTCCGGCAAGCGTCGCCTTCGGCTGCCACGTTTGCGCGTCCCATAACTGCACGGTTTTATCAACGTAATCGCGAGTGGCTGCCAACTTTCCATCTGGACTGAATGCAAAACCGCTGATTCCACCTTTAGAAGTAAGTTTCGCTTTGAGTGCCCCCGATTCCGTATCCCAAACAGTGATCGTCCGATTAGTACCGCTCATCGCGACAAGCCGGTTATCGGTGCTGAACATGATCAACGCTTTTCGTCCGCGAAACTTCGACGGGCCTTTGTAGTCTGGAAGAGTGGCTTTCAGTTTGAGCGACAGCTTGTCAGACGTTGGGGCCGGTGTCGTTGTTTGAGAAGCGAGCCAGGTAAAAGGAGTGAATGTTATTAACAGTGTAAGAGACAAAAGTTTGCGCATGTGTAGACCATCTTCCTTAATTGATTGAACGAACTGTAACGTAGCTTTCAGTCCGAGGGCCGGACGGTGGCAGGTTTCTATGGCAGTATCTCTGCCATCACAAAGCTTTAACGCTGGTACTGACGTTGTATAGCATCGATCTTAGCAACTCTCTTCTTGTGCCGGTCCTCTGTAATTTCCGTTGAGAGCCAAGCCAGAACAATCTCTTTCATTTCCGCACTGCTGATGGTCTTACTACCGAGCGTCAGCACATTGGCTCCGTTGTGTTCACGCGAGTTTCGAGCCACGGCCACAGAGTAACATGCAGCAGCGCGGACTCCCG
Source organism: Pyrinomonadaceae bacterium (assembly GCA_036559885.1). GTDB lineage: Bacteria > Acidobacteriota > Blastocatellia > Pyrinomonadales > Pyrinomonadaceae > PSRF01. The sequence goes on from DATBSH010000339.1 coordinate 5,999, forward strand.
GAACCTTATTGGCAGTCATCGCACTACCGACGCCAGCTCCGTCGATGATGATGCCAACGTCAGACGTCCCGTCAGACACTGCACGCGCGACGGCATGAGCAAAGTCAGGATAGTCAACCGGATCTTCAGAGTGAGTGCCGAAATCCTGTACGCGATGGCCCAGTTCAGTCAGCAGACCTCTGAGCTCCTGTTTCATACGAAAACCGCCATGGTCCGATCCGAGTGCAATCAGCCGGGAATTATTTGAACCTCGGCGCGGAACTCGCCGAACGATCTCGATTTCCTTTTCATTGACGATATCCGCCGCCAGCGGCGTTAACCGAGCTGTCTCTGCAATCCGCAGTACGGAACCGACTTCCAAGTCGCGTACATCATCCTCGGTGATGACGCTCTTCGACGATTCATCGCGCGTTCGGCTTTTATCGGCAGCGGCTGGCGGTGCCGTATCTATGAAACGGCTTGACGTTACCTGCGGATTACTCTGACCGGCGGTTTTCGAAGAATCAGTTTCAGCCGTCGTCCGGGCCAGCACCTCCCGAACAAGGGCTCTCACGCGGTCTCTGGTGCTATCATCCGGCATACTGAATTATCGCGCTCGAACAACCACGTCTAAGCGTTCATTTCGCGCAAATCAAGCAAACGGCCAGTAGCGCCCCTCAATGAACCCGAAGCGAACGTGAAGTCGATTCTGCCCACGTAGATACCACTCCGGCCGACCTGAAAAATCAATGTTTCCTGCCCGCACGGCTGCTTAACTCGCTCAGGCTCCTCCATGAAGGTGTGCGTGTGCCCGCTGGCAATAAAATCGATTCCATCAACCTGCGCTGCTACTTGCCCGTCGCCGACGTCGCGCGGTCTTGGATTCTTGTAAAAGCCAAGGTGAGACATCGCGATTACTAATGAACAACGCTCCTGACCACGCAGCGTCTTTACCATCTCTTTGGACGTTTCGATCGGATCGCGATATGTGACGCCTTTGAAGTTGGTGGGTGTGATGAGTGCGACCGGACTGATGCCTAATCCAAACAACCCAATGCGAATTCCGCCAACCGTCTTAACCACATAGGGCTTGACCCGAGGTTCTAAGGCGGTACCTTTCACATCGTAATTGGACGAGACGATGTCGAACGCGGCGAACTTCATTGCCGCTGCCAAGGCATCGACGCCGTTATCAAATTCATGATTCCCCAGTGTGCCGGCGTCGTATCCGATCGCTGACATCGTCTTATATTCCACTTCGCCTTTGTAAAAGTTGAAGTACGGTGTTCCCTGGAAAGCATCACCGGCATCGATCAAAAGGGTGTTGGGATTTTCTTTCCTGACCTGCTTAACTAACGTGGCACGTCGCGCAACGCCTCCCTTCCCTGCATATTTATCGTTTGCGGGCAAGGGTTCAATTTGCGAATGCGTGTCATTGGTGTGGAGAATGGTGATTACAGTTCGCCCGGAGCCGATGCCAGTCACCTGTGCACGAGAAAGCGAATCGAATTGTTTTGGAATAAGTGCAGCGGCTCCGACGGCGGCCGAAGTAGTCAGAAACTTCCGGCGATTAATCATTTGGTGAAGTTACCTCTCGCTTCGGCCCTGGACCAATCTGCACGAATCGATCATCGAGCACTGCACGGATCGGCCGACCTGCCTTTGTTTCCGCTTTCACGTACTCCATTAACGTCTCACGGAGGGTTATGTTAAGAGGAGTCGCGTTCTTCGCTTCCTGGAGAATTGCGTAGCTTCTGCTGGCGACCTTTAGTAAGTAGTCGATCGTCAGGATTGTGTAAGTTGCTGCCGGATCAATATCTCGTTCGACGCCGTCGTTCCCAATTAACTTGGCACTGATAAACTCAGGACGATCCTCTTCATTCCAACGAAAATGAATCCGAGCCCCTGACTGAGCATCGCGACTGCGTGTCAGGTTCTGCAAAATCTTCAACAGCTGTGCCCCTGTGACATCGACTTCTACCAGAGAGTTTTCAAACGGCAACAGTTCAAAGATGTCGCTGGCGCGCAATTCGCCGGGTGCAATTGAGTTCTTACGCAGGCCGCCGGAGTTTGTGATAACAACTGCCGCCGGTTTGCCCTTCGCGCGCGCCTGAAAAGCCATTGCATCCGTAACAAGATTTCCTAACGAAGCGCCGCCAACACCAGACCTGTTCAGTTCGCTTTCAAGGTTTCCGATAATGACCGTAAGCTCGCGAACCTTTGGGCTGTAAACACTCACGATCTTGTCGAGTGCCGGATCGTTTGGAATGGCGGAATCGATTAAAGTCTGAGAAACCTTTGCGCCCGTTTTGGCAGGAGCAACTGAACCAACCTGAGGAGTCGGTGACGCCTGACATGGTTCGATTGCCTGGCTTTGTCCAACTGCAAACGAAGCAGAGAGCGCAAGTAATAATGCCGTCAGAGTGGCTCTTAACAAACCCGCGCCCGGCTGCAGATAGCGCATTCGTGTTATATCTCCAACTTTTGTTTTAGAGCATTGACCAGCGGGAAGAGCTTGCATAGTATGTCGCACCACGCTGCACATTCGCAACCAGGTTTACTCGACTCGAAATCACTAATTTACAATCATCATAGGAGAAAACGAGTGGCTACAACTTCAGCCCAAATTAACTCCGAGTTCAGCAATCCGAATCTCGAGGTGCTCATCTCCGAGGAACAGATTCAAACTCGTATTAAGGAACTTGGTGCGCAAATCACACGAGATTATGCCGGGAAGAATCCTCTTCTGATTGGTGTCCTGAAGGGGGCCTGCTTCTTCTTGAGTGATTTGTTGCGCTGCATCGACACAAAGTTGAGCATCGAGTTCATGGCGATCTCAAGTTACGGTTCGTCGACACGAACGTCTGGCGAGGTTCGAATCATGAAAGATTTGGACGTCCCCATTGAAGGCAGAGACATACTCGTAGTCGAAGATATCGTGGACACAGGTCTGACATTGTCATACCTACTGGCGAATCTGGCGTCACGCGGGGCAGCAAGTGTGAAACTGGTAGCGCTCCTGGACAAAGCCGAGCGGCGTCAGAAGGAAGTGAGAATTGACTACCTGGGGTTTCAAATTCCAGATGAGTTCGTTGTTGGCTATGGTCTGGATTTCGCTGAACGTTATAGGAATCTGCCGTACATTGCCGTGTTGAAGAATACAGAAGGGTGATGTTGCGGTCTTTGGTCTTTGGTCTTAGGCCTTTGGTCTTTTGGTCTTCGGAGGGTGGCTTGAAAATCCATTTGCTTATCGCCGTTGCCGTGGTTTGCTTTGTTCCTTGTCTCACGTGGGCGCAAACCGATTACTCAAAAGTTGAAATCAAAACCACGAAGGTCGCCGGTAACGTTTATATGCTTGAAGGAGCCGGCGGGAACATCGGTGTGTCTGTCGGCACCGACGGCATATTGATCGTTGACGATCAGTTCGCCCCACTTGCCGATAAGATTAAGGCCGCACTGAAAACCCTTGGTGAAGGAAAGCTGAAGTTTGTCCTGAACACACACTGGCACGGTGACCACACCGGCGGCAATCCGGTGTTTGGACCAGAAGCTCCAATAATCGCCCAGGACAACGTCCGAAAGCGTTTATCGACCGAGCAGAGGTCTGAGTTTTTCAAGCACACCACCCCTCCTGCGCCGAAGGAAGCGTTGCCGGTCATTACTTTTGACGAGTCGCTGTCAGTGCATTTCAATGGTGAAGAGATCAAGGTTATCCACTTTCCGCAGGGTCATACTGATGGCGACAGCGTTATCTTCTTCACCACAGCCAACGTCGTGCATATGGGTGACGACTTCTTTGCGGGCCGCTTCCCATTCGTCGATCTTGAGAGCGGGGGATCGGTCGCAGGTCTCATCAAGAATATTGGCGATATCATGCCCAAGCTTCCGGCGGACGTGAAACTCATTCCGGGCCATGGTCCAATTTCAACTCTCGACGATCTGAAGCAGTATCATCAGATGTTGCTGACGACAAGTGATATTGTTCGGAAGAAGATGTCGGCTCGAAAGACTCTGGAACAGATCAAGAAAGAGGGATTTCCAGAAGAATGGAAATCCTGGGGCACCGGCTTCATCTCAACTGATCTTTGGATTGAAATTCTTTACAAGAGCTATTCAAAGAATCCATCCAAACCACCAACAAACACTCACGGGCATCAGGGATAAACCCCGCAAAGTAAACTCTCTGCAACCCGTTCGCTGCGGCTCTGCGGTTCGCTGGAAGACTTTAGCCACACTCAATCAACATGTGCCGTTTGAGTTCTAGTCACCCCGAAGTTCCTTCAGGAAGCTCTCGCCCGCCATTAATTTCAATCCGAAATTCTCCGCAATTGTTTGACCGATATCAGAGAGTGACTTTCGAATCCCGAGATTTACTCCACCTCGCGAGCGCTTTCCATAAACCAACAGTGGCGCGTATTCGCGCGTGTGATCGGAACCTGGAAATGTCGGGTCATTCCCATGATCTGCCGTGATCATCAGCAAGTCGTCGTCCCGCATTGCTTGTTCGATCTCAGGCAAACGCGAGTCGAAATGCTCCAAAGCTTTAGCATAGCCTTCAGTGTCGCGCCGGTGACCGTAGAGCATGTCGAAGTCGACGAGGTTCGAGAAGATCAGTCCACGTGAGGGTTCGTTCAAAGCCGCGATTGTTTGGTTGATCGATTGCTCGTTATTCTTCGCCGTTAGGTCTTTCGTAACGCCGACGGAATCATATATCGATGCAATCTTCCCGATGCAGACAACATCGAGGTCCTCATCAGCGAGCGCAGGCAACAGATTCTCGCGTGGAGGCGGAACCGCATAATCGTGACGATTTTCCGTTCGATAGAAACCTCCCGGCTGACCTAAGAACGGCCGCGCGATCACTCTTCCAACCTTGTGTTCCCCATCCAGAATCCGACGCGCTGACTCACACATCTCGTATAAGCGCGGAAGCGGGATCACCTCCTCGTGCGCGGCAATCTGAAAAACGGAATCGGCCGATGTGTAAACGATCGGCTTTCTGGTCTTCACATGTTCCTCACCAAGCACCTTAATGATCTCAGTGCCCGACGCGGGAATGTTTCCAAGAACTCCAGGAACAGACGTTTCTTTTACAAAACGGTCGATTACATTTTGCGGAAAGCCATTCGGATAGGTTGGAAATGCGCGTTCGAGAATGATTCCTGCCATTTCCCAGTGTCCGGTTGTCGTATCCTTGCCGTTTGATCGCAAAGCACAGCGACCGTACGAACCAACGGGATCGTCCAAGGGTGGCAGCCCCTGCAACGGTCGAATGTTTCCAAGGCCGAATCGTTGTAGATTCGGAAGGCGCAGCTGACGCGACTCGAGGATGTGGCCGAAAGTGTCGGAGCCGGCGTCGCCCCATTCAGGAGCATCCGGCATCGCACCGATACCAGCCCCGTCAAGAACGATAAGGAGGATTCGATTGAACCAATTATTTTCCATATACCATTCGACATTTCTCATTTGTCATTTTGGGAAAGATGAGATCCGCGAAGATGCACCTTCTCCTAAATGAAATATGGAAAATGTCGAATGATATATGGAAATGATTACTGTTTTGGCGCGTAGTAACCCTCTCGAGATCTAACGTCGGTTTTCTCTTTGACCCCACGCACCTCTAAATGAATCGTTCGGAATTTGCCGTCTCGTGCTTTGTTTGTGGGATAGTAGCCAAGACTGTAGAGCGTACCGATGTCTGCTGCTACTCGAGCGAATGCCGCGCGCGCGTCGGCAAGAGTTGCCGCAACAAAGCTCCTGCCGCCAGAACTCTTCGAGAGGTCGTTCATTTCCATTCGCGCGAGGTTGTAAAGAGAACGACTGATTGACATACGTTCGAATGGGCCCATTTTGCAAAAATCTGTGAAGTCTTCAGTTTTCGCCCCGCGAACGAATATCTGCTTGTAGCGCTCAAGCTGCTTTTGGGACAGCGTCAGACGTCCATCGTCCTGACAATCCTTGATCAGGCGATCTTCGACAAAGTCTTCAGTGTTTATCTGGATGAAGTAACACGCTATGCCTGCTCGGGTAAGTTTCATTCGGACCGTTGCAAAGTCTGACTCACTCGCTGAATCCACTCCGTCTGTTAGAGCGACTATCGCGCGGCGCCCACGCACTTCTTCCCGCGGAGGTTCTCCAAAGATGTCCGACGCAACACGATCTAGCGCATCGTAGTAAGGAGTGCCGTTGCTGGTGCCCAGGTTCTCGATAGCGTTTTGCAGTGCCTTACGATTACTGGTCAACCGAGTTAACACGTCAACCTGGGCAATCTTGTTTGCCCCGTTTTGCAAACTGTTGAAAGCGACGACTCCAACCCGATCACCTTCGCGCAATGAACTGATGAAGCTGTTCGCGGCTTCCCGAATTAGCGCCACGTCCTCTCGTGTGGATCCGGACGTATCAAGTAAAAGGGCTATTTCGAACGGTGTCTGAGCCGTGCCAAAGTTTGTGATGGTTTGCGGCTTTCCATCTTCGAAAAGTTGAAAGTTATCCTGGCGGAGATTCGACAGCGGATGGCCGGCACTATCGGTGACAACAGCCGGAACTGAAACCAGCTGGGTGTCGACTCTGACGACGTCACCTTCGTCCACTTCGTCGCCCGTGTTCGCGTTCTTTGGTGATGCGGTGGGTTGCTGTTCTCCTGCCACCAGTACGCGTCGGGGCCGTTGCTGGTTCTGCGCACGGGTGTGCCAAGCCGCTACTGAAAGTAGGCCAACGACCAGCAGCGGAAAACTGGCCTTGATAAACGTGTGATATTGCTCGCGCTTCATGGTAGTTATTTCGGATGGGCTCGCGTGGTGAAACTATAACTGGAAACGTCATAACTACAAAATCAGAGCGCTGTCATCAGCTTGACAGTGTTTCTGGCTTTTCTTAGCATGGCTTGCCGTTTCACGAGACGATCTTTGTTGCACCGTGCCGAGGGATTTCGTGAGACTGAGACGTTTTGGTCTCCGAGTGCATCATATTTGTTGGGATAATGCTGTAGCGTATAGGCACGTACGTCAATGGTAGACGGCTTCCCTTACAAGGAAGAGGTTGGGGGTTCGAATCCCTCCGTGCCTACCAGCCTCAGGTTCAAGATCTCAGATTTGGGAACTCAAAAGATCCTGAGATCTGAAATTTGAAATTTGAAATCCCAGAGGGTTTTGCGGAGTCGTAGTTCAGTTGGTTAGAACGCCGGCCTGTCACGTCGGAGGTCGCGGGTTCGAGTCCCGTCGGCTCCGCCACTAAGTGCAAAAGGACTATTCTTCGGAATGGTCCTTTGTTTTTTGCCTCACCTGAATCTTGCTATCCAATTCCAGCCCGAAAAAGCCGCGCTTTCAGCTTAAAAAAAAACCGTTTCAGACAACGAACAGCCGTTTTCGCTAATTGACGCGAGGTAATAACGGGATAGAATCGCAGGCACCGGCGTAAGTCACTGGGGTGAGGACAGTGACTTCGAGGCTGAATGTCTCCGCCAACCTTGAGAGGCCGATGTCGCACATCGGCCTTTCGGTTTTTTATCTTCCAGCCGCACATACATTGTTGTCCGAAGCTCTAGGGCCTCTTTAGCTTGTCTTGAGCGTTCGCTACCCTCAACATTGAACTTAACGAGCGTCACGACAAGCTGAAGCGTATCGGACATAAGAATAAGAATCTGTGAAAATCTGTGGCTTACTTCTCTTTCATTTCTTTACCGGTTTGTCGATAATCCCGAAGTCTCATGATTTCCGTCGCTGAAGCAATTCAAATCGTACAAGAACACACTGTTTATCTCGGTGCTGAACGAGTGCTTCTCAGCGATGCGGCTGGCCGTGTGCTTGCCGAAGATATAGTCGCCGATACAGATCTGCCGCCTTTCAATCGCGCACAGATGGATGGATATGCCGTTCGCGCCAGCGATGTACAAGCCGTTCCTGTACGGCTTCGTATCGTAGGAGAATCAGCTGCCGGAAAGGGCTGGCACAACGAATTGCAAGAGGGTCAGGCGGTCCGAATTATGACCGGCGCTCCCGTTCCACACGGCGCCGATGCTGTCCAGCAGGTAGAACTCACGCACGAACTGCGCGATGGAACGGTCGTCGAGATCCTTGAAAGCGCAGAAGCTGGCCGTTCGATCGTTACGCAAGGCGCTGAAATCAGGAAAGGCGAAACAGTCCTTCGAGCCGGCGTTCCGATTAATGCCGCAATGGTTGCAGTGCTTGCATCCTTTGGTTACGCGGAAGTGAGCGTTGGACTACAGCCGCGTATCGCGATCTTTGCCACTGGAACTGAACTCGTCAATGTTGATGAAACTCCTGGGCAAGATCAAATTCGGGATTCCAATAACTACACCATCGAGGCTTATGGGCAACTCGCGAATGCGTTAGTCGAGCGGTTACCTCTTGCTGGAGACGAGCCCACGACGCTGGCGAGGCGAATAAACAAAGCAGCCAAACAATCCGACATCGTTGTTACTTCGGGCGGCGTATCAATGGGCGTTTATGACTACACCAAAACGGCATTGAAGAAATTGGGCGCCGAACTTTCGTTTGAACGAGTTGCGCTGAAGCCCGGTAAGCCAACTGTGTTCGGGCGGTTGCCAAACGGCACGCTGTTCTTTGGACTTCCGGGAAATCCTGTTTCTGTTACGGTGACCTTTAATCTGTTCGTGCGTACAGCGATCTGGGCCATGCAGGGTAGAAGTGAACCGATGCTGAAGCAGGAAACAGCGGTGTTAGCGACAAATATCAGAGGGACCAAAGACCGAGAAAGTTATTTGCCGGCTCAATTATTCACGAACGATGATGCTCAGCTGGTGGCTTTTCCTTTGAAGTGGGGAGGATCATCTGACTTTGTTGCCTTCGCTGCCGCAACTGCACTCATCGTCGTTCCCGCGGGTGTAACTAACGTCCAAGCCGAATCAATCGTGAAGATCATTCGAATGTCCGATACGCTTTAGAGCCTCTTGCAAAAATCAAGACAATGCCACGCCCTTGCGGCGTGGTGCTTCACGTTTGTAGCTACAAACAGCCGTGAATCGATTGTTGGGATGCCACGCGCTTGCCGCGTGGAGTCTCACGGTTGTAACTGGTGATGAGCATATTCTAGATAAAACGTGAGCCTCCACGCGGCAAGCGCGTGGCATCCTTAGCTCGTCAGTTCCATTTGTGTAGCTGCAAACGTGAAGTACCACGCCGCAAAGGGCGTGGCATTGTCTTGATTTTTGCAAGAGGCTCTTTAGCGTATCGGACATTAGCCCTGCACAATTGGCGCGATCTTTTCCGACAAAGCCGTAAACCCTTCAAAGCCCGGTAAACGCGCGATCCGATTCGCGACTTTGCAATTGAATTGTTCCAACCCGGTCGTTCCCCAAAACAGAGTTCTGACCACATAGTGCATCTCACCTTCCGTCTTCGGACCTTGCCCAACCGGACCCCAGAAACGGCCCACAATAAAGCGCGCGAGATCCTGCGAGAACTTCGCCTGATTTAATTTCACCCTGGCGAGGTTCCAGTAGAAGCTCGAATGAACCGCTTCCTCTTGCACAATTCCAGACAACAATTGCCGCAGCACTGGGTGCCCTGAAAGCGCCGCCAACCTTCGATAACCTTGTAGCGTGGTGATCTCATTGATTGCTCCCCAGACCATGTGCGCTGCATGGAAGTGTCGACCGAACGGTTTCACTAACACGTCCAACAAATACGCTTGCACCTTGTAGTGCCAAGGAATCTTTCGCATGACTTCGTTTTGCCATTGTTCATCCGTCGGAAAGCCGGCTTCGTTTAAGAACCTATTCAGCAAGTTTGCGTGGTGCAACTCTTCCACGCTCCAACGGTCCATGAATCGGCGAATAACCGGATCACGACCGGTTGGCGTCCGCAATAACTCTCGGTAATACATATCAGTGCAGTACTCAACGTCGCGCATGTACAACAACACCGGTACGAATTGCGGTTTCAGCGAATGATCTTTAATTTCACTCCAGGGGATCTCGTTGACGAAGTCTTTTGTGAGAGCTCGGGGCTGGTTTTCATACCATTGAAGAACTTCCTTGTCGGTTTCAAACATGGGTCTCCAAAAAGGCTCATAGGGTTAGGTCGAATCAGTATATTTACGACGGACATCCCGATTTCGGATTTCGGAATGCGGATTTCGGATTTCGAGTTGGTTATGGACCAAGTCACGATTCACTTTATTAGTTCAGTAAAATAGGGATACGCCTGATGAGCTGGACCAACACAAAATCCGAAATCCGAAATCCGCATTCCGAAAACCAAATTCTCCCGCTCTTCTCTTGCTTCGCGCGCCAATCCTGGTATCTACTGAAGCCGATGAAAAAGCTCACACATGTCGACGAGCAGGGCCGCGTGTCGATGGTCGATACAACAATGAAACCGACCACTCAGCGTCGCGCCGTCGCCTCTGCTCGCGTCCTGATGTCGGCACAAACAATTTCGGCGCTTCGGGACCATCGGACTCCGAAAGGTGATCCACTTGAGACTGCCCGAGTTGCTGGAATCATGGCCGCGAAAAGAACTGCTGAGCTGATACCCCTCTGTCACCCGCTCCCGCTGACCCACATCGATGTAACCGCAACACTCGAGGCTGATGGAGTGTCCCTGAGTGCGGAAGTCACAACTAATGCGCAGACCGGAGTTGAGATGGAAGCGCTTACAGCCGTTGCGGTGGCGGCTCTGACGGTCTACGACATGTGCAAAGCGTTGGAAAAGGGGATGACCATTACAGGCGTTCAGCTTGAACTCAAAGAAGGCGGGAAGTCAGGCAATTACCGGCGGGAAGGTTGATTGGGAACCTCGCACCCGCATTCTGCGTTAATCAAGGCGACCTTTGGTTTTGGCGGCAGTCGCCTTAGAATTAGACGATCCCTGAAGATCGAAATGGAGATTTTGAAATGCGAGTGAGTCTTTCTCGAGATGCCCGTCCCCAGGCGATGACGCTGCTCATTGCGGCCACGATTTCCGTCGTGCTTTGGTTCATTCCCTTCGCAGAGATCGTCACCTATCCCTTCCGGATTTTCGTTACCTTCATTCATGAAGGTGGACACGCGATTGCGGCTTTGTTGACTGGTAACTCAGTTGAGAGTCTGAGCGTCGCGATGAACGCCAGTGGTGAAACCTACACGACACAGGGCGGGTTGTTCTCGCAGTTTCTGATCTCGAGTGCCGGATACATCGGCTCGATGGCTTTCGGAGCGCTGCTGCTCATGCTGATCCGAAAAGCTGTTGCTGCTCGTCTGGTGTTGCTCGGCTCAGCGGTGCTGGTTTTTTCGTTGACGATGATTTACGGATTGTTCAAACCGCTGTTCAGTGGAGCTAACTGGTCGGGCATCCCCTTTACATTACTCGCAGGTTCATTCCTTTCGATAGCTCTCGTGTTAATCGCACGATTCGCGAGTGCGAAGGTAGCAACATTCTTCGTCAGCTTTCTTGCAGTGCAGTGCGTCTTGAATGCGCTTTTCGATCTTAAGACGGTGTTTTTCTTGTCCTCTCCATTCGCCCCGGCTGTCCCCACCGATGCAGTGAACATGGCACGTGTGACAGGCTTACCAGCGATTGTATGGGCCGGGATTTGGATCATCGGCGCACTGGGCATCCTCTGGTTTGCTATGCGCTTATATGTGGCGGGACGCGACAGGTCGTTCCAACCGGATTTGCCTTTCGAGGAATCGGCTCAGATGTAAGAATTAAGGATGAAGGATGAAAAATTGTCCTTCATCCCTCATCTCTCATCCTTCATACTTCATCTTTCTGTATTTTCAACGACCGCTGGTAGTATTTCTCCCGTACTATTAACTTTTCTTCTCCCTACTCGAATCCTCCTGGAGAAAACAATTAATGCATTTCTTGAACGCTCCCGGCCCGTTAGTGACATTTGTGCGAACGCATAGGCGTTTCGCCGCAATGAATGTAACTCTGTTGCCGGTTCTCCTTATTTCGCTCTTCGCTTTCACACTGACTCATGTCGTTGCTCAGTCGCCGAACACGGCTTCGATGATTGTCGTTGTCGTTGATCAGAATGGTGCCCTTGTCAAAGACGCTGCTATTACAGTGGTCAATACAGCAACTGGCGCTGAACGCCACGCGGTTTCAGGGACCGACGGTCGCGCTACAATCTCCGCCCTCTCGCTGACAGGAACTTACAACGTTACGGTTTCCAGGCAGGGTTTCGCTAACGAACAGCTTCGGGATATCACTTTGCGCTCTGGCGAGACCGCAACTCTTAGCGTCACACTTAAAGCTGGCGCCGAGAAGGCAGAGGTAACAGTGTATGGCACGACCGAAGGAGTGCGCGCTGATCCTCAAATCGGTTGGCGCATCGACAGCCGGCGAATTGATGAAGTACCTGTTCTCGGCCGCAAAGTAACCACGCTTCCACTGCTCAACTCCTCTTTCCGGCAAGCCAAAGGCACCGGAGATCTCTTCGTCAACGCGACATACTTCGTTACTGGGGTGGGTGGCCGTCGGCAAACGACTGTGTTGTTGGATGGGGCCAACAACGATGAAGGCTGGGGCCGGCAAACGGCGATTACTACGGTGCCACTCGGCGCAATTCAGGAACTGACGATTCTTTCCAATTCATTCTCGTCGGAGTTCGGCTGGACATCGGGTCCCGCCCTGAACATCGTCACGAAATCAGGCACCAATGATTTTCATGGAGAAGGATTGTTCATGGCGCGGCCAGGTGGCTGGCAAGCGAAGACGTTTTCGACGAAGGGCTTCTGTCCGCCTTCCGTTCCGACGTGTGTTACTCCCAGCACACTGAAGGCGATTAATCCTGTAGATATTCCCGATCAGCTCAGCCAAATATCCGGCACAATCGGTGGTCCACTTATCAAGGATAGAACGTTTTTCTTCGCCACTGCCGACTATACGCGGCAAAACCGGACAGCTTTCCTGTCGCCTAGTTTGCCTTCGTTTGTGTTACCGCCGGATGGGAATCTCGCCTGGGTCGGCCATTATCGTCAAACGCTTTTTGATGGACGAGTGGACCACAAGTTTAGTTCGAAGCAAACGCTCATGTTCCGAATGAACCTGGATCGGTTCTTCGACGACAATCCTCAGGATGCTGTCGGCGGTACGAGCGCACCCAGTGTCGCGCGTAAGTACTCGCGGCGTTCATGGACGTTGCAAGGCAATCTAACCTCGGTGATTAGTCCGCGCCTACTCAACGAAGCTCGCTTTGCTTATCTGAACGGCGATCCCGTTACGCTCTGGGAAGCGCAGACACTATCAACGACCTACACTCGAGCAGGAGCAGTTCCGTTCACAATCGGCCAATCACGCTTGTCAGATATCTACAGTCGTCAGGCACAGCTGTCTGACACGTTATCGTGGTCCACCGGAAAACATTATCTTCGATTCGGAGGAAGCGTGATTTTTCACGTGTCAGGCGGCACTGGAAGCGAGCCTGGTACGGCGACGCTCGGCACCTTCACCTTCAAGAGCAGCACTACCGCCCCGTTCGGCCAATTGACACTGGCCGACGTTCAGCAATACACGCAACCAATAGACTTCGGTATTAACAGCTACAGACTCTCACAGTGGTTGTTGTCAACTTTCGTGCAGGACAGCATGCATCTACGTCGAGATCTCACAATTGATGCCGGTCTTCGTTATGATCGCCAGACTTTAACCGACGACTCAAATAACTTCGCCCCACGCATTGGTTTTGGCTGGCATCCAGGAGGCGACGCACGGACGTCGATCCGCGGTGGTTACGGAATCTATTACACCCAGATTAGATCCAACGCCGTCGCCAGCTATCTGGTGAATGGACTTGATGGTCTAACAACCTACACCGCAGTTCCAGGACAGTTAGGCTTTCCAACCTGCCTCACCGGACCTTGTCTCCCGTTGTCGTTTGATCCAAGAACTCTACCTGCGAATCAATTGCCTGCCCGTGACATCGTTATTAGAGCAGGACGACGATCCTTCTATGAGCAGCAATTTGCGGGATTTGGACTTGACTTCGATAAGCTGCCTAACTACCCGGATAAGCTGAACAACCCGCGTAGTCAGGTGCTCTCAATTGGTGCTGAACGTGAAATCATCCGGGGAATGTTTTTCGGAGCCGACTATGTACACCAGCACCTTAGCGGTATCGATCGAACAGTGGACCTGAACGCACCAACGCCATTTGAGCGGACAGTCCCAGGACTCATTCGACCCGTATCTACGGCAAATACTTTCCGGCCCATCCTGCCGGCACCCGGCGGTATTCGCCAAGTCAATGTGTTGATGAACCTCGGAGTCGCCGATTACAACGGCCTGCAAACTCAGTTTAGATATAGGTCACGTCACATTTATGCGGGCGTTGGCTACACAATCTCAAAAGCTACGAACACCTTCGAACCAGACGGCAACGGCATTGGACCAAACGAAAGCCACATAAGCCGGTTAGGAAAGGAAGAGCGCGGACCTAGCGTTCTCGATCAACGGCATCGCGCCGTTATCTCATTCAGCTATTACTTCCCTTACGGTTTTACCGCCGGCACGCTGACACAACTGGCGTCGGCGCGTCCGTTCAACGCTACGACCGGCAACGACAATAACGGAGATGGCGTGAATAATGACCGACCAGTAATTAACGGAGCAATCATTAGTAAGTCAGCGTTCCGTGGTACGCCGACATCTGAGGTCGGTGTGTACGTCGAAAATAGAATCAGGCTGTCAGAACGGATGAGCGTCCTGCTGAGACTGGAAGGATTCAATATCTTCAATCACGGAAACTTCCTCGGGCGCGGCGTTACAACTTATGGCGACGGCGCAGTCCCCTTGCCGACCTTCGGTCAGTTTGTAGGCGCGGTTGGAACGTCAGCAAATGCAATCCCAGCGTTCGCCAATATCGATCCGCCGAGGATGTTCCAGCTCCAGGCGCGATTTATTTTCTAAAAAGACTATCTTCTAACTCAGGACGGCTACGAAATGTTCGACAAGCGAGTGAACCGAGGCTAGGACTTGCGGCCGGCTTTCAATACTGAGACTCAACAAAATCACACAGACGAAAACGAACCAGGGAATCAGCCGGAACATCTCCGCCGCAGTTGCGTCGGAGCTCGAATGGTTCCCGGCGATCTCCAGCAAACGGCCAACGCGACTCTTTACTCCCTGAGGTTCCTGATCAGCGTTTAGGAATGTCGACACGGCAGGCGGTAGCAACTGGGGAGTTTCCTGCGGAACGAGCCGGGCAATCCTCACAAGCGCCGATGCGAGATTCAACGCAATCGTCGCGTTTCCCTGGGCGGCGTATTCATCAGCCGCAGACTCTGACGCTTCAGCCCATGCGCGATCGAGTGAACGTCCACACGGAATGATCAGCAGCGCTGAACGACTAGCACGTAGCAGCGACCGCTTGAAATTATCGAGCGCGGCAAGATGGCCACACTCATGGGCGATTGCGGCGTGTAACTCGTCTTCATTTAGTGTCTGCAGCACGTGGTCAGCAATAAACAGGCGCGGACGCAAGCTTCCAACCACTGCGATCACTGGAAAAGCGTGCGGAAGGCGAAAAGTCGGAATGCTGACTGATTCAACAGAGACCGGAGTTGCAATTGACAACCATTTCTGTAACAGCGAGTGAGTAGCGGTCCATGATCGAACACCTCGCCAGAGGGCAAGAGCGACTCCGATGCCCGATGCCAACGCCAGGATTGCCAACTTAATGCTGATGGACTCCTTGGTGGCATGTGGTTCATAGATGAGGTATGAAGGAACCAGAAACGCTCCCAACGTAAGTACCGCAATCGCAGGCGGACCAATCCTTAGCGTAAACAGAATCTCTGCTCGCGTGCGCGCAGTGACACGGCGAAGAGGCATCTTCAGGAGGTGACCTACACCCGCAGCAACGAGAGTGGCCAGCGCGTTTATGGTTAAAAGCGCCGCAAAGCTAACGCTGATGCCGAGTAGTTCGTACATTCCAGGGGTTAACCCTTCCTCAACTCGCGTTTTTTCTCTTGAACGAGCCGATCCAGTTCATCAAGGAATTCGAGATCTCGCTTACTGACAGTGTCGACAATGCACGCCAAGACGGGTTCTATTCCGTCTGCTCCCTGCCCGAGTAACCCATCGATAACGTCAGCTTTTATCCCTTGATCGAAATCATCACGAGCCACCGCAGCGGTGTAAAGAAACGCGCGTCCATCTTTCCTTCGGTTGAGGAGGTTCTTTTTGAAAAGCCGATCAAGCGTGGTCATCAAGGTAGTGTAGGCCACGCGCTCATCGAAGGCGCGATAGATGTCGCGCACGCTCACCTCGCAGTCGAGCCGCCAGACTTCTTCTAACACCTGACGTTCGAGCTTGCCGAGAGCAAAGCACGCAATATCTCGCGGGCGGCGGAATCCACGAAGTAGGAAGCCAGAGCCTTTCATGTGTGGGCGCATTGTCGAACAACTATGGCAATGCCGTCAATTATTTAATGCCAGCATGCATTTCGCGTTCGACGCTGTTTCAAGGTATCATTCGAGGTTTTCGGGTTCCCCAGGATTTGTGTCTGTGGGGACGAAGCGAAGTTTTTACGATGTCAGAAGAAGCCATAGAAGTCAGGGGCGCGAGGGTCAATAACCTCAAGAATATCTCGTTCTCCGTCCCCATCAACCAAATGACGGTTGTGACGGGTGTTAGTGGCTCCGGCAAATCCTCCCTCGCGTTCGATACGATTTACGCCGAAGGCCAGCGCAGATACGTGGAATCGCTCTCCGCTTACGCTCGCCAATTTCTGGAGCGCATGGATAAGCCGGACGTTGACGAGGTGCGCGGCATCGCTCCGGCCATCGCGATTCGCCAAAAGAACTCCACCCGAAATCCTCGTTCAACTGTAGGTACGCAAACAGAAGTCTACGACTATTTGCGTCTGCTCTTTGCCCGTGTCGGTCGAACTTTTTGTCGCGTTTGCGATCGCGAGGTGTATCGCGATTCGCCCGAGTCAGTTGCTAACGAAGTTCTGTCGACACTACCTGAGGGCACACGGTTCTACGTACTTTTTCCAGCTTCTGCCGGACTGATTAATCCAACAGATCGAACCGAATCAGATCACCGAAAAAGATCGGCAAAGGCCAAATCGCGTCGCGGCGTAGTTTCATCACAGTCACGTCAAAGTTTGAACGCGCATTTAATGAGCTTGATGCAGCGCGGCTTCGCCCGTCTGTTCTACCGAGGTAAGACCATTGAACTTAATTCGCCCGACGATTACACGCGAACCGACTTCGAAGATGTCTTTGTTTTAGTCGACCGGCTGACGGCGCGCCCGGATGTCCGCCAACGGCTTGTTGATTCGCTGGAAATCTGTTTTCGGGAAGGACATGGCACCGCGCTAATCGAAACGGCGGAAGATTCTCCAAAACGACTGCGATTCTCGGAACGATTCGAATGTAAATACGATGGAACCGTTTACGCCACACCTGAGCCACGCCTATTCAGCTTCAATAATCCATACGGTGCGTGCCCGACCTGTCAGGGATTCGGAAACACCATTGGTCTTGATCTCGATCTAGTTATTCCAAATCCCGGCCTTTCTTTGAAGGAAGGCGCAATCGAACCCTGGACCAAGCCTCAGCACGAATGGGCTATGACGGAACTGAAACAGTTCTGTCGATCGGAAAAGATCCCGATGAATGTTCCGTTCGTTCAACTGTCGCGTTCCGACCAGGAGGCGATTATCGAAGGTCGAGGCGATTGGAGTGGCGTGCGCGGCTTCTTCGAGTGGATGGAGACGAAGAAGTACAAGCTGCACGTGCGAGTGTTTCTTTCGAAGTACCGTGGTTATACGTTATGTCCGGATTGCGGTGGCGGCCGTCTTCGTCAGGAAGCACGTGACGTCAAAGTCGGTGGTCGCAGTCTGCAAGAGATCTGTTCGTTGTCAATAAAGGACACGGCTGCGTTTTTTGAATCACTTGAATTATCAGAAGAACAGACCGCCGTCGCCGACAGAATTCTGTTTGAAGTTCGACGACGACTCCGTTTTCTTGTAGAAGTCGGGCTCGACTACCTAACGCTCGATCGTTTGGCTTCGACCCTTTCTGGGGGCGAAGCTCAACGAATTCAACTCGCCACAAATCTTGGATCGTCACTTGTGGGCGCGTTGTACGTGCTTGACGAACCTTCTATCGGCCTGCACCCGCGAGACAACGAGAGGCTAATCCGGCTCCTGCAAAACCTCAGGGATATCGGCAACACCGTCCTTGTCGTTGAGCATGATGCCGAGATGATTCGTTCTGCCGATCACATTTTGGACATCGGTCCGGCCGCTGGCGAGCTGGGCGGTCGAGTCATCTACGAAGGGAATCTCGCAGGGTTGCTGCAAGATGAAGGTTCACTAACAGCTCGCTATCTTCGAGGCGATGCTGAGATAAAGGAGCCAAAGCAACGAAGAACGCTTCAGAAACGAAGGCTCAGCATCCACGGCGCCTCTGAACATAATTTGAAATCGATCGACGTGGAAATACCTCTTGACATGGCTGTTTGCGTGACCGGCGTAAGTGGCTCCGGTAAATCGACACTGATTCATGATTGCATATATGCCGGTCTGAAAAAGCAACGAGGTGAGTGGCAAGGTCACGTCGGAGCATTTCAAAGATTAGAAGGCGGACAATTCATCGACGACGTGATTCTCGTCGATCAATCTCCCATCGGTCGAACTCCGCGATCAAATCCAGTTACATACATCAAGGTTTATGATGCGATTCGAGAAGTCTTCGCCGGCACCCGCGAGGCACAGGCACGTGGTCTCGATCCTTCACACTTCTCTTTCAACCTACCAGGCGGTAGGTGTGAAGTATGTCAGGGCGATGGCACCGTAACCGTGGAAATGCAGTTTCTCGCCGATGTCGAACTCGTCTGTGAGGAGTGCAAAGGAACTAGATTCAAGCAACAGATTCTCGACGTGCGCTATCGCGGCAAGAATGTTCATGAAGTACTAAGCATGACAATTCGTGAAGCGATCGGTTTCTTTCGTGAGGTGCCAAAGATTACGAATCGTTTGCGCATGCTCGATGATGTCGGGCTTGGATATCTAAGGTTGGGCCAGTCGGCAACTACTCTCTCCGGGGGTGAGGCGCAGCGAATTAAGCTGGCCGCACATCTTTTAAAGAGAACAGGCGCTAAGACGCTCTATATATTCGACGAACCGACGACTGGTTTACATTTTGATGACATCAACAAATTACTCGCCGCCTTCCGCGCGCTAATTGATGCGGGAGGATCGCTGCTTGTGATCGAGCACAACTTAGATGTGATTAAAACAGCGGATCATATAATCGATTTAGGCGCAGAAGGTGGGGACGCGGGCGGATACGTCGTCGGTACAGGAACCCCTGAAGAGATTATGAAGCTACCAAAATCCTACACCGGACGCTTTCTCCGCGAGTATTTGGCAAAGTCGAATGGGCATCTCCGACGGAATGGCAATGGCACTTGATTGTTAGTGGCGAAGTTAACGTGTCTAAATCGTCGAGACGCTAGTCAACTACAGAACGGGATCGAAGCGACCGTCTGATATCCGATACGCTTCAGCTTGTCGTATATCGCGCTAAACTCAACGAACGATGACCACGACGTTGACGTTATCGGAAGTTCGGCACTGAGGTCTACTACCACTTTCATTGCCGCGATAAAGTTATAGTTACGCCTGGAGGAACCACAATGCCTTTAAGTGAACAGATCATCGCGGACCTAACAGCGTCGATGAAGGCGCAAGACGCCGCGCGTACCTCCACGCTGCGCATGGTGAAAGCCGCCATGATGAACCGAAAAATCGAAAAGGGATCAGAGCTCGACGACGACGATATGCTGCGGTTGCTTCGCTCTCTGGTAAAGCAGCGGCGCGATTCAGTTGAGCAGTATGAGAAAGCAGGGCGAAAAGACCTGGTCGATAAAGAGAAAGCAGAGATTGTTGTGATCGAAGCTTATCTTCCGCAAGCGGCATCGGAAGCAGAGATTCAGCAAGCGGTCGCAAACGCTATCCTCGAGACCGGAGCAACCTCGATGAAGGACATGGGGAAAGTGATGAAGGCTGCACAATCAGGCTTGGCCGGTAAGAACGCGGACGGAAAACTGGTTAGTGAGATCGTTAAAGCAAAATTGTCATCCGCTGGCGAGACGGCCAGATAACAGGCTTGGGCTTGGGTATTGGCTGTAACTATGGCCGGTTGCCTCGACCTAGGCCTTTCCGTATAATTCACGGCTTGCTCGAAGCACGGGGTCTCGTCCGGTGGGTTCGCGCCCACTTTTTCTTTTGGACTGGAGCCCTCTTCAGAGGTTGACCATGGGTGAGTCGATTGCCGAACGCGTTCAAGAAATCGCCGAACAAGTGGCAATCGACCACGGCCTTGAACTCGTGCACGCGGAAGTAGCCGGCCCGGAAAACAAGCCGATCGTAAGAGTTTTCATTGATAAGCCACAGGGTGTAACCCACGAAGATTGTTCCGAGGTCAGTATTCACCTCGGCACTATCCTCGACGTTGAAGACTTCATCCACGCTTCATACACCCTGGAAGTTTCCTCCCCTGGTCTCGAACGAGGACTCTACAAACGGGCTGACTATGAGCGGTTCGCGGGAAGTCGGGCGAAAATGAAAACGCGTCAGCCGATTGATGGGCAACGCAATTTTCGCGGCACGGTGCTTGGTATTGAAGGTGACCACGTGCTGTTTGACGATCGGACGAGCGGGCAGGTTAGAGTTCCGTTTGACTGGATTACGAAGGCGAATCTCGAGGTTGATTTCAACGAAGAGTTTCGCCAAGCCAGCGGACGTTGATAACGCGGCAATAACAACTGAATAGGCTCAACGACGCGGATCACTCCAGCGTCGAGCCACTGAAAAGCGAGAGTTCAATGAGTTCATCGATAGCACAAAACATCGAAGCACTTTGCCAGGAGCAAGGTATCGAACGCGATCTGGTGATCGAGGCCATGAAGGAGGCGGTCCGAGCGGCCGCCAAGAAACAATTTAAATCCGGAGAAGACATTCAGGTTGACTGGAACTCCGAAACCGGAATTGAACTCTCCGCTTCCAAAGTTGTTGTTGACGAGGTTGAAAATCCGGCCACTGAACTCTCGATCGACGAAGCACGGGAACTCGCCGGCGATGAAGTCGAGCTGGGCGACGCGCTATTGCTTCCCTTGCCCATGGAGGAGTTGGGCCGCATCGCGGCGCAGACCGCGAAACAGATTCTATTTCAGAAAGTCCGGGACGCAGTTCGCAGCAACGTCTACGAACAATACATCGATAAGATTGGCGATCTCGTGAACGGGTATGTAAAGCGTTTTGAGCGCGGAAACATCATCGTTGATTTGGGCAATCTGGAAGCGATTCTCCCACGTTCACAACAATCGCGCGGTGAACAGTGGAACCAGGGCGAGCGCATTCGAGTTGTTATCAACAATGTCTCAAAGGAATCGAAGGGGCCGCAGGTAGAAGTGTCGCGTACGTCACCCGAGTTACTGCTGCGACTCTTCGAAATGGAAGTGCCAGAAATCTACGACGGCACAGTAGTCATTAAGTCTGCTGTGCGCGAACCAGGAGAGCGCGCGAAGATCGCCGTGATGTCAAATGAGCGCGACGTTGATCCGGTGGGCGCATGCGTGGGCATGAAAGGTTCACGCGTCCAGGCAATTATCCGTGAACTACGCGGCGAGAAGATCGACATTATTGAGTGGTCAGACGAGCCTTCGGTCTTTGCAGCCAATGCTCTATCGCCAGCGAAAGTTAATCAGGTGCGTATCACTGATATCGAAAACCGGCAGATGGAAGTTATTGTCAATGAAGACCAGCTGTCGCTGGCTATCGGTAAGCGCGGTCAAAACGTTCGACTCGCCACAAAACTCGTTGGCTGGAACATCGACATCCGCAGTGAAGAGGAGATCAAGCGCGAAGTTACCGAACAGATGGGCGCTCTGATTGCTTCGGGAGAGGCAGTGCCGCTTTCGGCTATTGAAGGCGTGACCGCCCAACAGGCAGAAGCGCTCGCCGAGCATAACATCAATGATATCGACGCGCTGGCTCAAACAAGTGTTGATGACCTCGTCGAATTCCTTGATCTCAGTCTCGACGAAGCCGAAGTAATCCTGAACGCCGCCAAGGCTGTAACGGCAATGCGTGACAGAACCATTCATCCCGAAGCGGAGACGACCACAGCAAGTGAAGCGGAGGCGAACCTCGAGTCTCATGCTGTTTCGGCAGAACTTGATCAATCAGCGGAGGCAACGGAAGTGGAGCCGTCGGATGAAATGACCGCGGAGGGCTATGATGAAGCAGTGGAAAGAGGCGTGCCCTACTCAGCTGAACCGGAAATCCGAGCGTGGGAGTCTGCCGATCCAGTAGCGGTAAGCGAAGCTGAGCCGATTACCCCCGACGAGATCGTCTTGCAAGAGCCCGGTCGTGACCTTCGACCCGACACAATCACGCCGTCTCCCGACATAACGTCTACGGGCGTTGCGGCACTCGACAACATTAAACAACTGGGTGACGAGCTATCACCGGAGAGTCTCGCCTCCGCAACGGAAACCGCTTCTCAGGCCGGCGCTGAGGAAGCAGCAACATTAACTCCCGCCATAAGCGAAAGCGCTGCACCTGGCGAGAGTTCGGATGAAGAGAAGCAGTGATGCTTCGAACGGTGCAGCAAAGTAGTAATCACGCAAATCGAGCTGTTTCGGCTGCTTTGCGTTACTCGCTCCGCTACCACAATTCCGCGTCGCACTTCTGAGCACGCCGTCGAAAGTGGTTAAGAGCGAGAAGTTCTTAATCACCTTTGAAGTCGTGAATGACGTCCACAGAGCGTCGAGAAGGAGTGCATGACAGTTTCCTCAAAAGTCCGAATTTACGATCTCGCGAAAGAGCTAAAGCTTGATACCAAGCGTTTGATCGAAGAAGTGCGTCGCGAAGGTGTCGACGTAAGTGTTCCGTCAAACTCGGTTTCCAAAGAGCTAGCGGAAAAAATTCGGAATAAGTACTTTCCGAAAAAAGAGACGACGGTCAAGCGGGCCGTCAAGGTTGTAAAACGCGCGGCTCGACCGGTGGAAGAAACGCCGCCTGTCGAAGCAGTACCGGAAACACCTGAACCCGAAATTGCCGCCCCACCTCCGCCAGCAGAAATTCCTGCACCGGCTCCCTCGGCCGCGCCAAAGCCACCAACTACAGCACGGCTAATGAAGAAACTGACGCCTGCCGCTCGCGCCGAACAGCCAACCGAGGTACCGGTTGAAGCGCCCTCACCTGAGGCCGCGCCAACTGAGGAACTGCCGGTCGCACCCGAAACAATCACGGCTGCCGAAACAGGGCCCGGTTCGGATGGTGTTGAGGTTAGAAGTGCGCCTGTGCCGTCGAGACAAATCCGAGTTCTCCGGCCAACGGCTGCCGCATTAAATGCGGGCATCAGACCGGGTGAACGAGCGCCCGCGCCTATTCCACCACCTGTCGCGCCTACTCGCGATCGTGAGCGCGCGCCGAGGGTTCGCGAGCGACCTTCGCTACCACGCGCCGAGCGGCTTGGCACCCCTGGCGAAACAGCAACACCGCAAACAACCTATATTCCGCCGCCCGATTCCGGGAGACGACGCTCGCGACGTAGCAGTCCGCGTGGCGGTCGCAAGATCGAAGGCAAGGCCGGTAAGTTTGATAAAGGCGATTTCATTCCGCCGCCGAAAGCTCTTTCACTCGAAGACCGTATCGCGGGCCGCCTCGAACTTCCGGCAATTCCGGGCGAACTTAAGGCAGTGCGTTTGATCGAAGGGTCAACGGTGAAAGAGTTTGCGGAGAAGCTTGGAATTAAACCTAAAGATGTCGTGACGTTACTTTTGCAACGGGGCGTGTTCGCGACGATCAATCAGCCGCTGATGGACGACGTCGCTTCGGATCTCGGAAAGCGATTTGGTTATGACGTCTCCTTTGTGCCCTTTGAAGAAATGGTGGCAGAGGAAGAGTTTGAAGAACTAATCGCCACCGACGCTGATGACGTTGAGTTACCACGCGCGCCGGTAGTCACGGTAATGGGCCACGTCGACCACGGTAAGACATCACTGCTCGACGCCATTCGCGCGACTGACGTAGCTGCGGGTGAAGCGGGAGGAATCACTCAGCATATCGGTGCGTACAGTGTGCAGGTGCCCAGCCCGGATAACTCCAACGAAATGCGACGCGTCGTGTTTCTCGATACACCAGGCCACGAGGCGTTCACCATGATGCGCGCCCGCGGCGCAAAAGCCACTGACATTGTTGTGCTGGTGGTAGCCGCTGATGACGGCGTTATGCCACAGACAGTCGAAGCTATCGAACACTCTCGCGCAGCGAACGTACCGATCATCGCGGCCATCAACAAGATTGATAAACCTGACGCGAACCCGGATCGAGTCAAACAAGAGTTGTCGCAACATGGACTTTCACCACTCGAATGGGGTGGTGAGACCGAAATGGTCCAGGTGTCAGCAAAGAAACGACAAAATCTCGAAACGCTGCTCGAAACGATTCTGTTGACGTCCGACATTCTGAACCTGCGCGCAAGCCCGACCCGGTTGGCATCTGGGGTCGTGCTTGAAGCAAAACTGGATCGCGGTCGCGGTGCCGTTGCCACAGTGCTGGTCCAACAAGGAACACTCAAGATCCACGAGCCATTTATTGTGGGACAGATTTTTGGACGCGTGCGGGCGATGTTCAATGACCGCGGCGAACCGATCACAGACGCAGGTCCGGCAACTCCTGTTGAAGTGCTCGGACTGCAAGGAGTGCCGCAGGCTGGTGAAAGCTTCCAGGTGGTTTCAGATATATCGAAGGCGCAGTCGATTTCTCAGCATCGTCAGATGTTGAGCCGGCAAGCTACGCTACTACAGACAACTAAACGCGGCATCGAAGCACTTGGCGAGAGCGAAGTGAAGGAGCTGTTGGTAATCATCAAAGCCGACGTTCAGGGTTCTGTAGAAGTGCTGAAGTCGACCCTTCAGAAGCTTTCGACTGATCGAGTGAAGGTAAAGGTCATTCGGTCAGGGGTGGGCGCAATCACGGAATCTGACGTATTGCTCGGTTCCGCTACACAGGCCGGTTCTTCTTCATCCGCCGTTGTGATTATTGGTTTCAACGTCAGACCCGAAGCACGTGCCGCTGATGTCGCGAAGCAGGAAAGTGTCGATATACGTCTCCATTCGATCATCTACAAGGTCGAAGAAGAGATCCGCGCTGCCATGATTGGCATGCTCGAAGCCGTCGAGAAGGAAAAGATTCTTGGCAAGGCAGATGTACGCGAAGTGTTCCGCGTGCCAAAGGCTGGCGTTGTAGCCGGCTGCATGGTGATCGATGGAAGCATCCGTCGCAACGCGAAGGCACGATTGATTCGAGATGCCGTAGTCACGTGGGAGGGTAACATCGCCTCGTTACGTCGATTCAAAGACGACGTGTCGGAAGTTCGCGAGGGATTTGAATGTGGTATTAGCCTTGAGAACTACAACGATGTAAAGGTTGGAGATCAGATCGAAGCCTACATCGTTGAGCGAGTTGCGGCCACGGAACTTTAATCAGGAGCAGGGGCAGCAGGCAGGAGCAGGTAGTACCCAATCCTTTTCCTGCTCCTGCCTGGTGCTCCTGCCGAGTGGTTAGCGATGCACAGAACAGAACGAGCGGCGGACGCTCTGCGTGAAGAGATCGCGCAAATTGTCGGATACGAGCTTGAAGATCCGCGGCTAAGTTTGGTGACTGTTACAGACGTCCGCATGGCGGCGGACATGCGAACAGCAAAGGTTTACGTCACCGTTGCGGGAAACGAAGAAGAACATAAGGCGGCTCTCAGTGCACTACGTCATGCTGCACCGTACGTGAGGAAGCAGTTAGGATTTTCGTTGAATCTGCCACGGACGCCGGAACTGTTCTTCGTACGCGATCGGGTTGAGGAGGAAGGTGAACGCGTTGACCAACTGCTCGACCAGATTGAGCGAGAATGGGAAAGAAAGGAAACTGAATGAATTTCGGAATTCGGATTTCGGAATTCGGATTTAGTTCATTGCCGATTGCCAATTGCCGATTGCCGATTGGAATTACTTCGACCGGCGCACGGCACGTCCGTCAATGCCGTAATTGCGTCGAGCACAGGATTTCAGGACAAGACAGAATCAATTGGCAACCGGAAACTGGCAATCCGCAATGAACCAAATCCGAATTCCGAAATCCGAATTCCGAAATCTTTTTACACGATGCTAAGTCAAGTAGTTGAGTTAATCGAGGCAAAGGGCCGCTTTGCGATAACCTCACATATTAGACCAGATGGCGACAGCTTAGGATCTTCCCTGGGCCTCTTCTGGTTACTTCGCGCGCTCGACAAAGATGTCGAGGTGATTATGCGCGATCCTGTGCCACACGCATATCAACAGCTTCCGGGCGCCAAAGATGTTCGCGTAACACCTGTTGTCGACCCCACGTATCACGCAGTCTTCGTAATTGAATGTTCCGACATCACCAGGCCCGGTTTGATTGATCTCGATAAACAGTCTGTGGTCAATATTGATCACCATTCGACTACTGCGTTATTCGGAAACATCAACTGGATTGACTCAACTGCCTCGGCTGTTGGGGAGATGATTTACAACCTGTGCAAAGCAACAGGCGTCCGGGTAACAAAAGAGATTGCCGAATGCGTCTACACAGCACTCATTACCGACACCGGTTCATTCCACTATTCAAATACCACGGAACGAACATTCAAAGTTGCATCTGAGTTGGTTCGCACTGGCGTAAAACCGGCGAAGACTGCGGAAGCGGTGTTTGCGAGTTACCCGTGGAGCCGGATACAGCTCATGGGCGCGGTACTCTCCACCGCTCGTCGGGATGAAACTGGTCGAGTCGCCTGCCTTCGTCAGTCCCTGGAAATGCAACAACAGGCAAAAGCATCGGACGAAGATGCTGATGGCTTTGTAAACTATCCGCTTACAGTGGGTGAAGTTGAAGCTGTAGCCATGCTCAAAGAGTGCGAGCCGGGCACCTATCGAACAAGCTTGCGCTCAAAGGGTGATGTGAATGTAGCGAAGGTTGCGGAGCGATTCGGCGGTGGCGGACATCGCAATGCTGCCGGATGTACGCTACGTGGCACTTGGGAGGAAGCTGAAGCGACGATCATCAGCTTGTTGCAGGACGCAGTGCAACGCGCGAATGGGTCGAAGGACAATACTGAAGACGCCCTGCGACAGACCTAAGCAGATCCACCGATTTCCACAGACTACACAGATTATAGAAGAGGAGCAGGGCAGCAGGC
>DATBSH010000340.1:0-4847 GCA_036559885.1 Pyrinomonadaceae bacterium
GGTTGCTTTGGAGGCAAACGCCTGGGACGGCGCGTGGTACCGTCGCGCGTATTTTGACGACGGCACTCCGCTGGGCTCAGCTCAAAACGATGAATGCCAAATTGACGCCATCCCACAGGCTTGGGCAGTCATTTCAGAGAAGGCCGACCCGGCACGGACTCAATTAGCAATGGACGCCGTTCAAAACCGATTGGTGCATGTCAACGACAAACTGATCCAATTGTTTGATCCGCCGTTCGACCAGGGGGTCCTTCAACCTGGTTACATCAAAGGATATGTGCCGGGTATCCGGGAGAATGGCGGTCAATATACCCACGCAGCTACCTGGGTGGCGTTGGCAACAGCCTTGCAGGGTCACGGCGACCGCGCCGTGCAACTTTGGAATCTTATTAACCCGATCTACCATGCGACGACGGCTGAGCAGGCTCACCATTACAAGGTTGAACCGTACGTGGTCTGCGCTGATGTGTACGGCGCGGCGCCACACACCGGTCGCGGCGGCTGGACCTGGTACACCGGATCGGCGGGTTGGCTCTACCGAGTTGCAGTTGAAACGATCCTGGGGTTCCGATTGCAGGGCAGCACACTTCGTTTCGATCCGTGCATCCCAGCAAAGTGGTCAGGATTTGAAGTGAGCTATCGATATCGTTCGGCGACATATCGGATTGTAGTGGATAACTCGGCGGCCAAGGGTCGCGGAGTCCGATCAGTCGAGCTAGATGGACAACGATTACCGAACGATGCTGTGCTTCTAAGCGACGATGCGAGAACTCACAACGTACGTGTGCGGTTGGGCTGAGGGAGCGCAACTGAACGCATGTCCCAAATATACCTTACTGGCGCTTTAGATGAACTGCCCTTTGACGAAGTCCTTGGGCTGCTGCAGTTCGAGACCGTTCTCTACTACCTTCACGAAACCAACCCAGATAATGGGCTGGTCCGCGATAAAACTGATGAGAAAGCTCCGGTAAGTATTGCAGCCTGCGGTATGGCGCTGGCCACACTTCCGGTCACCGTCGAGCGTGGCGTCATTTTTCGAGATTTCGCTGCAAAGATCGCTCGGAAGCGACTTCGTTATTTATTTGATTGCCCGCAAGGTCCCGAGCCGGACGCTTCTGGCTACAAAGGCTTCTTCTATCATTTTCTGGACATCGAAACAGGTCGCCGCGTCTGGCAGTGTGAGCTTTCTACCATCGACTCGGCTTTTCTGTTCGCGGGTGCACTTACCGTCGGCGCTTACTTCGATCGCGATACACCAGATGAGATTGAGATTAGAAGGTTGGCGAATGCACTTTACGAGCGAGCCGACTGGAATTGGGCCAGCGACGGGGCAGCGACGATAACTAATGGCTGGTTTCCGGAAACTGGATTCATCAAGAATCGCTACGAAGGTTACGACGAGGGTTTGCTCCTGTACGTTCTGGGACTTGGTTCACAAACCCACCCGCTGCCGCCTGAGAGCTATAGCGCTTTTTGCTCGACCTATCAGTGGAAGAAAATTTACGATCGGGAACTGCTTTATTCGGGCCCGCTCTTCACACATCAGCTCTCGCATCTTTGGATCGACTTTCGCGGTATTCGTGACGAATTCATGCGCGCGCACAACAGCGACTACTTCGAGAACAGCCGGCAAGCGACTTTTGTGCAGCAAGAATATGCCATCCGCAATCCCATGGAATTCGTCGGCTATGGGGAACACTGTTGGGGATTCACTGCGTGCGACGGGCCAGGTTGGTTTAAACGCAAAGTCAATGGTCTTGAACGCGACTTTTTCGACTATGTCGCTCGCGGTGCGCCATTCGGCCCTGATGATGGTACCGTCGCTCCGTGGGTTGTGCTCGCCTCGTTGCCATTTGCTCCTGAAATTGTCATTCCAACGGTGCGTCACTTTGCGGAAATGAATTTGGGGTGGACCAAGAAATATGGTTTCAGACCATCGTTCAATCAATCATTCGAAGTACCGGATAGCAAAACTGGCTGGTGGGTTACACCCTATCATTTCGGAGTCGATCAGGGGCCAGTGGTACTCATGATTGAGAACTATCGGACTGGTCTGCTCTGGAACATCATGCGCCGTTGCCCGGCGATTGTTAGGGGACTAAAACGGGCGGGATTCACTGGTGGTTGGCTCTAGCTTATGAAGTTGAATAGATTGACGTCTTGCGGTCGCACTTGTCCAGGTATTGTCTTGCGAGTTATGGACGACTCCGGAAAAGAAGTTGAGGTCGCAGTGCGGGCGGAATGGTTGTTCGCGGCGCCAACGCGATGCATAGCTATTGGCACAATCCGAAAGAGGCCGAGCTGTCGTTTCGTAATGAGTTGTTCCGTACCGGCTACATTGGCTACCAGGATGCCGAAGGATATTTTTACATCCTCGATCGTTTGAAAGACATGATCGTCTCAGGCGGTGAGAATGTTTACTCCGGCGAGGTCGAAGCGGTTATCTATCAGCATCCCGCGGTTCTCGAAGTGGCGGTCTTCGGTATACCAGATCCCAGGTGGGGAGAACTCGTGATGGCGTCCGTAGTCCTCAGGCCGGGCAAGACTCTCGACACGAATGACCTGATCACTTTTTGCCGGCAGTATCTCGCCGGTTACAAGATTCCGAAAAAGATTGATATTTCCACCAACGAGTTACCAAAGAGTGGTTCTGGCAAAATCCTCAAGAAAGATTTGCGCGACCGTTTTTGGGCTGGTCGAGAACGCGCCGTAGGTTAAGCTATCATCGTTTCACGGAAAGCAAAGTTGTTCGAGATGTCAGACAATCCAGGCAAATGCCGATGCGGAAGCGGCTGACGCTGCTGGCTCACATTTATTGCGATTAATCTTCGCAAACGCCGGAATGTCGGCTTGGTCCAGGTCAGAATTGATAGTTGTCCGACAATTCCGGCAATCGCAGGTGTTTAGTACTGGAATTGTGCCTGCTTTTGTAGTTATCCAACGTTGTTTCGATAGGCACGTTGCTTGCGAACACCCATAAAAGTGTGTGGTTGGAAATGGGTTCGCTACGCCTGACGGCGATCGGAATCACCGAATCACAGGAGTAATCCGTGCAAACTATTTCTCGTGATGAATTGAAACGCAAGATTGATGGTAAGGATGATTTTCTTCTGGTCGAAACGTTGCCGACCGTTGCTTTGAACATGCGCACTTGCCCGGAGCGATAAGCCTCCCTCCGGATAAAGTAAGCCAGATCGCGCCACAACTTTTACCAGATAAGGGCGCTCAGATTGTTGTCTACTGCGCCAATCCCACTTGACACACATCGGAGAACGTCGCCCGTGAACTGGCGGCGCACGGATACTCCGACGTGCGGGATTATGCTGACGGCAAATCTGATTGGATCGCGGCAGGATTACCGATCGAAGGAACGCACAAACATTAAATGAAGACGAGCTGGGCAGAGAAAGCGTATGTGAACTTCATCAACTACAACAGTTTTCCCAAGGGCACCCACTTTCGCGGCGTGGGAGCAGCCGGAGTTATTCGTCGGTGAAATGCGCGCGGCCTTCAAGTCACTGCGTGGACAATCTGCCTTCGCTTCGGCTCGGTAATGAACAGGAAGATTTGACGGCCGAAAGTTTCAGACTGAGGAGAGTTTTGTAATGAGCACAATCACGACCAAAGACGGAACCCGGATCTATTACAACGACTGGGGCGAAGGTCAGCCAGTCGTTTTCAGTCATGGCTGGCCTTTGAGCGCGGACGCGTTCGAAGACCAGATGTTCTTTCTGGCGCAACGCGGCTATCGCTGTATTGCTCATGATCGCCGCGGTCACGGAAGATCTGATCAACCCTGGAACGGAAATGATCTCGACACCTATGCCGATGATCTCGCCGAGCTGACCGCTGCTCTCGATTTAAAAGACGCGATTCACGTGGGCCACTCGACTGGAGGGGGTGAAGTCGTACGCTACATTGGCCGTCATGGCACGGGACGCGTAGCCAAGGCGGTGCTGATTGGGGCGATTCCGCCGGTGATGGTGAAGTCGGACAAGAATCCCGGCGGCACATCGATCGAGGAAT
Source organism: Pyrinomonadaceae bacterium (assembly GCA_036559885.1). GTDB lineage: Bacteria > Acidobacteriota > Blastocatellia > Pyrinomonadales > Pyrinomonadaceae > PSRF01. The sequence goes on from DATBSH010000340.1 coordinate 4,027, forward strand.
TCGACAAACTGCGCGCCGGCGTCCAGGCCGATCGCTCGCAGTTTTGGAGAGACCTGAGCCTTCCTTTCTACGGCTACAATCGTCAGGACGCGAAGGTCTCGGAAGGCGTGCGCGAATCATTCTGGCTGCAAGGAATGATGTGCGGCTTTCCGGGCTCGTACTTCTGCATCAAGGCATTCTCAGAGACGGACCTGACTGAAGACCTGAAGAAGATTGACGTACCGACACTTGTGCTCCACGGTGACGATGATCAGATCGTGCCGATCGCGGATTCCGCGTTGTTGTCGTCAAAGATTATTAAGAACGCCAAACTCGTGGTATACGAGGGCGCTCCTCACGGAATGTGCACGACCCTAAAAGACAGAGTGAATGCAGAGCTGCTTGCGTTCTTCAAAGGCGAACAAGCTGCGACGGCGTAATGTTGATCCGCGAGTGAAACCCGTCGCTGTGATAGAACCGCGACGCGGTGTAGGTAGCGAAAAAGGAGATTAAGAATGGCAAATCTATTTCTAGCTTTTAGCCTATATGATCGGGGACTTCGAAGCGAAAGCGAAAGGCTCTGGCGCCCGCGTTACTAAGCACAGCCCGATTCAGAGTGGTTGACTGTTTGAAAGCCTCAAGGGCGCTGACATGAGGTTCCAACATTCTGTCGCAATGGCCCAGTCTTCTTGCGCCCGAATTACCAGGATCCGGACTCGGGAATCCGGGGTGGCGGCGTCCCCATCAGGAGAGAGTCCCGCATTGGCCGCCGCATCAATGTCAATCCCAAGAAATCCCAAATCGCTGCAGATGGCTGCGCGTACCTCTGCGGAGTTCTCCCC
>DATBSH010000341.1:0-9687 GCA_036559885.1 Pyrinomonadaceae bacterium
ACGTCCCCGGATTCGCCAGCGCACTCCCAACCTTCGCCGCACCCCCATCCGGATTAGAGATCCGTGCTCCGCCTGCAGCCGTCCCGTCACTCACCACCACATAGTTTCCTACTCGTGTCCCTTCCGACGCGTACAGCACAACGTCCGGCGGGAGCGGTTCAGCAACCTGATAAGTCGCGACAAAGGTTCCGCCGCCGTTAATCGTGTGTGTGGCAGCTCCACCATCGGACCACGACACAAATTGATACGTAGTGTTCCCCAGTTGTTGAGGCGATAAAGCTGTAATCGTGTGGTTGACACCGGCTACCGTAGAAAAAGTGATGGGCGTGGTGCGTGGTTGATCATCCAGGTTAATTTGCAAACCCGATGGATCGCTATCGACCGTAACTGTTTCTACAATCGGGGTCACATCACGAAACGACGAATGAGTCAATCCATCAGAGTCTGTTACCAACAGGTGAATGCGATACCACACGTCCGCTGACGTCTCGCCGGTTGTAGGTATAACGAACGAGCCGCTTGTTATTCCTGTCGTTGGGGGAATGAACGGGTGTGTATGTGTCTCGTGATGAAAATCTATCCACCAGGTAAACGCACTCGCGGGAAGTGGGCCATCCTCTGCATCAGTACCGGTTCCAGCAAAATTAATCGTGTCTCCGCCACGATACTGATTGCCGGCTGCTGGGGAAGTGATTTCCCCGACAGGAGCTGTACCGGGTGCAACTGTTAATGTTGCTGAGTTGCTAGTAACAGTTCCAAATTCGTTCGATACAACACACGCGAAGCTCGCACCACTATCATCCATCGTGACATTTGGGATTGTTAGAGTCGGTGATGTTTCACCAGCGATGTCGACGCCATCTCGCAGCCACTGATACGACAACGGTTGAGCCCCCGACGCCGCAACGCTGAAAGTCGCTGGTTGACCCCTTGGTACAATTACATTCGCCGGCTGTGTATCTATGTGAGGTGCTGACTGACCGGTAAATTCGATTTTATGAACCGCGCCGTCAGTCGTTGAGTCAAGCCCGCGCTCCAAATAATAGAGCGCGCCGTCACTGCTGACTTTCATGTCGACCGGATAATAAGTGAACTCGCCGAAGAGTGTGGAGGTGCCGTCGGAATTTAGCGTCCGTATCCAGCCGTCGCAAAAATCCATGAAGAAATACTTCCCATGATACTCCGTGGGAAATTGACTGGTAGGCGAATCGTAAAAAGCGCCGGCGGTGATTGCACAGCCTACGGTATTGTCATCAGTGCCATGGGCATATACAAAAATCGGACTTCGAAAACGCGGATCGGAAGTAAATCCTTCGGTTTCAGGCCAACCGTAATTTGAACCAGCTATTCCATCATTTATTTCTTCCCACGTGTCTTCACCGACGTCATTGATCAGCAAGCGTCCATCGATCAGGCTAAAAGCGAAGTTGAACGGATTTCTCAGGCCAAGGGCCCAAATCGCCCGGTTCTTTCCGTTAAGCGTCGCGAAAAATGGATTGTCAGTGGGGATTTCGCCGTCTGAGTTGATGCGAAGTATTTTTCCAAACAGGTTATCGGTTGATTGTGAATTCGCTCCGTTACGGTCATCACCTACTGCAATATAAAGTTTGCCATCTGACCCAAAGCGAAGGTTGCCGCCCTGATGCCAACCAAGCGGGCCGACGAGTGGATCCAGATCGAAAATAGCCAACTCGCTCCCCGGTACAACTGTGTCTCCATCAGCAGTAAATCGGCTAACGCGGTTGTGAATTACGGGGTCCGTAGCCGTGTAGTAGACGTACAGGAAGTTATTCGTGGCGAAGTCCGGATCGAGAGCGATCCCCAGTAACCCGTGTTCGCTGAACGAGTCTGCCACAACAGTCAGAAACGGAGTCGGCTGCAATACACCATTCTTGATTAGTCTTACCGTACCTGCTTGTTCGCAAACCAATATCCGACCGTCGGGGAGCAGTTCCATGCGGGTTACGCTGGACATACCGGTGGCAATCAGAGTGTCAGTGAAACCAGGCGGAAGTTCTGAAGCCTTTAGTTGAAACTGCAGCAATACGAAGAGAACTGCGATAAATCCAATTCGATTCACTTTCCGGAGGACTAATGAAGGATGTATGCGGGTATCATCCAGGAACATCTTTATATTCACCTTTGTTCTGAGCACTGTTGGGTTTTCGTCGGTCAGCTATTCGTTGACGAAAAAAACCCCAGAAGAAATCGAGGTCAGTTTGATATTGGAATTCGAGGTCCGGTCTGTTCTTTAACCGGTATCTCACACGCCGATAAAGACTCGACAGTGCGCTTCGATATAAATGACCGGGCACATTGAAAAGTTTTGCGTTAGAGGCCTCAAAATCTGAAGCTCTCATGACGGCATAAAAACGGCCATGCCCAACATGCCACCGCCGATGATAAGACTTTGTTAGCCGCTCTGGAAAGACGTGCGAATGCACAACAAGGCTTGGGACGTACATAATCCGTTTGTCTGCCCGTCTCAATCGCAGCAGAAATTCATGGTCTTCCATCGACCCGATCGAATCTTTTACTCTTTGGAGTTTCGGATCGAAGTACCCAACGTCGTTGAATACGCCGGCTCGGACTGCGAGATTTGCGCCAATCAGACCTGGACCATTCTGTACATCTAACTCCAGCGGCTTGTCTCCGAGATCCATTAACGCGAGCGGAGTCCAGTGTCGTTGTGTCAACCAGGGCGGGAATCGCGTTTCAGAATCGGGCAAAACCTTTCCGCCAATGCAATCGACATTAGGAAAATTATCAAACGCCGCGCGGATGGATGAGATCCAGTTGGGCGTTGGTCTTATATCGTCATCGGTGAAAGCTATTAAGCGACCGCGTGCAGTGGCGATTCCCTTGTTGCGAGCATACGAAACACCTTGCGTGCCCTCGAAGCAGTAGTGAACATTTAATTGTCTAGCAGCATGGCCAAAGCTCACTACGACGTCACAAGTTTCATCAGTCGAATTGTTGTCAACGACGATTATCTCGTAATCCGTGCCGTCTGACTCTTGCTCTCTGAAACTTTCCAAGGTGGAGCGCAACGAGTCGGCGCGATTATACGTGCTAATAATGACAGACACTTCGGGCATGGAAGGCACACACTTAGGACTTCGTGTGGTAACGAATCATACTTTCAAGGAGGGGAGAGCTATCTGGATTCTCGCACAGCGCTTTTAATTCTTATTGCTCGACGCTCGTAGTCGATGAATATAGTTGTTGGTCAGTATCAATCGCAGCCTCAGTCTTTGGGAGCACTTCGGCCGTCGGCGCCATCAACTTGCAGACGTACGGCATGTAGAATGTACCGCGTAACTGCCGTTCGTAGTCAACACGGATGGCGACGCAGCGCCGTCGCCAGTCAATGTCGATACCAAACGCCGCACCTCGATTTCTAATTCCAGTATCAACGAAATAGACACCCGGACCCAATCCTACCGCTGAGCAATCGAACGTAATCGTTCCTTCGCCTGGCTCGAGATCGATTCGCTGTGGAAGTGTTTCGCTGCTGAAGAAACACTTCAATTGGCCCTCCTGCGAATGAAACTGAACTTCAAAGATCACGTCGTATAGTGGCTTATAGACCTGATATTTGATGATCGCTTTCATGGGCAACCCAGTATCGAACGCTAGCGATTCTCGACCATCTGCTTTGTAAAAACTTAATGATGTGACGACTGCGTCGTGCGACGCTTTCTGCGGTCCATGCTGCTGTTGTGCGGGCAGTTGGCGCGCTGAACTCTCATATAAGGCGATGGTTTTTCGTGGCTCACCATCTGCTTCAATTTGTCCACTCTTCAAAAGAATCACACGGTCACAAAGTTTTCCTACAGCTCGCAGATCATGCGAAATGAAAACTATCGTAGTACCGCTGTTCTTGAGTTGTGTAATGCGCTCGATGCATTTTTCCTGAAACGCCGCGTCACCAACGGCAAGCACTTCATCTAAAAGAAGTATGTGTGGATCCAAGTGCGCCGCAATCGAAAACCCTAAGCGCACGTACATACCAGACGAATAACGCTTTACTGGCGTGTCGATGAATTGTCGCAGCTCCGCAAAATCGACGATGCTGTCGAGCTTGTCGGTGATCTCACGCCGCAACATACCCAGGATTGAACCGTTCAGATAAATATTCTCGCGGCCTGTTAGTTCAGGATGAAAGCCGGACCCAACTTCAATCAGGGCCGATAACCTGCCGGTAATAACAATTTCGCCTGAGGTCGGCGTGGTGATTTTGGAAAGCAACTTCAGGATCGTACTCTTGCCTGCACCGTTATGGCCGATGATCCCGAGCGCCTGCCCGCGTGGTACTTCAAAAGTAATATTCTTCAGCGCCCAGAAGTCTTCCTTTTGCTTCCGCGACATCAGTATCTTTCGCAGTAATGAGCGGTCAGCGTCGGCCGTCTCATGACGAATCCGATACTTCTTAGACACTCCTGTTAATCTGAGATCGCTCATGCTGCTTTCGATACCGTCAGATTATGTCAGCCATGGTTGCCTCAACATGCTTGAAGTACAGATAAGACAAGGGAAGCAGCACTGCCGCTACTGCAACCGAGATCCACAGTGAATAGAAATCCGGGGGCACCCCTTGCAAAACAACACGTCTGAAATTCTCAATCACGCCGACCATCGGGTTCAAAGCGTAGAAGGTCCTTAGTCGCAGCGGCACAGCGCTCAACGGATATACCACTGGTGTTGCAAACATCCAGAGTTGCAATAACAGCGGCATTGCAACACCGATATCTCTAAATCTCACCTGTGTCGCTGATAAGAAAAGGGAGCAGGCAGTTGCCAATACAGTTATCAGCAAAACGATTGGTATGGCATAAAGCGCAAACACCGTAAGCGTAATGCGGTAATAAGCCAGCAGCGCGAAGAGCAACGTGGAAGCAATCGCGAAGTCGAACAACGCGGCACTCACGTATGTCAGCGGCAGAATCTCTCTCGCAAAGTAAACTTTCGTCACTAACTGACTGTGGCTAACGAGCCCTCCGGTTGCATTCGTTAGAGCACTCGAAAAAAAAGTCCAAGGCAACAAAGCCGCGTAGGCGAATACAGCATACGGCGTATTCTCGCTGGGCACTTTTGCGATCACTGAAAAGATGACCGTGTAGATCAGCATCAGTGAAAACGGTTGAAGAATTGCCCAGGCAAGTCCCAATATCGATTGTTTGTACCGAACTTTAATTCGATGCACCGTGAGGGTGTGAAAGAGATCACGGTAGTGCCAAAGCCCGCGCAGTTCTCTCAGCAAGTCGAGCGGCGAAAAGGAAGGGGAGTGAATGATCCTGACCGGTCGTAAATCGCGATAGTGGGAAGTGCTCACAGTGCGCAACCTTCATAAAGTTTCATGTACGGGAACTGGCGATTGCGACATTGCACCAGCCCCTTTCCGCAGTTCGTCGAAGTAGTAAAGACGCCGTAACGCTATCGCGTACCCCACAAGGTAATAGATGTACCACTGGTAAGCGACAGCGGCGAAGAAACTAGCGACCATGTAAGCTATCAGACTAGCTTGTAACCCTATCGACAGATAATAGAATCGGGACCATTCATTTCGCTCAAACAGTTCTCGCTCAATCATACGGAGTTTCTTGAGCGGATGTACCAGAAAGATAATGTAGGCAATCATCGCTGCGATCCCGGTTTCTGCAGCGACCTGAGTGTACGCGTTATGAGTTCCGAGTTCCTGAAACGATTTGTGATGAAAATTTCCAATGCCAACCCCAAAAAGCGGATACCTCAGCGCGACAAGTATTGATCGTTTTAACACTTGCGTTCGCTGACTTGATGACCCAGTGATATCAGATCCAGAGTCAAAAATAGTCGCAAGACGACCAGAGTAAGTAGCTGGCGCCGCGACAAGGAAAAGAACAACTGCGAGGACAATCGTCGCCATAGCCGCGGTCTTATTTCGCCGACCCAACTTACGGGCCAATACAAGGACCATGGCAATCAAGCCCAGAAAGCCGCCTCGCGAAAACGTAACGACAATCGCCACGATCATCAGCAGTGCGATGCTAAAAAAGATGATCTTTCTAAGAACACCTTTTTTCTCCAGCGCTAGCGCGATCGAAATGGGAGCGATGGTCACCAGGTGGAGAGCCAGGTCATTCGAGTTGTCAAACAACCCCCGGATGGCGCCGGCGATTCGAAGCGTATTTGTCTCCTCTGCACCAATCTTAAAAATGCCGGCTCGGTAATCGCTGATAGCGTGTATGCTGAGATACACGCTCACCGCCAGAACCAAAAAGAACAGTAGCTTCAGTCGCCGCTCGGTGCGCAAGACATTAACGATCACAACAAAAATCAGCAGCGTCTTAATTAGCAGTTCATAAAATTCATTCCACGCTTCTGCAGGGTCGATCGCAAGCGGTATTGAGAGTAAGGCGGCGAGTCCGACCAGCAGGGCCATATGAACTTCCGTTGGCCGCGCGGTAAGGTTTCCTTCGAGACTGAATTGGGAAACGGCATAAACTGTTAGGGTGATAACGCCTACATAGAATGCCATCGACTTAAACGACGACAACGAAGGAATCAACTCGTAAGGACGAAAGTAAAGTACAACCGTGAAGAGGAAAAGACATGCGAATGTCAGGGTATGACCGCGCTTATCCAACCATTTGCCGGCTTCGACGCTGACAAAACTTGGCGGCTTTTCTTTTTCAGTAGAGCTTTCCGCTTTCGGCTCAGAAGGTAGATCGATCTTTGGAGCTGCGAAGCCACGATCTTGCGCTTCGAGTTCAGGGTTGCGAGGGATACGGCGTTTGGAAGGAAAAACGCTTTCGTAATCAAAAGCTTCGGGCTTGTATGTCATGCAGAAGAATACTAATGAGCAACGTTGCTACGGGTATGCAACCACGCAGTGAAGTTTGCCAACTTTGTGAAATTCATGGCGCCGAAAGCCGGCATCGCGCAAGAGTTTCGCGAGATTCGACTTGCGATAAAAGAATACGTCACATCCTCTCGCGGTAAGTCTCACTTTTCGAATTGGCGCACGCCAGGTCCAGAATCTCGGAAACGCCAGAATCGATTTGTCAGTGGTAAGCTCTCTCATCTTCGTAAGCACCGGCAGCGGATTCTTTATGTAATCGAAGAGTCCGATACCAAAGCTCACGTCGAATTTTGTATTAACGTCGAACTCAAGCAGATCTGTTTGTTCAAAGACGCACCGATCGCTGAAATTCTCTGCCTCACTGGCATCTTTGCATAACCCTATCATTACTTCAGAGATGTCGATGCCAACTACGCGGTGAGCGCCCTTGCGCGCAAGTTCCAAACTGTAAAGTCCATTGCCACAACCAACATCCAGAAAGGTTCTGTCGCGTATCGGCTCACAGTTAGCAATAGTAAACTGAAACCTCTCGTACATGTCTTTCCGGAAGATCCGGTCGAGCATATTCGCTGTTTTCGACTTCCGATGGCTGTAGATCCGTTGAAATGTATCAGCCTCGTTGTTCCAGTACTTTCTTTGGGCAATTATTTCCTCGTTCACAGACCCAGTACCTCTCTGATAGTTGTAAACTCAAAATCTCCTAACAAACGCTCGAACCGCTTTTCTGTCTGATCCAGGTTCCGGTAATGCCGGATTCTCTTCGAAAGCGACAGATTGTTCACCCTTGGCTGACCGGGATCGAACTCCCAGGGGTGCAGGTAAAAAACAGTTGGTCGCCCATTATTATTCACCTTTCTCAGGCAGTACTTTGTGTAGGCGTACGGGAATAGACGAAAGTAGCCACCCCCACCAAAGGGAAGTCGCTTCCCAAAAAGTTCCAGGCAACTCATGGGAAACTCGTGAAGTCGGTCAGTAATCATGTATGGACTAAGCGGTGAATCGGCGACGCCGTAATCAGGATGAAATCCGATTGGGAACACGGAGGAATCGTATTTGAACTGGTGCTTTTCGAGAATTGGCAGTGCCCAATGTTTGGTTTTTTCAACAATCGTGAACGAGGGCGCTCGGAAACCTATCGGGCGCGTCTTCACTCCGCACCTATCGATCGCTTCGAGTGCCTTCGCGAGATCATCTTCGAATTCCTTTGGGGAGATCTCCGTCAGTAGCAAATGGTTGTATCCATGAACGGCAATCTCATGACCCAGCGCATCGATGCTTTTGATTAGGTCTGGAATGCGTTCCGCAACCCAACCAAGTACAAAAAACGTGGCGCGAGTTTGATGTTTATTGAAAAGCCTTAGGACGCGTTCCGTGCTTTCGCGCACCCTCAACTCACAATTGTCCCAGTCGGCCGGTTTGATAACTCCGCTCAAATTATGAACACAAAACCAATCTTCAAGATCAATGGAGATAGCGTTCTTCATAATGTCAGCCTGCCGGTGCCTCCTCTCGGCGCCGATTCGAGACCGCCTCCTTTAATTGTGTCTCGGACAGGCTCCCACTTCGTATAACGTTCGCCGCGAATTAGTTTCAGCAGCGCAAGAAGACAGGCGACGTTCGTGATTACAAAATACTGTGGCAAGGCGAGCCAACGCGTATTCACACCCAGTCGGACCATCAAGGCCGATATTGCGGCAGCTAAATAAAAACAGATCTGGGCTATGAAAACGACAGCATAAAAGAGGTTTACGAAAGCGAGGATCGCCGTCGTCACCAGCAAAGCCATAAGAAATAGTGGCACCAGATAGCGCATGACTTTGTGTGACAAAAGCTCTACCGCGTAAAACCCTTTTTGAAAGGGATTCATGACCTCACGATTCCGCCACAAGTCGGCAAATGTTTGGGTAATGATCCGAACTCTGACAGCAAGCTCCTTGTGAGCTTTGGCATTTGGTTCCTCGATGCAAACGGCATCGGGCTCGTATACTGCTCTCAAGCCCTGTTTGACCATCGTAGTTGCAATCAAAAAATCGCTACACGCTTCGTGATACAGCGGTACGTAGGCCGACTTACGAACCGCATACATGCAACCGCACACTCCAATCAAAGAATAGATAGCGCTCTCATGTTTCTTGAGCAAGAATTCATAATCCCAGTAAGAACGCGTGCCATGACTAACACTGGAATCGGCGGAGTGCGCGTAAATCACATTCCCCGTTACACAGCCCACGGTTTGATCTGCAAAACACGGAACCATCCGACGCAGCACATCTGGTTGGTAGTATGTGGTTGCGTCTGAGAAGACAATGATGTCGCCCAGTGCCTTTTGGACAGCTGCGTTTTGCGCGGCGGTTTTTCCCAGTCGTTCCTCCTGCCGGTGAAGTCGCACACCCCTAGAGGCGAAGCTGCGAACTATCTCATCAGTCCGATCCGTCGAACAGTCCGACGTCACCATGATCTCCAGTTTGGAACTGGGGTAATCGAGCTTAAGCGTATTCTCGAGCTTCGCTGCGAGATCCCGCTCCTCATTATAGGCAGCGATGATCACCGTGACCGTTGGCCAAAAGTCTCCGCGTTTCACAGGTTTTGACCGAAAACTGCTGATGAGGACCAAGAGAAGTGGGTACCCGATATACGTATACCCAATAGCGAGTACGCTTACCCAGAAGATGATCTCTATCGTTTTGATGATCAGTCCCTCAGGTTGGAAACGGCGAATGCTCTAACTCATTAAATCGTACCAAAACTGAAATCCGCAAACCGACAGTCAGGTTTATCGGGTATCAGGTTAATTCAGACTACCAAATGCCTCTTTCTTCCGCGTAATTGGCCTATTTATGCGT
>DATBSH010000342.1:0-5539 GCA_036559885.1 Pyrinomonadaceae bacterium
TAAATAATATGCACCTGGAGCGGGGGCAAGCCACCCTTCCCAACCTGAAATTTTCCAAACCTTGTACTTAAGCGTTCAGGGGGACAAATTACAAAACAGCTATGAACCGATTGAATCTTCTTATTCTGTTTATCTGTGTCGTTGTCACCAACGTTGCTGGCCAGGACATTACGCGTCTCGAGAAGATTGGCCCGGTAATCAGCTTCACCAAGACTGATCGTGGTCTCCTTCTAAACTGTCGCGATAACTCACAAGTTCAGCTCGCCGTTCTTGCACCTGATTTAATTCGAGTGCGAGCCTCGTTCACAAAACCGCTACCCACAAAAGATCATTCATGGGCAATAGCAAAATCCAATTGGGATGGCGTGCCGTTCACCGTCAATGAGACGCCGACGGAGATCACACTCGTCACGAGCGAACTCGAAATCGTCATCCATCGGTCACCTCTGCTCATCGACTTTCGTGATGCGCGCTCTCACGAACTGCTCAACTCCGATGAACAACCAATGGCCTATGACGCAAACGGCCTACTTAGCGAAATGATGTTTGATCCGAAAGCCGGAATGTTTGTCGCCGCCTCCAAGAAGCTCGGGTTTGACGAACACTTCTACGGTCTGGGTGAAAAGGCTGCGCGGCTCGATAAGCGACGGGGAAGGTTCGTCAACTGGAATTCCGACACGCCTGGTTACACGGAAGGAAGGGATCCGATTTATCAGACGATACCTTTTTATATTGGGCTGCAACGCGGCGTCGCTTACGGCATTTTCTTCGACAATAGCTATCGCAGTTACTTTGATTTTGGACATTCATCTCAGCAGCATGCCTGGTTTGGTGCCGAGGGCGGCGAGATGAATTATTACTTTTTCTACGGTCCTTCGATCAAAAAGGTACTCGGTCGTTATGCCGATCTCACGGGGCATATGCCGCTTCCACCGCTGTGGGCACTGGGGAACCAGCAAAGTCGCTGGAGCTATTACCCTGACACGATGGTTGAAGAGATCGTGCGCCAATATCGAGAGCATGATTTGCCGCTCGACGTGTTGCATCTGGACATCGATTACATGCAGGGCTATCGCGTCTTCACATTTGACACCAGTCGATTTCCAAATCCGAAGGCTCTTGCCGAAAAACTCGCCCGTCAGGGCGTTAAGTTGGTGACGATCGTCGATCCCGGGGTCAAGCATCAACCGCCTGCCGATGGTGCGACCCAGCACGCTTCAGTCAATGCTGAACTGGAGTCGCAAGTACAGCGATACTACGTATTCGATCAGGGACTTGCGCAGAACTATTTTCAGAGACGTAAGAGTGGCGGGCTTTTCATTCCAAAAGTTTGGCCAGGCGACAGCGTTTTCGTAGATTTCACACTACCCGATGCGCGCAGATGGTGGGGGGACTTGCATCGAGCGTACCTCGACAACGGTATTGCCGGAATCTGGAATGACATGAATGAGCCGTCAGACTTTATCGATCAAACTGGCAAGAACCAGATCGATGTTGTGAGCAATGATGAGGGCGAACAATCAACCCACGCCAAGAACCGAAACGTCTTTGCGTTATTGATGGCGCGGGCTACGTTCGAAGGATTGGAGCGGTTAAGGCCAAACAAGCGACCATATGTCATCACCCGTGCAGCTTATGCCGGAATTCAGCGTTACTCCACGATGTGGACGGGAGATACAAATAGCACTTGGGACTCACTGGCGCTGAACATACCGATGTTCACAACTCTCGGACTCTCCGGCGAGCCATTCGTTGGAAGCGACGTTGGCGGATTTATAGGGCGTGGCAATGGCGAGCTACTGGTGCGAAGTTATCAAGTCAGCTTTCTCGTACCGTTTTGTCGCAATCACAAGGAAATCAGCGGATACGATCAGGAACCGTGGCGGTTTGGAAAGTTCTACGAAGACATCATTCGCAAGTATCTGAAGTTGAGGTATGAGTTGCTACCCTTTCTCTACACTACCCTCGAAGAGGCGCATCGCACGGGGGTGCCGCTATTCCGACCGTTGCTGCTCAATTATCAGGATGATCCAAACACCTATAATCTTGATGACCAGTTTATGGTTGGCAGTGATGTTATGGTTGCGCCAATACTGAAGCCGGACGTGAGATCAAGGTTCGTCTATTTTCCTAAAGGAGTCTGGTACGACTACTGGACTGGCGGCAGCTACGTTGGCGGCACTACACATTGGATTGAGGCAGATCTGTATAAGGTCCCGTTGTTCGTTCGAGGTGGTTCGATAATTCCGACTGGTCCTCAAATGAATTACGTGGGAGAAACATCCGATTCGTCGATCATGTTTGGAATCTATCCCGATGAGAAGGGAACCGCGAGTACTACGCTTTATGAAGATGATGGAGAGTCTCCTGCATATCGAAATGGCGTGTTTCGTCGCACGACGATCAACGTCGAGCGTTCTCGTCGTGGATATACCGTTAATGTGAGTCAGCCGGTAGGTACATTTCGACCGCCGCAGAGAAGTTTTAGATTCCAGATCAAGGCGCAAGGAGATCCATTGGATACCACTGTCTCTGCGTTTACAGATCGAGGTGTGCCCGAGAGATTCGAGATTACGAAACCGAAGCCAGCAAGAAACCGTCGCACACCGAAGGCGCTTGGCGGTAACCGCTGATCAGATGTCCGATATGCTTGCAGATGTCCGATATGCTTCAGCTTGTCGTGACGTGCGCAACACTCAACTTCTTTCAGGAACTGATGTCCGATACGCTTTAGCTTGTCGTGACGTGCGCAACACTCAACTTCTTTCAGGAACTGATGTCCGATACGCTTCAGCTTGTCGTGACCTCCGATAGATTCAACTTCTTTAAGGCTAAGTTTACAAATGATCGGATCGTCGATCGCAACCGCGCGCATTTCTGAAAGCAGTTGAATCTGAGCCAAATCACGACAAGCTGAAGCATATCGGACATCTGGTTGATTGATTTCTCTAAGCTTGAATCTATTGCACGTCACGACAGGCTGAAGCGTATCGGACATCTGCAAATGACCCATTAAATTGGATCAACACGAATTCTCGTTTGCTCAACCAGCTTAAACGAATCCGAGACGTAAGAATTTACAATTTAATTTCTTGACTGCGCTTAGGGCATGCTATTCTCCCGCCATACCGACTAGAAAACCCGAAGCAAGTGAATTCATAACAGTCGCGGATTTCATCTCTCAGTGCGCCGGACACTGTTTGTGAAACGTCGCGGCCATATCTGCACGTAATCAAGCTCTCCCCATAGTTGGCCACGAACTCGTCTGCTCAGAAGGAGTGCAACTACACAATGAAACACGATTATCCAGGAACCACAATCGGTATTTTCAAACAGTTGGGATTCGCAGCTCTCCTAATTTGCACAGCGGTTTTTTCGGCTTGCCAGCCGGTTGAACCAAACAAGACAACAGCTGCTGACGCAAGCGCTAAGAACGGGAAGATTGCGGTGACCACTTCATCGGAAGATGCCCGAAAGGAGTTTCTTGCCGGGCGCGATTTAGCTGAGAAACTTCGCATAACCGATTCGATTCAGCACTTTGATAAAGCGCTCTCGCTCGATCCAAATTTCGCCCTGGCCGAACTGAATCGAGCGAATGTTTCGCCCACAGCAAAAGAGTTTTTCGACCATCTCAAGAAGGCAGTGGCGCTCGCGAATAAAGCAACAGATGGCGAACGAATGCTGATCGAAGCGAACGAAGCGGGCGCCAACGCGAACCCGACGAAACAGAAAGATATTCTGGATAAGCTTGTCGCTGCCTACCCAAACGATGAGCGCGCCCACTTTAATTTGGGTGGTTATTATTTTGGTCAGCAGGATTTTGAGCAGGCGATCAGCCACTACAAGAAAGCAACCGAAATAGCGCCGGACTATTCCCCCGCTTACAACATTCTGGGTTACGCCTATCGACAGAACGGGGCGTATACAGATGCGGAGAATGCTTTCAAGAAGTACATCGAGCTCATCCCGAATGATCCGAACCCCTACGATTCGTATGCCGAATTGCTGTTAAAGATGGGACGATTCGATGAGGCCATCACGCAATACAACAAAGCGTTGTCAATTGACCCGAACTTCTTGAACCCTCATTTTGGGATCGCCGCTGCTTTGGCCTACCAGGGAAAGAGCAGCGACGCCGAGGGGGAATTGCAGAAGATGACAAATAAGGCCCGCACCGACGGTGAGCGACGCACCGCCTTATTTGGACAGATGGTGGTTGCTGCGGATAGCGGCAAGTTGGATCAGGCACTTGCGGAGGTCGACAAGCAGTACGCCTTAGGCCAAAAGACGAGCGATGTGCCCGCAATGGCTGGTGATCTTCAATTGAAGGGAAACATTCTGCTGGAGATGGGCAGACTCGATGAGGCCCGCAAAGCTTATGAAGATGCGCTGAAGATGACAAATGAATCAAACTTGTCGAAGGAGATCAAAGACAACACAGCGCTGTTTCATCATTACAATCTCGCTCGCGTTGCGATCGCGAAGAAAGATCTGGCAACTGCTAAGACAGAGACCGAAACTTTTCGAAAAGGTTCTGAAGCGGCAAAGAATCAGAACCAACTGAAGCAGGCGCACGAACTAGCCGGCCGGATCGCGCTCGCGGAAAAGAACTTCGACACCGCGATAAGTGAACTAACGCAAGCCAATCAACAAAATCCCGACGTGCTCTATCTGACGGGTGAGGCGTACAAAGGCAAAGGTGACGCGGCAAAAGCAAAGGAGTCGTTTACGAAAGCGGCTAAGTTCAACTCGCTGCCACAGTTGAACTATGCGTTTGTTCGCAGCAAGGCGGAGAAAGCATTGGCAACGTAAACAGTAGGCTTTAGTTATAACAGTCAGTAACCGTAACGCGGTAGCGTCGGGTCGTGTATTAATCGTAACGGAGTGTACCGTAACGTCGACCCGACGCTACCGCGTTGCGGTGCTGATTGTTACCCTGTCGTCTCTGTTCGGCTGCTGTGCGTCATTGGGCACCGCACCGGCTACCTACCGTTCTTTGTTTTATCCTCGCCAGATGTGCTCGCATGATTGTGCGAGGACAATCACTTCAGACGTTTAAACTCAGTTGATTCTTCAAGAATCCCTCAAGAGTTTCTCAACCTACGTGGATATCTTGTACCTATCGGTTTAGTGACAAGTTTGGACACCACTTTCCCGGCCCGTTCTTTTATTGGTAAAGGTTGTAGGTCGAGTCGCGTTCACACGATGTTGAATGCCTTACCGGGCTGTGGGTTGACATAATCTTGTTACAGCCTATAATGCCGATCAACTAAGTGAGCGCTGAATGTGCTCGCTTTTGCGGTTGGCGGGGTGAGGACGCTGACCGCGAATTCATAATCTAACGATTGTGAGAACGAAGCGATGGATCTCTCTCAGAGATTCGTCGCTTTTGTTTTACAAAATCCTTCCCTCATCCTGGCTCGTTCAACGCTTCAGTTCTTTCAGGGCTGCTGTCGGTGCCAGTAGCTTCTGCGATTTCAACACGACGATCTCATCAGCCACGTTCATCGAGGCGGAGCTCTTAATGTTTGAAGATGAT
>DATBSH010000343.1:0-10605 GCA_036559885.1 Pyrinomonadaceae bacterium
TGTTGCTTCAGTCTCAGAAGCAACTACAGCATCAGGCAAAGCACCGTTTGCCGGCGCTTTGATCAACGAACGGAGTTCAGCAACAGCTTGGTCGAACATTCCCTTTTGGACGTAGGCCAGCGCGAGATAGTGGCGCGCCACCCAAAAATCCGGGTCGGTCTGCAACGTCAACTTGTATTTGGCTATCGCATCGTCGTAGTTGTGCTCGTAATAGGAATACAAACCGGCATTCGAACTGATGATTGGTGACAGCGGATCGAGATTGTGTGCCTCCTCAATCTCCTCTTTAGCTCGATCGAATTTACCCATTTGCATCAGATAAGATGCATACCACTGATGCGCAGTCGGATACTTTGGATTCAAGCGCAACGCATGTTTGAAATCATCTTCGGCGCCGATCCAGTCCCAATCGTAGGAGAGCTTTACGAACGCACGCGATGTGAATGCTTCTGCAAGCGTCGGATCTGTGTCGACGGCCTTTTGCGCCGCGGCTTTCGCCTTCGGCATTTCGTCTACTGGCACAACCACGCCGATGTCACATAGAAGCGCGTATGAATCTGCCAATCCCGAAAACGCCAGCGAAAAGCCGGGATCTTTTTCTTCTGCCTGCTTAAAGAAATTGATGCCGTTGCGGAAGCCCTCTTCATTGCGCTTGTTCCAGAAGTAGCGACCCTTCAAATAAAGCTCGTACGCTTCGGCGTCGCTTGTATAACGTTTCGCGAGTTTCTCTTCGTCTTCACCGCTCAGACGCACACGAAGGCTTTGAGCAATCTTCTTCGACACCTCATCCTGCACAGCAAGGATATCTGCCAAACTCGTGTTGTATTCCGCCCCCCACAACTGTGAACCATCTTGTACTTTGACGAGCTCAGTCTTCACCAAAAGCCGATCTCCAACTTTTACCAAACGTCCAGTCAGCACCGCGCCCACGTTGAGACTTCGGCCGGCGTCTTGCGGGTCACCTTTTCCTTTGAACCGGAAAGCGGCATTACGCGACATCACGCGCAGATTTGGGACCTGCGACAAACTGTTGATGATGCTTTCAGTAAGTCCATCAGATAAATATTCCGCACCTTGATCGCCGCTGTCGTTTACGAACGGCAACACGGCAACGGAATTTATCGCCGGCCGATTGAAAAATTTCGAATAGACGAAAACACCGGCGAGAAGCAGAACCAGAATTGATCCGAACACTATGTACAGCTTCCCTCTGCGACGACTTTGGACGGAGGTGTCGTCAGCATGTGAAGCGGAGCGTGGCGCTTGTTCCCACGACTGTTGGGTTTGAATTGTTCCAGCCCTGGTAGATGCAACTGTGTGTGTCTCGACCGTGGGTTGACCTGCGCTAGAACGCGTCTCCTCACGCAGTCCCGAAGCTGAGACATGTATCTCTTCTCGCAACTGTTCGAGGTCAAGTTTAAGGTCTGTTATGGTTTGATATCGCTTCTCGCGCTCTTTGGCGAGGGCCTTGTTAATGATTCTTTCCAGTTGTTTCGGTGTATCAGGCGCTTGTTCGACCAGTGGCGGCGGATGATGATCAAGAATCGAAACGCGTGTGTGGCTGTCAGTGCGGCCTTTGAATGGAGGCTTACCTGCCACCATCTCATATAGCACTACGCCGAGACTAAAAACGTCTGAGCGGGCATCAATTGCGTCGCCCGCTGCTTGCTCGGGAGACATATATCCTGAGGTTCCAATCACCGCACCGGGATTCGTCTCGGTGATTGGGATTGTGACTGCTTCAGGATCCGTTGTTGGTTCATCTCGTTCAGTCAGTTTTGCCAGCCCAAAGTCGAGCACCTTCACCAGCCGATCACGCGCGAATCGATCCGTGCGCAACATGATATTCTCGGGTTTGATATCTCGATGAACTATTCCGGCCGAGTGGGCAGCTTCCAAGGCCATCGCCACTTGAGTGGCAATACCAAGCACCTCATCCAGTGTCAGTTTTGCGCTCCAGAGATACTGTCGGAGAGTCTCACCCTCAATATATTCGGAGGCGATGTACTGATTGTCGTTCCATTCACCAATCTCGTAGATAGTCAGAATGTTCGGATGATTGAGTGCCAACACCGCACGAGCTTCCTGCTTGAATCGGCGAATACGATTTGGTTCGCTGGTCAGCGAACGTAGAAGCACCTTGAGAGCGACTTTCCGTCCGTGTTGTTTCGTGTCCTCCGCGAGGAAGACCTCGCCCATTCCGCCCTTGCCCAACCGTCGCAAGATGCGATAATGACCGATGAATTCAGGCACGGTCTCAGCACTCTGCTGATTGGAATTGTTTTGGGTTTCCGGCATGGAGGTTGACGTTTTCCGCACAACACGTCTCGCCTGATCACGGTTGGACGCATTGTATCACCCGCTTCTCACGTCGACGCATGAGGCTCATTTCAAAAAGTCAGAGGCCGATACTCGCGAAAATGGTTGGGATTTCCGGGCAAGAAGTTGGTTTTTCCGGCATTGCAGTCATACTTGAAAGGGCAACAGGTTTGTATTACATAGCATCGAAACGCCGTTACGTGGCAAACTCCAGACATCGCCTAAGCCACCGTCTTAATCGTATGCACATCATCAGAACTCGAGTCTTAAATAAGTTTCTACCGCTACTTTGTTTGGCAATCGGCCTGTCGATATCAGTTTCGGCGCAGAAACCAAAACCGTCGCCTAGTCCCACGCCGCTTGCCAGAGATGACCAGACCATCATCACTAATATTCGTCGAGTGCGGCTGCCAATCACTGTTGTTGATAAGAAAGGCCAGTTCGTACCGGGCCTAACACAAAGGGACTTTATTGTGTTGGAAGATAAGGTTCCTCAGCAGATCGAAACGTTTTCCGATGATCTTTCGCAAACGCTTCCGCTGTACGTTGCAGTGTTGATGGATACATCACCATCGACCGCCGGTAAACTCAAGTTCCAGCAGGAATCTGCGATGAACTTTATTCAAACCGTGGTCCGTCCGCGGAAAGATCGCGTGCTGTTTGGCACCTTCGATGATCAGATTTCTTTGCTGCAGGATTTCACCGACAAACTCGATCTACTCGACAAGGCAGTTTACGGTGTCAAGAAGATGGGCAAGCAAACGGCTCTGTTCGATGCCGTGTGGCAATTCTGCGATGAGAAAATGAGATCCGTACCAGGGCGGCGTGTATTGCTCCTCGTAACAGATGGTGAAGATACCTACAGCCGCGCCAATCTGCGTGACGCAATCGATATCGCGCAACGAACAGAGACAACCATCTTCGCGATCTCAACGAAAGCAGGATTCATATCAACCGTGCCCGGTGTTGAAGCTGGTCAGGTTTCCGACAAAAAGGATCGCGATCTGCAAACTTTAGCTGAAGAGACCGGAGGCCTTGCGTTCTTTACAGGCGACATGCTGACGCTCGAACGTTCATTCACCAAGATCTCGAAAGAGCTGCGCGCTCAATATCTGGTTACCTACAATCCCACGAACAAGAACTACGACGGCGCGTTTAGGAAGATCGACGTTAGGCTTAGCGATGGTCATGATGGCTTGAAGATCCGAACAAAACGCGGATACAAAGCGATTACCGACAGCGTAATGCAGCAGTAAAAGAAGGTAAGTATTTTGAAGATCCATCGTCACAATCACACACGGCCAACAGTTTTAGTGCTTTTAGTTTTCGCAGTGACCTGCGCCGGAGCAGTCACCGGACGAATGTCTGCCCAGTCACCGGCGAAGCCGGTTGTGAATAGATCAAATCAATCCGAAATCCAACCAACGGCGTCACCCACACCGCCGCCGCGTGTTCGAGAAGAAGTGCCACAGGATTCTGATGAAGTCGTCAAAGTAGAAACTAACCTTGCAAACATCTTCTTTACAGCCGCCGATCGAAATAAACGCTTTATCAGCAACTTGAAAGCTGAAGACATTCGAGTTTTTGAAGACGGACAGCCGCAACAGATTTTCACGTTTCAGCAAAACATCGATCTTCCGTTGTCGCTGGCTATTCTGATCGACACGAGCGCTTCGGAAGAACGCACGCTACCCGATGAAAAGGCTGCGGCGCGCGCATTTCTGGAGAGCGTACTCGCAAACAAAGATGAGGCTGCGGTCATCTCGTTTACGGGCGAGACCACCCTTGAGCAATCATTTACCGGAAATGTCGAACGTCTGCGACACGCTATCGATCGTGTGGAATTCGTTCCTCCGTCGGGATATATCGGCGGTGGTGTTGTGGTTAATGGCACACCTCCTATCTCTGGAACAAACCAGAGTCTTGCCGGATCGACGGCGATTTGGGACGCCATCTGGGTGACATCTGACGAAGTAATTAGCGACTCCGCCGAACACACGCGCAGAGCAATCATCCTGCTTACAGACGGCCACGACACGAGTAGTCGAATGAAAATGCATGAGGCCATCGAACGCGCCCAAAAAGTAGATGCGCTGATATACGCTATCGGTATCGGTGATCGCTACAGCTACGATGTGGAAGAAGGCTCACTACAAAAAGTTGCCGAAAAGACTGGCGGTCGAGCGTATTTCCCAAACAATGAGCGCGACTTGAGAGAAGCGTTCGCACAGATTCAGCGAGACCTGCGCGAACAGTATCTGGTCGCCTACTCTCCTACGAACAAGAATCGAGACGGCTCATACCGGCGAGTGGAGATTCAGATCGTGAATCAGGAACTAAAGCAACAGAATCTCAAGTTAAATTACCGTCCCGGCTACTTCGCAAAGACAGTCACGCCGGAGCCTGTTCGAAGACGTCCCGAATAGCCTAGATATAACCAACGGCTACCTCACGCAGATGGTCCTAAAAAGGCCGTAAACTATAGAAAATAAAGCGGTGACAAACTTTGAACAACTCTGTTATACTCCCTGGGCCTTTGGAGTGCGTCCGAGGTCTGACCTCCCACAATCCGCGGTAAATCACCTCAGCGTTCGCCTGGTCTGAACCGAATGAATCCCATCACGTCCGATCGTGGCCGGATACTGATCGTCGATCAAGATCGAAAGGTTCTCGATCTGCTCCTCGAGCTGCTCTCACGTGAAGGGTATGAGATTGCGCCGGCCACGGACGGGGCTGAAGCTCTCGAACTTGCTTTATCGTTTGAGCCGGATACGGTCATCAGTGGCGTTGTAATGCCGGTCGTCGGCGGCTTGGAGTTATGCAGGCACCTTAAAGCCGATCCTCGAACAGCAAACATTCCTGTTCTCCTTATCAGCGCAACGCACCGCTCGGCTGAGGAAGGCATTCAGGGCCTGTATGCCGGCGCGGACGACTATCTGGGAATTCCTTTTCGGCATGAAGAACTCCTGGTGAAGATCGCGCGCCTCACTGAACGGCACAGGAGCGGCAAACACTATCGCGAGCTATTTGAAAATGCCAATGACATCATTTACACGCACGACCTTGCGGGCAACTTCACGTCGCTAAATCAAAGTGGCGAACGCATCACCGGCTACTCACGTCAAGAAGCGATGACAATGAACGTAGCCGATGTAATCGCGCCGGAATTTCTCCAACTCGCGCGCGAGATGATTGCGCACAAGGCTACGGAAAATGTCCCAACGGTTTACGAGCTCGACATAATTACTAAGAGTGGCGAACGCGTACGACTGGAGGTCAGTACGCGGCTCATGTATCACGATGGTAGGGCCGTTGGTGTCCAGGGCATCGCGCGCGACATAACAGAGAGAAAACGTTCAGAGCTGGCACTCCTTCAAACGCAGGCGTTCTTCAATAGCTTCATGGATAACAGTCCTGCAGTTGCGTTCATGAAGGATGCCAACGGTCGGTATGTTTATGTAAACAAACCCTTCGAACGACTGTTTGGGCGAGAACTCTTATTCCTTCGCGGTAAAACGAGCTTCGATTGGTTACCGGCAGAATTCGCTCGACAGACGCACGAACACGATTTGAAGGTACTGGCAACGGGCCATCCTGAAGAGGTTATTGAGACAGTTTCCACCGAGGACGGCACTCCTCACCAATGGCTCGTTTTTAAGTTTCCTACCACAGATCCATTGGGCAACAGGTATGTTGCCGGTGTCGGTGTTGACATCAGCGAACGGCGTCGAGCGGAAGAAGCATTAGCACAACAAGTGCAACGGGAAGCGATGTCCCACCGAATCTCGCAGGCGATTCGCTGCTCGCTGGATAGCGCTGAGATTTTTCACACGGCTGTGAAAGAACTGGGATCTTACCTGAATGTCGGACGCTGCTCTCTCTATATGCGCGATGATTGGACCAAGCGCGCCACAAATGTTGCTGAATACCATGCCGAAGGCGTTCAACCCGCCGGATCCGATTTTGATCTCGATCACTTGCAGGTACTGATTGACGCGTTGGATAAGACAGGCGTTTTGGCTTTTGACGATGCGGCAAATGACACCACCATAACCGAGCTCTACGAAAACATCCTGAAACATGCGGACGTTAAGTCGATCATGTACGTTGCGATTCGCGTCGGAGAGGATGTTCCCGCGGCATTCGCACTTTCGACAACTGACCTCCTCAGACACTGGTCTAAAGCTGATATCGCGCTCGCCAAAGCGGTTGCGGACCAAACCGGAATCGCTATTCGTCAGGCGGAGCTTTATCAGAAAGCGGAAGCGACCTCTAAGCGTGAGGCGCTGGTCAACAGATTGACGATGATCATCCGCGCGTCTCTTAGTTTGCCTGACGTTTTAAGTACTGCCACGCGTGAGCTGGGCGTGGCACTGTCGGCTTCCCGCGTTCATCTTTACCTTCACAACAATGAAGACTTCAGCTCGCCCTTGGAACACGAATACGTCGCGAATGGTGTCGGCACGATCAAGCATCTTGGAATTAAATACGATGATGCGATTGGGCGGCAACTCTCGGATACAAAACATCCGTTGATTATCGACGACGCATGGAAGTACCAGGGCGGTGCAAAACAACTGAGCTCTTTCGTTCGGAATATTTCGCGCGAGCTCGGCGTTCGATCACAGATTAATTACCCGATAGTCGTAAAAGGACAGTTTCGTGGCGTCTTGAGCATCCACCAGACCGATCGAATGCGACGATGGACTGACGGTGAGCTAACACTCGTTGATGCACTAGCCGAACGGCTCGCGATAGCGATCGCGCAGGCTGAGTTATTCGAAATGGTGGCGCGCGGAAAAGCAGAGTGGGAAGCAACCTTTGATGCAATGTCAGATGGCATCTTCATCTTTGATCAGGTTGGCTCCCTTAAACGCGTGAATCGCGCGGGAGCAGCAATGGAAGCGGCTCATCCGCGAGTTCTACTTGGTCGCAAATGCTGCGAAGTCCTTCGCGCAACCGATGACGAGGGATGCATCGTTGAAAAGGCTATGGCTGACGGTCGCAGCGTCACGGTAGAAATTACGCCCACCCGGCTCAATCGACCTTTGCTGGTGACAGTCGAGCCAGTCGTTAATGAAAACGACAAGACGCTGGCAGTTGTTTGTACGGCTCGCGATCTATCAGAGCTACGAAAGGCCCAAGCCGTCGCGCGTGAGCATCAATCCTTGCTGACGAATATCCTCGAGAGCGCTCGTGAATCAATCTATGCGGTCGACGCCGACGGACGTTTCAAGTGGACCAACAGCGCCACGTTGAAAGGTTTGGGATATCAGCGCAACGAATTGATTGGACGTCCTCTGCTGGAGTTGGTGTATGAGCCGGATCGAGTGTTGGTAAAGGAGAAACTCGATGCAGCGTTAACGGGACACCCGCAAACGTACGAGATGCGCTACTTTTCGCACGAAGGAAAGCTGCGTTATGCACGCGTCGATAATTCGCCATTGGTCGTTGATGGTAAGGCTACGGGTGTACTGGGAATCGCTCGTGATATCACGGAGCAAAAAGAGGAACGTGAGCGAGCAGCACGAGCCGACAAGCTACGCGCGTTGGGTCAACTGGCGTCAGGCGTCGCCCACGACTTCAACAACTCGCTCGCGGCGATACTCGGTCGAGCTCAGTTACTCCGAAGACAAATCACGGATGAGGCACTTATCCGGAATCTCGGCATCATTCAAACCGCCGCTGAAGATGCGGCGGCAACGGTCAGGCGCATTCAAACATTCGCGCGAAAATCGCCGGCCAAAGAATTTGACCTCGTTGATTTGCGCAGCCTCTTGACTGACGCGGTCGAAATCACAAGAACACGTTGGGAGAACGAGGCACGTATTCGAGGATTGCGCTACGACGTACAGCTGGAAGCCAACGATGATTGCCAGACGTACGGCAGTGCCTCTGAACTGCGTGAGGTTTTTGTCAATCTAATCGTGAACGCAGTAGACGCAATGCCAAGAGGCGGAAGACTTGACATTAACTGCCGGCGTCACGATAAGCGTCTACAACTTCAATTCGTCGATAATGGTCTGGGCATGCCGGAGGATGTTCGGCAAAAGATCTTCGAACCGTTCTTTTCTACAAAGGGCGCCCATGGAACTGGTCTAGGTTTGTCAGTCAGCCACAGCATAGTCGAGCGTCATGCAGGTTCAATCAGCGTCAGATCCGAGGTTGGCAAAGGTTCGGTATTTACCGTTGAGCTGCCGGCAGACATGCGCGAGTCAATGCAACTTGACGAGTTTACAGGAAAGGACAAAGTACTGGGTCTGACTATCCTTGTCGTAGACGATGAGCAGTCAGTCCGCGAGACACTTGCGGAAATGCTGGTTGCTGCAAATCACAAAGTCGAACGCGCAGAGAGTGGGCCAGACGCGATTCGTAAGCTGCGGACGCAGAGTTTTGATTTTGTCTTCACCGATCTGCAGATGCCGGAGATGGACGGGTGGGAGACGGCGAGAGTGATTCGCAAACAATGGCCGGAAATAAAGATTGTGCTCGTGACAGGTTACGGACCCACCGCTGATCCGCCAGAAGGCGAAGACGATTTGGTTGACGGCATAATCGGCAAACCCTTCAACTTTCATCAGGTGACCTCAACGCTGGAGAAGTTGAAGCGTAAAGAGCTTGTTAGAGCATAGCCGCTGAGAGTGTGGAATTCCCCCTCTCATTCACCTCAGGCTTCAGCCTGGGGCTCAGCGGCACTGTAGAATGCCTGCAACCGTTTTAACGGTTTCTGAAATAACTCACATCCCAAACAACGCGGGAACCAGGTAAACCGTTAAAACGGTTCGCTCAATTTCCGCGTTGATAACCCTATGCTAAAGCCTGGGGTGAATGAGAAGTTCTCTTCTCTCGAACTTTCAGTTGTAGCTCATTATCCCCGCGCTGGCAGTAAACCCAACTCCAAAACCCACGACGATTACCGGCCCTGACCAGTCGTCCTTCTGGGCCAGCATGAACCCTGTTGAGGCACTCGATAGGTTTCCGTACTTTTCCAATACTTGATAAGAGCCATGGACCTTCGAGGAGTCGGGCGACAGATCCAGTTGAGAACATACTCCATCGAGAATCTTCTTGCTGCCGGTATGGATGAGGCAATCGGATATGCCATCCATGTCAGACACAGGAGATTCCGGATGGTTGAGAACGTTCATGACCGTCGTAACCGCGTAATGTGCGCCGCGTGAAGGTACACTCGGCTTCATGAAGTATTGTGGTCTACCTTCCAGGAATGGATGTGAACTGTTGCTAACCATCGTGAGCAGGTTCATGTCGTTCGGCTCATCGTTGGTCAGGTGGGAGATTGGTCCAAAGGCTGGTTTTCCTTCTTCGCTGCCAACGACCAGCGCGACCGCGCCATCGCCGAACAGCATAGACTGAATTACGAAGGTGGTATCCAACCTTTGTTGTTCAAATTGGTCGAAATCAAGTTTCTGCTCCTTCTTTAGTCTGAGGATCTCACGGAAACCGTAGTATTCATCGCGGAGAAGCGGAGCAACATAAGGCGTGTGCGCCTCGGACGTGAGAACGATTGCGAGTTTTCCTGGATTCGCCGTCAGATACCATTGCGCGACTTCGATCGACTTCAGCAAGACTGAACAACCCTGTGCTTGCATATTGACGGTTCGAATTGAGCGCGAAAGTAGACCATGCGTCTTTCCGATTACTTCGGAGGCGAGACATGGAAGCATCTGATCCGGCGTGTTAGTTGCGGCGATGAGCAATCCGATGCGGGAGGCATCGCCACCCCATTGTTCAAGGCAGCGACGCGTTGCCGCCACGCCGAGTTCGGTTGTAGAGCTGGTTGCGATCTTTGGTTTACCGGACAGAAATTCCGGATAGTTCTCTATCGTGGAATACCTCTGTTCAACCCCGAGTGAATTGATTGAGTTAATAAGTTCGGGGGAGAGTTTGTGGATTAAGTTGCCGACGAGTTCGGAAGTTTTGAACGCGTGTCGAGGTGTCGCAGTTGCCGCTGACAGCAGGTTCATCTTTGGGGGTTCCCTTACTTGTTCGAATTTGATTCCGGTCGTGCGCCGTCGAACGTGGGCTTTTCAACCTCGGTGTTTATCAATGCGCGTGCCGCTCTTCGGATGTGCGATGTAAGAAGACGTAAGCCTTGTTATTTCACCAGTTGAGCGTTCTTGACGGGATCGGGTTTGATCGGAGATCCGGCGCGAAGTGGATACGTGGTAAACACGAGTCTTGCCAGGTTCGAATTTGCCTTGAAAAAAGATAATTGGCTTTGGCGAGAAATTGCTTACGAGCTATACAGTTGAGTAGCTGCTACCC
>DATBSH010000344.1:0-4293 GCA_036559885.1 Pyrinomonadaceae bacterium
AAACCTGTCGTTAATCGAGATCGATCTCGAGAATGCGTCTGACGGAAGTGAGTACGCGAATGTTGAGAGCTATCTGAGCAACCTCCACGGGATAGAAGCCGTTCACCTTGACCGGACCCGCGGCGTGGCCCATCTGACTTACGATTCTTCAGCATCAACCGTTACCGTTACGTTAAATGCATTGCTGCTCAATCGAGCTCGGCTTCGCACCACAACCAATGGCGATTAGTGAGTCGTTTAGAAGGAAATACGGTATGAGTTTTTGGAGGCATGAGCTTGGGGCCATAGTCGTCGTCGCTCTGAAGCACACATTGAAGCGTTCAGGACTCGGCTATGGAAGATTACCTTGGCCGAGAGGTGGCCGCCCAATCGCGGACTTCAGGACCACCAAAACTGTTGAGCGTGATGGCGAAGGGCGATTCTTGATGCGCCTTAATCACGCCCTTACTTTGATGAGTCATGCGTTGCGCTTCCAAACGCCGCCAGCATCCCCGGCTTTACTCGGATTGGCAGGACACGATTGAAACAAGGAAAGGAAAAGAAGCATGAGACAGAGGCATATTAATGAAGGAAGCCGCGTTGCTGACATGAACCGCATGTCGAATGGGGGAGGAGATCAGCATTTCACGCACGGGCAGCCGGTTTTGGGACAGCGCGCTCGCGAGATACAACCCTACGGCGAAATGAGCTGGCGCTTACCCGTTGGACTCGATGAAAACGTTCGTCGAGCGAGTGTCGAAGCGTTGAATCAAACACTCGCCGACACAATTGCTCTGCGGGACATGTACAAGAAGCATCACTGGCAGGTCTCGGGTCCGACCTTTTACAGTCTGCATCTGCTGTTTGACAAACACTACCAGGAGCAAGCCGAACTTGTAGACATGATTGCCGAACGTATTCAGTCTCTGGGCGGCGTCAGCATCGCGATGCCGCAGGATGTGACAGAGATGACGAAACTTTCGCGTCCTCCACGCGGGCGCGAGGAAGTGCCCGTGCAGATTTCGCGTTTGCTCGAAGGGCATCAAACGATTTTGGAAGAAGCGCGTAAGTCGGCAGCTCAAGCCGCCGAGCGCGGCGACGACGGCACGAACGATTTGTTTGTTTCAAGCGTGATTCGCACGAACGAGGCGCAAGCGTGGTTCATCTCCGAGCACTTGGTTGAAACGCCACTTACCCACGCCCAATAGTTGAACGAAGGGTGGTGAGTTCGGTTTGACGAGGCAAGTGACCGGGAATACGGGTGAAAACGACAGGCCCAAACTTGCGTATTTCGCGGAAGAGCAGGTCTACACGTCGCGAGCACCTTTGAACGGCTGGCTCCGCAAGTCGCTAACGTCCGATGCCAAAAAGCACGGATGCTGGGAGACAATTGATTGAAAGCGCTCGACGCATTAGCGCGGTCTACGGCGACTTTGATAGTGGCTGAAGCCTCTCTTGGTCTAGTGACGATCTTCTATCAATCACGGTCGGAGGATACGCAAGAAGCTTTTCACGTGCGCTTCATTCCGTGCGACGCGCACGGCCACTACAATGGGGCGGGCACCGTGATGGTGGGCTCGTACGAAGACCTGAATACGAGTTTCGGCGTTGCTGCCACCGTCTACGGAGTTGGCGAAGACGGATGGGAACCTACAACCGTTGAAGATCTTAGGCTCGTGGCACCTTTTGCACATGCGCCCAGAATTGAGGGCCGGCGGATTAGCCAAGAAGATGAAAGTCAACCTGCGTGATGTTCGTGTTGGACTGAAATTGCAAGGAATAGCTTGCGGGAATATTAGCAGAGTGCGGCTTTAAGGATCGATCATCTCAATCCTATGCAGGTGACGCCCTCTTTCGAAGGTGGTCTCCAACCAGGTGCGCACGATCTCTAGAGCCACTTGCTCTGAGATCATTCGCTGGCCGAGCGAGATCATGTTGGCGTCGTTGTGTTGCCGCGCTAGACTGGCTGGTTCAAGGTTCCAGCATAGGGCGCAGCGAATGACTTTTAAACGGTTCGCAACCATTGCTTCACCGTTACCCGAGCCGCCCAATATAATGCCACGCTCAACTTTACCAGACGCTACTGCAAGGGCTACTGGACGAATGAACAAGGGATAGTCAACTGGCCTTTCAGAATTCGTGCCAAAATCTTCGACGTTGTGACCTAAGTTGGTGAGGAATCGTTTGATTCCTTCCTTGTACTTAAAGCCGGCGTGATCTGAACCGATCCCGATCTTCATAGTGTCTCCATATCTTCAACGAGACCGTTTGTGCGACTCGGTGCGCGGATAACCGATACCATGTCGGCTTTATCTCACTTGGCACTGAGGTCATGTTGCAAATGTCGAGATGCTCGTTCCGCATCGGGCGCGATTCTCATTCACATCTTCAAAGCAAACTTTGCGAGGTTGACCAGACTAACCAACGGGCTCATTCGTGCTTGGTTACGTGCATGCCATGCATGCTCATGTCCATCCTGGCGGGGCGAATGCGGAAAAACACTTTCCAAGAGATCGGATTGTTACCGTAGATCGTGTCGAGTAATGAAGGCTTCGAGTAAAACGTAAGGTCGCTGCCGATGCCTAGCTGCATTTTCTCGGTGGTCCACACATCGCGAACATCGCCGAAAGTGTACGCGCCTATGCGGAATGAAGGATGCTCTTCGGTAATACCCAAAAGCAGCCTGTCGGACGGACGCAACAACTCGTCTTTGTCGACGAGCTCCAGTCGCGTGTAGACATAATTCTTGTCGAGAAATTGCACAGTTGATTCCGCAGTGTAGCCATTCAGATTGCGAGTCTCGCCGGGCCTGCTCGCATGATTCCGTCCCCACACAAGAGTCGAAGCCCAGTTTCCACGAGTGAAAGGTTTGTTGTACTGCACTGACGCTGTTGTTCGGCGAATATCGACAGCGGGTTCCTGGTTCTCGGGACTGCGGAGAAATCCGTGACTCACCTGGAAGGCCCAATTATTGTTTGGCATGAACCAAAGCCGCGCGGACCGGGAATTCCATTTATGAGCATCGAAGTTATACCGATTCTCTTCAGACTCACGTCCGTTAAAGATCGATCCTTCCAATTTGAACCACCGATAAGTAAAGCCAGTCGTCAGTACGCCAAAACTTATGTGCGTCGAATCCTGCAAGTGATGCGCAAGCGTAGCGGAAGGATTCTCCGAAGCTGACAGGCGATGGAAAACCGTGACCGGCCCAAGAGCAGGCTCACCCGGATATCCGAAGTACGTGAACCAGGTTCCGCGTTCGCCGAGGGGCAACGTGTACTGTGCCGATAGCTCCATAAATAGATCATGCGGATGCTGATGGTCGATCAATGGCTGACCTTTGTAGGTCTCGCCCGTCTGGAAAAGAAGCGGTGAACCACCTGGGGGAACAGTGAAGGGTTCGGCGCTAAACATACCGCGCAGCTGCAAAGTACCCTTTCCCAGTTTGTGATAAGCCATTGGCATAAACCAGCTCGTAGATTCGACCTTCGTAACTCCGCGCGGTCCGCCTTGTCTATTCACGCCGGCGAACAAGTTGTAATGAAACATCAGTAGCCAGTCACCTTTGATCCAATGCTGCATATGCATCGGCCCTGACGATGGTTGCCACGACGTTCCAGACCCCATCGCTCCCATCGATATGATGTTTGTATCGCTTGAGCCCATGCGAATGCCCATCTCATCGCCTTTCATCACGCTGAGTGATCCCACCTTTACGCCCCTGCCTGTTCCGTGCATATGGCCCGTGACACCTGATGGGGGACTCGGCATCGGCGCGGGAGTGTTCATCATCCGTTCGGGGGAGGGAGAAGGAACTGGCACCTGCATTTCCGGGCCATGTTGGTGCGTTTGCGTGCTGGATACAGATGGGCTCGGTGTCGCGCCGGGAGTAGGACTTTCCGTTGGGTTCGACGTCTGATGACGATGATGTTGCGCCCCGTCGATGTATACCTGCGAGTTCGTTGCGATTATCTTCTTGAAACCTTCGACCGCCGCACACCTACAATCATTCTCCGTCGCTCTCCGCCCAGCCTGAAAATAGCGGAAGGCTAAATTCCGGTTGCGTGCCTGGCTATTAAAACTGAGTGAGTAAACGATCCCAAGCAAAAGAAAAAGCATTGAATACCGCATAGTGTATTTCCTATTACTTCGCTCCACCACATCTCTCACGCTGTTGTCTTCGTTTGATCGCACCGCCGTTTCTCGGTTCCGGGCAACAGTCGCGTCATGTGTCTGCGTCGCGAAAGCATCCTTCTAACTAGTCTCTTACTTCTACTCAGGCCCAATTTCATCCTGATGCACTTCGCGAAGTCC
>DATBSH010000345.1:0-6871 GCA_036559885.1 Pyrinomonadaceae bacterium
GCGTTTTTGAGCGCGGAGCGAAACGCCGGCTGGAAGTTGGACTGCCTGACAAAGATGAAGATCCAGGCAAGCCTGACAAAGGTCTAAGTGCGCGTGGATTTGGTACTGCACAAAGAACAGATCCAGTCTTTCTTGGTTTACAGAAAACTCGCCTGCTCGATCCAACTCTCAATTTTCTCGGCACTAATGATCATCCTGGCGACTATCGTTCATCTGGATGTTCAGCCTGTCATGTCATCTACGCAAATGATCGCGACGCATCCCACTCCGCCTTCTACAGCCAGGCAGGTAATCGCGGAGAGACGCAGACAGCAGACACCAACATTCCTAAAGGTGAATCAGGGCATCCGATCAAACATCAATTCACGAGTCAGATTCCGTCCTCACAATGCATCGTCTGTCATATGCATCCCGGAACGAATATGGTCGCGACCTACTTGGGGCTGACCTGGTGGGACAACGAATCTGATGGCGCTCGAATGTATCCGGCAGAACAACACAATCCGAGTCAGGACGAAGAGCAGTTGAAGTTAAATCGAAATCCCGAAGGCGCGAGTCTTCGCGGACAGTGGTCTGACCTCGACTTCCTAACAAAGACCGGAACGGCGGAGTTCAACACGCAGCTCAGCAACACCCAGTTTGCTGATTCGCACGGGCATGGTTGGCTGTTCCGAAGAGTGTTCAAGCGCGATCGAAAGGGAAATCTGCTCGATGCGCAGGACAACATCGTGCCTGCCAATGATCCCGACAAGTTCAAAAAGGCAGTGCACCTTAACGACATCCACGCCGAAAAAGGAATGCACTGCGTCGACTGCCATTTCAAACAGGACTCGCACGGAGATGGAAATCTGTACAACGAGCCTCGGGCAGCGATTGAAGTTTCATGTGTGGATTGTCACGGCTCTATCCGCCAGCGCGCCGCACTGTTCACTTCAGGACCTGCTGCGGCTACTGTGACGGGTGCGGTAGCCGAGCGCCGCAAGAGTCAGAAGCAACCGCTGACGGGCCAGGATCTAACACGCATTCGAGTCCGCGATGAAACCGGCACTCGCATACCGCTCTTCCAGAGAATCCCGCGTGACAGAAAGAAGAAAGGCGAGAAGGGGAGTGACGTCGATCTGAAAGCCGGCGACATCATCCAAAACTCCATGGTTGTGCCGGGCCGTTGGTGGCGCGTAGTGCAAACGGTCGACACGGTTACGGCCGGCACTCGCGATTACAGCGAAAAGTCACGGTACGCAAAGACAATTCAGAAAGACAACAACACCTGGGGCGATGTTCCGTCGAACGATAACCTGCTCGCACACCGTGACAGCGACATGACGTGTATGGCTTGTCATTCATCCTGGATGACTAGCTGTTTCGGGTGTCATTTGTCGATGCAGGCCAATCGTAAGATGCCGAATCGGCACAATGAAGGCGGCGACTCGCGAAACTTCACTCAATACAATTTTCAGGTCTTGCGCGATGATGTCTTCATGCTTGGTCGCGACGGCACAGTGACCGGAAATCGAGTCGCGCCTGTTCGTTCCTCTTCTGCGGTTCTGGTGAGTTCGCAGAATCAAAACCGCGAGTGGATCTACTCGCAACAACAGACAACCTCAGCCGAGGGTTTGGCGGGGCAGACATTCAACACTCATGTACCACACACCGTTCGCGCTCGCGAGACTAAGCAATGCAGCGACTGCCACGTGTCAGCGCAAAATGACAATAATGCGTGGTTGGCTCAATTACTATTGCAGGGAACAAACTTCGTCAACTTCATGGGCCGCTATGTGTATGTCGCTGCGAATGATGCTTTGGAAGCAGTGGTGGTCACCGAAAGAAGTGAACCGCAAGCGGTGATTGGGAGCACACTTCACAAGATTGCCTACCCGGCAGACTTCGAGCGGTTCGTTAGCAGTGGACGGAAGTTGGATACCGTTTATGAACATATTGGAAATCCGCGGGTGTTGCAGGTACAGGTCCGCGGTGAATATGCCTATGTGGCCGCGGGCGAAGGTGGTTTACGCGTCTACGATGTAGCTCAAATTGATCAGAAAGGCTTTTCTGAGCGGATTGTTACCGCGCCAGTTTCGCGGTTTGGACAAAAGTTTTGGGTCGACACGAAATATGCAACGGCAGTTGCAGCGCCGACTACGCTCGCAGTTGATCCGGCTCGATGGCGAGTTAAAGCAGACGGCTCAATGATTGATCCGGTAAGCGCGAGTAAGTTAGCGGGAGACGCCCGGAATCAGTTGGTGAATCAGGAGCAGCCCATTCATCCGCTCTATGCTTATCTTTATGTGGTCGATCGGTATGAAGGTCTAATTCTGGTTAATGCAGCGACGTTGCTGGATGGAGACCCGCTCAACAACTACCTCAAGCGTGCGCTGGATCCAAAGAAGTATCCGGGTGGTGCGTTCAATCCGAACGGTGCATTGAATGGCGGGAATAACATTGCGATCGCAGGAACGCACGCCTATATCACGACAAGTCAGGCGCTGGTGATTATCAGTCTCGATGATCCACTTAATCCGCGCATTGTGAAACAGATCCCATTAAGAGAGCCAAAGTCAGTCGCGATTCAGTTTCGCTATGCATTTGTCGTCGATGCTGAAGGGCTAAAAGTGATCGATGTAACGGAGCCCGAACAGGCGCGATTGATCGAAGGTGCGGTGGTGCCACTGGCCGACGCGCATGATGTTTACGTAGCCCGGACATATGCGTATGTGGCGAATGGCAAAGAGGGCGTAGCGATCGTCGACGTCGAGCGACCTGAGCAGCCGCGGCTTGATCAGAAGTTTAATGCTGAGGGCCAGCTCAACGACGTTCACCAGGTAAAGATTGCGATGACGAACGCGAGTTTGTTCGCGTATGTCGCTGATGGAAAAAATGGTTTGCGAGTGCTGCAACTAACGTCGCCGGAAACGATGCCGGAGTACGCAGGCTTTAGTCCGCGGCCACAGCCTGTTTTGATTGCTACATTCAAAACAATTGGTGACGCGATCGGCATTTCAAAGCCACTTGACCGAGATCGCGCTGTGGATGAAAGCGGTAATCAGGTGTCAGTGTTTGGCCGTCGCGGCGCACGACCGTTTACCTTTGATGAAATGCTTCGGGTGCTGAGAACAAATGATGGAACAGGTAACTGGTTTAAAGTGACAGATAGTCCGCCAAAGCCTGGCACTGGTTCCACTGCTACTCAAACTCGAAGGTAATAATTCAGCGTTCGCTAAATTTCAGGTTGGGAAGGGTGGCTTGCAAGCATAAGTTCGTGCGTGGAGAGATTCAACTACAGAACGGGAGCGAAGCGACCGATTGAACTAACATTGGCGATTCAGTCAGTTGAAATCGGTCGCTTCGCTCCCGTTCTGTAGTTGAGTGTTTTCTCGGATCCGGAAAAGCTAGTTGAGCGGGGGCAAGCCACCCTTTCTAACCTGCAATCTGCCTGAGCGTAAATCTGGGACTGTGAACTCTTGTGTTCTTAACCCGGCGGTCACAACGCCCGCTCTCTTAATTTCTTCACCAACTCTTTTGCGTCCTCAGGTGTGAGGCTGTCAGGATTGACGGCGCGCAACTCTTCAATCACTTTCTCATTCGCCAAATCGAATAGCGAAGCTTGGGCCAGTGCTTTCCTTCGACCGGCACGCCGCGCGGCTGATTCAAGTGCATCATTGTGTGTCGCAGTTGTCGTTACAGCGGAAACTGCATCTCCAGCCGCATGAGCCGCGACCTTTAAATCCTGTGCAGGTTCTGCGGTTTCAACCTCCTCGGCAAACACATCCAACTCATATCGTTCCAGGCGCGCAAGCACTTCACGGGCATTTGCCAACACCGCCGGAGGCAGTCCGGCCAATCGAGCTACTTCGATGCCATAAGATTTAGAAGCCCGACCGCGTTCGAGGCGATGTAAGAAGACAACTTCACCCTCGCGTTCGGTCGCAGTGATTTGATAGTTCTGCGCACCCGGCAGACGCTCCGCCAGTTCCGTCAGTTCATGATAGTGAGTTGCGAACAATGTCTTCGCTGAGTGATCCGGTGAATCGTGAAGATACTCTGCGACGGCCCAGGCGATTGAAAGACCGTCAAAGGTCGCAGTACCTCTACCAATCTCATCCAAGAGCACCAGCGAATGCGGCGTCGCGCTGTGAAGTATTGCGGCTGTTTCCGTCATCTCTACCATGAACGTCGAACGCCCGCGGGTCAGATCGTCGGAAGCACCGACTCGTGTCCAAATGCGATCGAGCAAAGGAAGACGTGCACGCTCGGCAGGAACGAAACTCCCTGTTTGAGCGAGAATACAGATGATCGCCGTCTGCCGGAGCACGGTGCTTTTACCACCCATGTTCGGCCCAGTGATGATGAGCAAGCGATCCGTTGAGTTGTTCAGGTAGACAGTATTTGGAACAAATGGTTCGTCGCTGAATACTTCAATCACCGGATGTCGGCCGAGAATGATTTCCAATTCATCACCATCGTGCAATTCCGGTTTGACGAACCGAAGGCGGGCCGACGATTCTGCGAGCGCCGCCAGCGCGTCGAGCGCCGCAAGGGCCCGCGCCGTCATTTGAATTCGTTTTGTCTCGGCTGCGATTTGCCGGCAAACCTCGGCGAAGATCTCCGCTTCTAGCTGAATGATTCTTTCTTCGGAACCAAGGACTTTCTTTTCCCAGTCACGCAACTCGGGTGTAGTGAAACGTTCCGCGTTCGCAAGTGTCTGGCGTCTTTCATAATCGACTGGAACACGAGCGGCATTTGCTTTCGAAACCTCAATGAAATAGCCAAAGACTCCATTGAAACGAATCCGAAGATTGTTGATACCGGTGCGGGATCTCTCACTGGATTCAAGGGCGGCAATTATTTGTTTCGCGTTGGTGCTGATGGACCGCAGTTCGTCCAATTCGCGCGAATAGTGTTGCTTAATGACATTACCGTCAGTCAGCTTTGCGGGTGGATCATCGACAATCGCTTCTGCTATTAATGTGCGTATTTCAGGCAGCTCATCAGTGTTCTCGGCCAATACCTGCAACAGCGAAGCCTGAGTGATTTCGAGTGCTTCGCGTATGGCAGGCACTTGATTCAAAGATCGCAAGAGAGCGACGAGATCACGCGGTGATGCCGAATTAAGGCTAATGCGCCCCAGCACTCGCTCTAAGTCAGTTACTTCTTTCAGCAACGCCCTGATCTTGTCGCGCAACATCTGCGAAGCGACAAGATCCTGAACCGCCGCAAGTCGCGCCTCCACTTCGCCTCGTTTTATGCAAGGTCGAAGCAACCACGACCGAAGTAAACGGCCGCCCATGCCGGTCACGGTCTGATCGATCACCTGGAGTAAGGAACGTCCGCTGCCGCCTGCCAGCGATTCCACCAACTCGAGATTTCGAACCGTCACACTGTCGAGGACAAGATGATCCTGAGGTTCGAAATAAACTAGATCTGTGATATGCGCAGCCCCCGCTCGTTGAGTTTCCTGCGCGTAACGTAAACAAGCTCCGGCAGCGCGAGTGGCTTCATTCTTCTTCGCCAGACCGTAGCCATCAAGCGACTGAACTTTAAAATGTTGCTGCAGGAGTGTGCGGCAATCATCCGTTTGCCATAGCCAATCCTCCAAAGGCGTCAGCGTCGCGTCAAGACCATACTCGTTTGCTGAAACCGTGCTAGATCGGACTTGGTTTGGCGTTTCCGAATGTCTTGCCGATTCCGTTCGCGCCTGCAGTGGTAGAGGCGCTGTTTGAATTTTTCCGGAAAGCCCTGTCTTAATCAGAGGTGCTAACGAGGAAGGGAAGAGCAACTCACGTGGTGCGTAAGATTCGAGATCGGCGCGAATTCTAAGCCACGCGTCTTTCCCGGTTTCTTGGGTTACACGAAACTCTCCAGTAGAAATATCCAGAAAGGCTGCGCCAACTGCATCGCCGGTGGCACAAACGGCAGCTAGATAGACCGACTCTCGTGCCTCGAGCAGTTGCGGATCGATCGGTGTTCCCGGGGTAACGATGCGGACGACTTCCCGGCGCACCAGCTTCTTCGTTTTTCCAGCCTCTTCTGTTTGTTCACAAATTGCGACCCGGTAACCTTTGCGTACAAGTCTCGAAATGTAGTTGGCGGCTGAATGATGTGGCACGCCGCACATTGGCACCGGATCACCGCGTTCTTTGTGTCGAGCAGTGAGGGTAATCTGCAGTTCGCGCGATCCAACGATGGCATCATCGAAAAAGAGCTCGTAGAAATCTCCCAGCCTGAAAAACAATAGCGTGCCAGGATGTTGCTGCTTCAACTCGGAGTACTGCCGCAGCATTGGCGTCGCGTTGGATGGATTCATACGTGAGTAACGATCAGCAAATGGCGTTGCATGATAAACGCTATTTAGGAAATAGGCTACAGAAGCTCCGAACTTTGTGTCCGCATGAAGGAAATTAATTTGTTGTTATCAAGATCTCAAGTCGTTATTAACGGAGCAATGTGTAATGCAGACAGTATCGCGACGTCTCGCGTCCACCTCCTGCAACACGCAACTCAGTGTCAAAATAGTCAGTACCGTCACGCGGTAGCGTCGGGTCCGCCGCGCGCACCCCTCAACTTAGTGGAACGATAGTCAGTACCGTCACACGGTAGCGTCGGGTCCGCCGCGCGCAACCCTCAACTTAGTGGCAAACAGGTGAGACATATCGTCAATCGTCAAACTTCGGTAATTCGTCACCCTGACCATACAATACATAGTTAATCGCTTTCTCTACGCTGCGCTCATTCCACAGTCTCGGCTTGCTACCTTTCCGTACTCATGGACTGAAATCGTGTAACCACAGCCGCTCTTCGCGAAGCTTCCGCGTTGCATTTGCTTTGAATGCATTGAGCACTACTTCGGGATCTGGCCTTGCACTTACAACCGTAT
>DATBSH010000346.1:0-31269 GCA_036559885.1 Pyrinomonadaceae bacterium
GTAAGACCAAGAGTGCTTTTGTGTTTATTTCGTGTGGTTTCGTGGATCGTTCTTCTGCGCGAAAAAAAGATCCACGAATTCACACGAACGCTACCGCGAGGTGGTCCTGACTCCATGCCAGAGATCTGAGTTTTGCAAGAGCCTCTTTAGCTTGTCCGTAGGGAAGCACACCGAGCCAAGAGCCACACATAGATCAAATCAAAAACAGAACAAAGCCCGCCGATTATAAACACGAGCAAGCTCCCTTTCGGAAATCCAAGATCCCCGATGACGCCGAACTGGATTGTCGGGGCAAGTGTGCCGATCCATTTGTTGATTGCCAGCAGCAAGCTTTGCCCTTCTCGGCTTCCGCGCGAGGCGAGCATGTCGATAAAGAGGATCGACATCAGGAGATTCTGCAGGAATGCAGCATAAGCTCCTCCCTTGAAGTTGCCAAACTCACGGGTGAATGCGTATTCGACAGCGAACGCAGTTAAAAGCACCAGCACGCTCCATGGTGCAAACCACGCTTGCGGTAACCACCTGACAAAGTATTTGCGGCCAAAACGGAAATATGTGTAGATGATTCCAAGATCGAACATGAGCCAGATCGCGTTAATGAACGTTTGCAGTCCCGCGCTTTCGCGAATACCGGAGATTGTGTGGATGAATTCCCAGGCGATGTTCAGTGCCAGCGCAAAAAACGGAATCGCGTAAGACCGATGTTTCAGCCCAAGTCGAAGTCCTTCGATGTAGACGATGGTCCAGCACAGTCCGCTGACGATGGTGAGGATAATTTTGATCGTGTGCAGGTCAGTCATCCTTCACTTTTTGAACAGACATCTAGCTCAGGCGCCTGGGCGTGATGTTGATTTCCAGAGTTGCGTCGCCGCGCTGAATCGTGAGCTTGCGCGTAACAGGTTCTTCGAAAAGGTCATTTAAACGAGAAAAGTTTCTCCAATCAGGTGATTACATCATCCATTGGAACTTGTTGTCATAGTATTGCGGGCAACGATTTGGAAAGCGCTTCTTATACCGATGATACCGAGCCACCAAAGTCTTATAACGAACGTCTGATGATTTCAGTTTCTTGTGAGGCATCTCGCGCAGGTGATTTTCAATCTTGATCATTCTTCGTGGCGAGAAGCGCCAATCATAGTCGCCGAGATCATAAAGGTTGGCCAGCCCGTATCCTTTGATTCTTCCGGTAAAGTCGACATACGGCTCAAAGTAACTCTGCACCAAAGCACGTAGTGAGCGGAACAGTGGTTTTCGACCGTGTAATCCAATATCGCGCGAACGCCCAATCGAGCCCCACAGGTTGTCCTGCTGAAACACAAAGATTACGTGATCGAGGAGATCCCACGATTCAATATCCAGCAGGAGCGGAGGATACCCGTGTTGCTCAAGAATCACAGCCGCAGCGACGGCCGCTTCGAGGCAGTGCGCTTCATTTCGTTTGACCACCTCACGAAACGACCGGAGCGTTCCACCGGATTTTTCCCAGTTGTAGGGCATATTGGTAAAGTAGCGCTGCACTTTTGCGGGGGAGTCCAGTTTGTCTATGAGTCGCCGTTCTGCGGGCGTAAACTGGTCTTTATCGGGAGGTTGACTCATCCAAAAAGAATCTCCATTAACTGACTTGCCTGAATGACCCGCAAAGTGTCAGACTTACCAATCTGAACCAATTACACCATTAGGCCGTTAGCGCCCGACAGTAACACCAGGCTCAATTTTTCTTCGAACCCAAGGATGATCTGCAATAATGAATAATAGAAGTGCCGCTCGCCCGATGACGCTTGCCGAACAGGAAACCGAAAATGAAGCCAATCGATTGACCGAGCAAGTAGAAGCTGCTCTTGCTGCCGTGGCCCTTCGTTCGCCCGACTCCGATGAGACGCTCGAAGGATGCGCCGACCGTATCGAACGCGCCGCACGTGATCTTAGCGACGCATTACGCGAGTTGGCGAAACAAAGAAAGGCAGCAGTTGAAGAGCCGTGAAAAATCTGACGTATCAGCCGTTTTTACCCGCTATCTTTTGACTGGAGACTAATATGGCCTCAATCCGCTCTGAAAGAGTTACGGAACACCTGGGAAGAAAAACGACATCCTACGAATTAGATAATTACGGTATTAAAGAGCCTGCCCGAGTTTATTGGAACCTGAATGCTCCCGAACTATACGAAGAGATCGCTCGTCGAAACGAAGGTATTCTCTCTGACCACGGCGCACTGATCGTCGATACTGGTGAACATACAGGGCGCGCCGCAAAAGACAAAGCCATTGTCAGAGAACGAGGTAGTGAGGACAAGGTCTTTTGGGGTGATGTCAACAAAGACTTCCCGCAAGCGAAGTTCAACGCTTTGAAAGAGCGGATGATGGCCCATGCGAAAGGCCGTGATCTATTCGTTCAGGATACATTTGTTGGAGCTGACGCCACTTTTCGGCTTCCCGTCCGGATCATCACGGAACTCGCCTGGCATTCCCTCTTTGCGCGGACGATGTTTATCAATAGCGCCAGCCGCGGCACATCACCACAGCCGGAATTTACGGTCATCAATTTCCCTAGTTTTCAAGCGGATCCGCAGCGAGACGGTACGCGCTCGCCCACTTTCATCCTGATGGACTTCAGCCAGAAGCTCGTGCTTATCGGCGGGACGTCCTACGCCGGTGAAACGAAGAAGAGCGTGTTCACGCTAATGAACTACCTGTTGCCGCAGCGTGGTGTCATGAGCATGCATTGTTCGGCGAACGTTGGCGCTGAGGGAGACGTCGCGATCTTCTTCGGATTGTCAGGTACGGGTAAGACAACTCTGTCCGCCGATCCTGAACGTCGTTTGATCGGTGACGACGAGCATGGTTGGTCTGATGAAGGCGTCTTCAACTTCGAGGGCGGTTGTTATGCGAAGGTGATCAAGCTTTCACAGGAAGCGGAACCTGACATCTACCGTACGACACGAATGTTTGGGACCATTCTAGAGAATGTTGTTTACGATCCTATCTCTCGAGCAATCAACCTGGACGATGGTTCCAAAACCGAAAACACGCGTGCG
Organism: Pyrinomonadaceae bacterium; assembly: GCA_036559885.1. GTDB lineage: Bacteria > Acidobacteriota > Blastocatellia > Pyrinomonadales > Pyrinomonadaceae > PSRF01. The sequence goes on from DATBSH010000346.1 coordinate 3,034, forward strand.
TCTTATCCGCTGACCAGTATCAGTAATATCGTGCCTGAAGGACACGCGGGTCATCCGCGAAACGTGATCATGCTGACGGCGGATGCGTTTGGAGTTCTTCCGCCTGTATCGCGGTTGACTCCGGAGCAGGCGATGTATCACTTCCTGTCGGGTTACACCGCAAAGGTTGCGGGTACAGAAAAAGGAATCAAGGAACCTGAAGCGACCTTTTCCACGTGTTTTGGCGCACCCTTCATGGTCTTGCATCCTGGTGTTTACGCTGACTTGCTCGGTAAGAAGATATCGGAACACATGGCTGCGTGCTGGTTGGTAAATACGGGCTGGAGCGGCGGTCCTTATGGTGTAGGCCAGCGAATGAAGATTAGCTACACTCGCGCGATGATTAGGGCTATTCTGAATGGACGTTTGGCATTGGTGGACACGAAGCCTGATCCAATATTCGGCTTGAATATTCCTGAGACATGTCCAGACGTTCCTTCTCAAGTTCTGCAGCCCAGGAACACATGGACCGATCCAGACGCTTACGACAAGCAGGCCTATGATCTAGCTCGCAGGTTTAATGAAAACTTCAAGAAGTACGAGGCTGGAGTGTCAGAAGCCGTGCGTGCAGTCGCCCCGAGAAGTCAGTAGGGCAACAGGCAGGAGCAGGAAAAAAGAGGGCAGGAGCACCAGGCAGGAGGCAGGACGACGAACATTCCTGCTCGTGCCAGCTGCTCCTGCCCCTGTTCTTAACCCGGTGGCCAATGGAGACGACGGCCACCGAGCACATGCACATGAATGTGAAACACCGATTGTCCAGCTGCGGCGCCGGTGTTTATTACTGTCCGATATTCCTGGTGGCCTAAATCGCCCGCCACCTTCGCAGCAGTCAATAACAATTTTCCTAATAGAGAATCGTGCTTGTTTGAGGCTTCATTCAGTGATGCGACGTGTTCGCGCGGAATAACAAGAACATGCGTCGGTGCTTGCGGATTGATGTCGCGAATAACGACGCACTGCTCGTCTTGATAAACGAAATCACCAGGAATCTCGCCGCCGATAATCTTGCAGAAAAGACAATTCGCGTTTGACATGTGATCCTCCTGGACTCGATCACTCCGCGCTCTCTACGTTTCTCTCTGCGCTCTCTGCGTCTACTATTGGGAGATTCGACATACTCAACGAACAGTCTTGAAGGCTTCTTCAAATTTTGTTGGGTATATGCCGCATTCCAGAGAAAACGCAGAGTACGCAGAGACGCAGAGCACGCAGGGATCTGCGAGGTCCTCACGCAGGCTGAGGCTCTTCCCTCAATGCTGCTGTCACAGAGGCTCTGATTCTTTCGATGTCGGCCCCGACGGCTCTAAGTTTTGCTTCAATTCTTTCGTAGCCGCGATCGATGTGATAGACGCGATCAATTACCGTCTCACCTTCTGCAACCAATCCCGCCAGCACTAACGACGCGGATGCACGCAAGTCAGAAGCGATCACACGTGCACCGGTCAGCCCAGTGGGGCCTTCAACCAGTGCTTCCCGCCCGTGTATCTGGATGTGAGCGCCCATCCGCTGAAGTTCAGAGGCGTGCATGAATCGATTTTCGAATACGGTCTCGACGATTGTCGTTTTGCCTTTTGCTTGAGTCATCAGAACCATGTACTGCGCCTGCATGTCAGTTGGAAACTGTGGATAAGGCGCAGTCGTTACATCTTTTGCTCGCAGCCCGTCTGAGCGCACGAGCAACGTCGTCGGGTTCAATTCTTTAAGCTTCACGCCCGTCGAACTCAACAGTGTAATTACACTAACCAGGTGGTCCGGGCGGCAATCTTTGATTTCGAGCTCTCCCCCGGTCAGCGCGGCCGCGACAATAAACGTACCGGTCTCGATCCGGTCAGGGATAATCGTGTGTTCACCGCCCCCAAGGGACTTCACTCCCTCAATCTGAATAGTGTCTTCACCAGCGCCCTTAACGCGCGCGCCCATTTTGTTCAGCAGTTCCGCAACGTCGGCGATTTCAGGTTCGCGCGCCGCATTCCGCAGCGTCGTCGTGCCATTGGCCAATGTAGCCGCCATCATCAGGTTCTCGGTTCCGGTGACGGTAACTTTATTGAACTCGATATCGGCAGCTTTCAACCCACCTTCGGGTGCGCGTGCAACAACGTTTCCACCCTCCAGCTTCACCTCGGCGCCGAATTGTTCAAAACCTGCGAGGTGCAGATCAATCGGCCGCGTGCCAATCGCACAGCCACCGGGTAACGACACCTTCGCTTTACCAAAACGAGCAAGCAATGGCCCTAGGACGAGTACCGAAGCGCGCATTGTTCTTACGAGATCATACGGTGCCTCAAACAATTCAACATGAGAGGCGGTGATCTTGTGTGTGCGAAGTTCGGGAGTCAGAACTGTCGCACCGATGTCTTCGAGTAACCGTCGTTGGGTGATGATGTCGCGGACGTAGGGAATATTGTGGAGGATTACCGTTTCAGGCGTGAGCAGCGCCGCGGCCATGCAAGGTAGCGCCGAATTCTTGGCGCCACTGATAGACACCCGGCCATGAAGAGCGCGGCCGCCTGTTATGCGGAACTTGTCCACACTGCGAGATTAAAGGAATTCGAGAAAAGGATAAAGAGTGAGGGAAAGAAAAACCTTGCTCGATTGCCAATTGCCGATTGATTACATGTCGCCGTCACGTCCCGTTCGGACGGCGACAGGGAGTTACCGCACCATTACTGGCCACGTGGGGTCGAATTCAAATTGGCAATCGGCAATCGGCAATAAGTCCTACTGCTCCCGAGCGTTGACCTTTTGCACCCGCACACCGCCGTTTGTCGTCATCGCTCTTACCATTGCGCCGCCTGAGCCGAGGTTAAACGATACTTGTTTCGAAATTCGACCCTGTACGGTCACCGGGAAATCTACATTGACGCTTCCATTTACGGTTCCGGTTTGAATATTCGCGGAGTAATTCTCTGGAACATTCATCACGATGCCGCCATTGGTCGTGGTGACGTCCAGGGTTTCGCCGTCCCAATGATCGCCGGCAAGATCGATAACCAGACCTCCATTAGTCGTCGATCCATGGACAGCACCGGCTACTCTCCTAAGCACTACGCCACCATTGACCGCATTGAAATCAATTCGTCCATTTACATCAGCGAAAGCGATGCCACCGTTGTGAGTCTCAACGTTAACATCCGATCGACGCGGTACGAACACTTCATAACTGACATCCCAATGATAGTCCCTGCGACTGTCGGGACCACTCGCGAATATCTTGTTTCCGCCGGTTTGGATTTGGACTTGCGCAGCTAACTGTTCGGCTTCCGGCCCAGACGGTGCACCGGTCTGTACGCGTGCACGAACAAGGATCTGATTTTGGTCCCACCCTTTCACGCTGACCCCACCATTCTGACGGCCGTCAATCGAGAGCTGGCCACCCGGCGCCAGCGTTTGTTCGCGTATTACGCAAAACGAAATCAACCGATCGTTGTACCAGTTGCCGTCTCTACATGTGAGGGAACCTTGTTTGTCTTTTTGTGCGAGCGCGCTGCCGCAAGCAATCGCCACAATTGCAATGGCAAGCACACTTCGTCGGATTAATCTGTTCATAGCGGTGGTCTCCTTCTAACGTGCGATTGGCTGGTTATTGGTGAATTTTGGCTCCGAAAGCTAAACACCATGAGGCAGCTGGTTGTGGCAGGAATGTTGGGCAGACTGTGTCAGGCCGGAAGCTTTTGCAGCACGACAATACGAGGTATTTGTTGCAGATCGGGGATGATATCCACTAACTGCCAGACATCCGGATCCACTAAATCGCGCACCGCTTCCGATTGATCGAAGCCGATTTCCATAAGGAGATGCCCCGCCGGCTTGATAAAAGGCGGCGCTTCGAGCAGCAACCGTCGAATGATTGTCAGCCCGTCCTCTCCCGGCGAAAGTGCAACAAGAGGTTCGTGATCCCGAACTTCTCGCTGGAGACCGGGCAACACCTTAGCTGATACATATGGCGGATTCGAAATGATTAGATCGAACAGAGGATTCGCTGTGAACGCTTCAAAGCAGTCTGATTTGATAAATGAAATCCGGTCGTCCACTGCCAGAGCTCTGGCATTTCTTCCGGCTAATCGGAGAGCGGTTTCGGAGATGTCGATCGCTATTGCGTGAGCGAATGGACGTTCACAGAGTATCGTGATCGCGATACACCCTGAGCCCGTACCGACGTCGCAAATTGAGAATGCTGTTGACGTTGAAGACAAGCGAGAAAGTGCATTTTCAACGAGCCACTCAGTTTCGGGCCGAGGTATCAATACCTCAGGATTCACTTCAAATCTTCGGCCGTAAAAATCTTGATAGCCAGTGATGTACTGAGATGGTTCGCCTCTCGCTCGCCGTTCGACAAGTGTTTGAAAGCGATGAAGCACTGCTTCATCGACCGCATGGTCCGAATTCTTGACAAGAAAGGTTCTATCGACGTCGAGTACGTGAGTTAGAAGAGTCGCAGCCTCTTTCCGCGCCTCCGGCACACCGGAACGGTCTAGTATTTCAGAGGCTTCGGATAAGGCTTGCGCGATAGATTCAGACATGTAGTTGGTTATAATTCGTTAACCTTTGGCAATCAATAACTGCCGGGTCTTTTTGGGAGGCGGTATTCATTAATGCTTTCTTACGGGTACTAGGTACGAGCTCGTTTCCTCCCGTGACGTCATGAACCCCCAAGCTTTCAGCTCTGGGGGTTCTGGCGTAATAGGAGCCTGGTTTAACAACGTTGGCGAGGTGTCTCTCTTGGCCCCACTCACGAAAAGCATCCTGTTATTTGCCCTGAACTTGCTTGATGCACAACTGACTCTCCTTTGGATCCACCTCAACGTTGCTACCGAAGCCAACGGATTAATGGCCCGCGTCCTCAATCACAGTGAGGCTTCTTTTCTCGGGCTGAAACTGATCGTCGGTGCATTTGCAGCGTACATCCTTTACCGGTTCGCTCACCTGCCCCTTGCACGCCGCGGCCTGACAGCCGTGTTAGGAATTTACCTAGGCCTAATGCTCGTACATACCGTTACCGGCTGGCTGACGCTGGGTTGGCAGGCACCGATGGTCGTTTTAGGCTTTTTCGGAACCATCCCGCAGGCTTTTCTGGGTCTCTTCTCCTAAAATCTAGACACAATTGTTCGAGAAAACGAAACCGCCGTTGATCCGGGCGCGTTTTATACTTCGCTAACGACTTACGTCCGGACGTTTCAATTCAATCTTGCGATGAACCCGCAACCGGCTTAAAGTTATTTCCTGCGCCGAAACGGTTACTGGCTAAGCACAACCGGCAAATGTCATTGAGGCATCTTAACCACCATTGAAATAGAATTTCTCAGATTGAGAGGAAAGAGGTTTATGTACAGACTTTCCGCCCGGCAGATTTTACTGATAGCTCTAATTTCCGCACTTTTTGCAGCTGGTATGGTCGCTGTTATCGACCGGATCTCCAATCGGTTTCAGCCGTCAACGGCCGCTTTTACAGAAGCGACGCCTGCTGGAATTACCGACCCATCAGTTTCTACCGACGAACAGAACAATATTGAGGTTTATCGAACACTTTCACCTGGTGTTGTGTTCATTCATTCGACTTCCTACGCCCGCGACTTTCTAGGGTTTGTGGAGCCGCAGGAAGGCTCCGGTTCGGGTTCCATAATCGACGCGCAGGGTAACATCCTGACGAACTATCACGTTATTGAAGGCGCACAGAAACTCTCGGTCAGTTTAGGTGGACAGAAAGATTACGCCGCGAGGATCGTAGGAGGAGATCCTGATACCGACCTGGCTGTGATCCGACTGATCGAAAAGCCGGCTGGACCACTGACCGTTGTGCCGTTAGGAGATTCCGATAAGCTCATAGTTGGTCAGAAGGTGCTGGCAATCGGAAACCCGTTTGGTCTTGATCGTACATTGACTACCGGAGTCATCTCAGGATTACAACGACCGATTCGGGCACGTAATGGTCGACTGATTGAAGGTGCAATTCAAACAGATGCTTCGATCAACCCGGGTAACTCGGGTGGGCCACTGCTCGATTCGCACGGTCGAATGATTGGGATCAACTCACAGATACTTTCGCCATCGGGAACGTCCGCAGGCGTTGGGTTTGCAGTACCGATTAACATTGCTAAGCGAGTTGTTCCCCAGATACTTCAAACGGGCCAGGTTACGCGACCGAAGTTGGGAATTGGTACTCGCAACGTGAGCTCCTTCCGCAACCAGGTCGATCTTCCGGTAAGTGACGGAGTGTTAATTGTGCAGGTACAGCGAGGTGGCGCGGCCGCGGCCGCCGGACTCCGGGGTTTACAACCAACAGAAGACGGCGACGTGGAGTTGGGCGATATCATTATTGGTATCGACAATGAAAAGATTACGACTTCGGACGATCTTTTTCGCGTGCTCGATAAACACAGAGTCGGCGATGTCGTGAACGTTCAGATTTCGCGCGCTGGCAGAAATATGTCAGTCCCTGTTCGTTTGATGGAATCCACGGATTCAAGACGGTAGTTTTGACTCTTTCAAGACGGTAGTTTTTGACTCTTGAGATCTGAGATCTCAAATCTGAGATCTCTATGACTGTGGCGTTTGAGAGTCTGTAGTCTTGGCTTCTGTGGCCCGTAATTATCAGTGTTGACGGTCTGACATCTCGACTCTTGAGATCTGAGATCTCAGATCTGAGATCCTCAAATGCACCAAACCAACCACTTCTTCAACCTCGGTTACGGCTGGCTCTGCAAACATTGCAGTGCCGAAGAAGCTGAACGGCGTCAACGAGCGCAAGCAAGCCAACCTCATGGACACAACGCACATCGAGGCGAGCATCAGCTGACAAATCTGGCGCTTGCCAAATGGATCGATGAAGAGCGTCATGGTCTCACCTGCCCTCGATGTGGAATCGAAGAACTGATCAGTCGCACGTAAGAAAACAAAATCATTGGTCAGTTATCATTTGACATTTATCAATTGCCATTGGTGTGCATGGGCCAAGCGCAAAGAGCTTCCGCCTTCTTCCAGATCGTGCTCCCAGCAACTAAATGAAATTGATAATTGTCAAATGACAACTGACCAATGGTTGTTTTTAACCCTTGTCAGAAAACTCCGTCTCATAATCCAAAACGCTTCGTCTGATAACTTCCATCGCTTCTTCACGCGAATAAACATCCACAATCTCGACTTTCTTCGGCGCGTCTTCCGGCAGTTGTTTGTAGCTGAGGAAGTAATGCTTCAGTCGATCAATCAGACCTTTCGGCACGTCCGCTACTTGTTCAATCTTTCCATACGCCAAATCGGATTCAAGAACGGCGATAATTTTGTCGTCCGCCTGTGCCACATCGATCATGCGCAATCCACCAATCGCCTTTGCGCGTAGGAAGAAACCGCCGTGCGCGAACGTCTTTTCGCTCAACACACAAATGTCCATCGGATCTCCATCACCGTTGATACTGGTGCGGCCTGTACGTTGGGCGCACAACTCACCTACAAGCCGGCCGCAGAAGGTTTGGGGAATAAAGCCGTAGAGAGTTGGACACATCGAGGAAAAGCGTTGCGGCCTGTCGATGCGCAAGTGGCCTGACGACTTGTCGAGTTCATATTTAACAACGTCAGTCGGCACAATCTCGATGTAGGCGTTGACGATCTCAAGGCTATCATCGCCGGCTGAAACGCCGTGCCATGGGTGAGCTTGAAACAGGTGTTTCGGTGGTTGCATTAGGTGTGGCCTCTCTGATTACTACCAAGGAAGCGGGCCCTGACGAACACACTACAGGTTTCCCTATCTTTGAAATCCTGAAATCTTGTAATCCTGTTAGTTTGTTTTTACAGAATTACAGGATTACAGGATTACATGATAACGCGGTTAGGTCGTGATTTCTGACTGTCGTGAGGGTTTGGATACCCAGTGGTAGAATCTGTTCTGATACGAGGATAAGTAACTCGAGATGGCCGTTAACGCAGACATCATCGCCAAACCAGTTGCCAAAGCGATATCTGTTCGCTGGATAATCAGTGCTCGGGACGATCTTGTCTGGTTCATCGGTTCAGTGGTTACCAGCTACGCTTTGCTTGTCCTGTATCTCTCCGGCATCCTTCCGCTGATTCTGATGGCGGCGTTGTGGGCGATTTTCATCGATGCGCCCCACGTCTTTGGGACGTTCTCCCGTACGTACTTCGATCGGACCGAACGCCTGGCTCGCGGCCGTCTGCTTTGGGGCTCGCTGCTTTTCTTCGCTGTTGGGCCTCTGATGGTCCTAATCGGAGCCGGCTTTCTCTTTTTCTTCGTGGCTGCGCTCTGGGCTTACTACCACCTTGTGAAGCAACACTATGGGTTCATGGTGCTCTACAAGAAAAAGAACGGCGACTTGGCCCGCATCGATAACGCACTTGACCGGCTATTTCTGCTCTTTGCGTTCAATTATCCATTTGTTGCTTTCATCGCTCAGGACTCTGAAGCGATGGCACGTGTTCCGAGTGTATTGCGCGGTGGCGTAAATGGATTCGCCACGTTGCTTCTCGTTGGAACTGTCGCGTTGTTAGTGGTCTGGTTGGCGCGGCAGATTCAACGTGCTGTAGTCGGTGAACCTTTGAATGTGCCGAAGTATCTGCTGCTGGCGGCTGCTATACCAATGCATTGGATCGTTTTACTGACACCTATGCCTCACAAGCCAATCGCAATCGTCGCCATCCTGACCATCTATCACAATCTTCAGTATCACCGGCTGATCTGGTTCCATAACAAGAAGTACAAATCAGCACGAACAGTTGGCGGCGTCGAATCGTCGAAGGAGACAGCTCGGTCGAAGTATGGTGCAGCCGAGCTCATCAGTCGACGGCTGGCGTTCTATGTACTGTTTGGTGTCTTGTTTGGATTGATCTACCAGGGGCCACGCCAGTTTCTTGGCTACTTAAGCTTCAAGAGCGGTGCCGCGGGAATTACCGATGTGCCTGTCGCGACCCAAGTGGCGATCTCGTTCTTGTGGGGCTATGCCTTCATTCATTACTACCTTGATTCCAAGATCTGGCGTATCCGGCGCGATCCGAATGTTGGCAAGGCGCTGAACATGGCGTAGTGCTGACGAAACGATATGGCCCACTATGAATTCCTAACGGTCTGGAAGGTTAGGTCACCACAACAAAACGTCTGGGATCTGATTTTTCACTCAGACCAATGGCCGACGTGGTGGCGAGGTGTTGAGAAAGTTGAAAAGATACGCGACGGAGATCCTAATCACGTAGGCGCGATTTACCGCTACACCTGGAAAAGCAAGCTGCCTTATCGCCTGATTTTCGATATGGAAACGACGCGGGTTGAACCCAACTCCGTGATTGAAGGTCGTGCTATTGGAGAGCTTCAGGGAATTGGAAGATGGTCGCTTAGTGAAGAGAACGGCATAACAACCGCCCGATATGACTGGAAGGTCGAAACGACCAAGCCCTGGATGAATCTACTCGCGCCAGTAGCTCGACCGTTCTTCAGCTGGAACCATGATGTAGTGATGGGTTGGGGTGGTGAGGGCCTGGCCAGACAACTCGGAACGCGCCTAGAAAAAACATCCGCAGATTACGCAGATTACACAGATTAGGTCATCAGACAGCTCGGTTGACCGGAGAGCTTAACTTGAACTGGGCTATTTCTGAATCGGTGTAATCTGCGTAATCTGTGGATGTTTTTTAGCGTGATTCCTGACTAATCTTCCTGGTGCTGTTCGCCATTAAAGTGCAGGACAGTAGTTTCCTCGTCAATGACTGTTTCCAGATGAACCGGACGGCCCCACAGAGTATGGACGTGCTCAAGCGCTTTCCTACCGTAGCGTAGATCGAGCTCAGTTCCTTCGTAGCGGTGCTTTAGATAGAGCTCGCGATTGCCGTTGTAGTCACCATCCTCAACTTGCAGATAGGGAAAACCGAAGTTGGTCATGTTTGAGACAAGCTGATCGCGCACCTTCTCCCAGCGCTTTTCAGTAATCGTCCACTCCTCTTCCTCAACTAGCTCGAAGACGAACAAGTCGAGTTCCTCGCAAAGATCCTCAGTCAGGTAGTTTCGCAAGAATGAGACATCATTCTCGAGTTCGCGCACCTCAAACATCTTCTCGCGACCTTCATTTCCCTTGCGGCCAAACTTCTCACGCTCTTCTTTCGAAGGTTCGTTCCAACGTCGTTCGATGTCTTCGAAGATCTTATAACCAAGATAATAGGGGTTGAGCTGACCCTTTTGTGGCGAGACAACGCCGGAATGTAGATTTGCAAATTCAATGTGGTCGCTGCCGGAAAGATCGAGCTCGCGCATGATGCGGGCATGCCAAACGCTCGCCCAGCCTTCATTCATAATCTTTGTCTGCATCTGCGGGACAAAGTATTCCATCTCCTCATGAATCATCGCGATAACGTCCCGCTGCCAAACAGACAGGATCGGCGAGTTCTTCATGATGTAAAAGAGAAGATCCTTCTCTGGTAAACGCTCGCGCGGCTGATCTGACGCATCTGGTGTAGCTTCTTCTTCCTTCGGCGTTACTGCTTTCTCTTTATCGAGAAGCCAAAGATCATCGTACCGTCCTTCCCTCGGCCGTAGTTCATGGCGTCGTCGTTCTTCGGCGGGGGTTATGTCGCGCTTGATAAAGAAGTAAGGGTCAATATGTTCTTCAATAGCTAACACTGCATCGAGGAACCGTTCGACCGTTTTGCGACCGTGCTTAAACTCATACTCCATCATCCGCTGCGCATGGGTCGAAACACTTTCAACCATACGGCGGTTCGTCTTCGAGAAGTAACTATTGTTCTTGAAGAAATCGACGTGGCCCAGCACGTGCGCGATGACCATCTTGTTCTGGACTGGACTGTTTGTTTCGAGTAAGAAGCCGTAGGCAGGGTTGGTATTGATTACAACTTCATAGATCTTTGAAAGGCCGAAGTCGTACATTGTTTTCATTCGATGGTATGCCTTACCGAATGTCCAATGTGAATAGCGACCCGGCAGCGCATAAGAACCTACCTCGTACATAACCGGCGCCGGCACAAGCTCAAAGTTGGTTGGGTAGGGATCGAGGCCGAAGCGTTGAGCAACTTCCCAGATTTGCTCTACAGCAGCTTCGAGATCTTTTATTTCTCGGTCTTCCATAGTGATAGCCGTAAAAACTGAACGGCCGAGCTTCTATATGACTTTGGCCCCAAGACGCCTACTTTGCGCGTGCACTCAACTACGGAACGGGAGCGAAGCGACCGATTTCAACTAATGAGATCCATGACCCTACTGATATCGGTCGCTTCGCTCCCGTTCTGTAATTGAGTCCTCATGAGCGTACCTGAGTAAATCATATGTGGATCGTACTTACTCAAGCCGGTGTTTCGACTCCTCTCTTACCAAAAAACTGCTTCAGCGCTGGATACACATCTTCTTTGTCATCGATGCGCACGCCGACAAAGTGGTCCTTTTTCTGCAGCCGATCATTGAAGATCGAAAGCAACGCTCCTGATGAACGTCTGTAACTTGAGGAACCTTCCTCGCCAATTTCACCATAGCCGAAAAGATTACAGGTGGTGATCAGTTCGTCGGCAAGTCGCACCGCTTCTTCATTGTCGGAGTAATAGTTATCGCCGTCAGAAAAGTGAAAAGGATAGATATTCCAATCTGCGGGCCGGTATCGCTGCTTGATAATGTCGAGAGCGAGTTGATAGGCGGAGGAAACAACAGTTCCGCCTGACTCTCCTTGCGTGAAGAACTGCTCCTCAGTGACCTCCTTGGCTTCTGTATGATGCGAGATAAAGACAATGTCGACGTTGTCATATTTCGTCCGCAGAAACCGGACCATCCAGAAGTAAAAACTACGCGCGACATACTTTTTGAATTCACCCATCGAACCAGAAACATCGATCATTGCGATGACCACGGCATTCGACTCATAGCGCATCACTTCTTCCCAGGTTTTGAATCGCAGATCCTCCTTCTTGATGTCACCGAAATGAGGATTACCTTCGCGAGCGTTCCGTCGGATGTTTTCCAGAATCATGCGGCGTTTGTCGAGATTCGCAATCACACCGGTGCGACGAATTTCATTGAAACGGGTCTTGCGTGACTGGACAGCTTTTTTAGCCTTCTCCTGCAAATAGGGCAGTTGCAGATCCTCAAAAATTAGAGCTGCAATCTCGTCAATGTTCACTTCGGCTTCGTAGTAATCAACCCCCGCTTCCTGGCCCGCTTGCCCTGAACCCGATCCGGAGCCTGGTCGAGTTTCGCGACCGATCACGTCGCCGACACGCGTTTTCCCATCGCCTTGGCCGACATGCTTAGCCTTCTGATAATTGAACCGAAACTTGTACTCGTCGAGAGCTTTGATGGGAACTTTAACTGTGCGCTTGCCATCGGAGAGGATGATGGCCTCGTTGGAAACAATCGACCCGAGATTTTTGCGGATCGCTTCCTTTACGCGATCCTTGTGACGCTCCTGATCGATGATGCCTTTGCGCTGGAGTGACCAATCATTTCGTTGTATCGACATGACGAAAACCTCAAGCAGATCCACAATGTAATTTGTGGAAATCGGTGGATCCGCTTAACCTCTACAAAATCCAGTTACGACTTCCACGAACTGCTCCGGATACTCTTCATGGGGTAAATGACCACAATTAAGAAAGACCATGAGCCGCGACCCTGGGATCGCCTCATGCAGTCGCTCGCCATCCGTTAGCGGAATCTCCGGGTCGTTGTCACCCCATAGCAACAACGTCGGCTGACGAATTAAACCCGCGTCCCGCGAGACACGGTTGGCATCCCACAGGCGCACGGTTTGGATAATTGCTCGCTGCGTCGACGCCGCGCGCAACGGCAGATGTCGTGCGTGTACGCGTTGCTCATCAAGCACCCACGCGTGCCGGTCATAAACACGCTTCATGCGCCGTCGTAACAACCGCCGCGAGCCAATGAGCAATGGCGATATCACATCTCCGACAATTCTTGAACCAAATACTCGCATCAATCTGAACTGAAGTGGCCGATTGTTATTGACGGTTCCGACGAGGATGAGCCGCTCGACACGGTCGGGGTAATCGAGCGCACAAGTGGCAGCGACTGCACCACCGTACGAGCTACCCACCACGGTTGCCTGCTCGATTCCAAGTGCGTCAAGGAGGCCGACGATGACTTTGGCTTGCCCATCGATTGTGTATTCCGCATTTCGTGGCTTCCCTGTGTAACCGTAGCCAAGAAGGTCCGGGACGATAACGCGAAAGCCGGCAGCTGCCAGGGTAAGGAATACTTTGCTCCATACTAGTGTCGACGACGCGAAGCCATGAAGGAGCATCAGGGGTATACCGTCGGTCGGGCCGGCTTCCTGATAGTGAACTCGTACGTCGCCTACCTGAGCAAACTGAGAATGATCTGAATGAAAGACAGCCGCTCGATTGCTGTCCCAATCAACGTCGCGTGGTCGGGTCAAGAGCTTGAGGGCGACTGCCAAGCCGGCTGCTGCCGTTGCTGTTCCGGCGATCCAATATCGTTTCTTCATCCGCCATTTATTATAACGCCCGCGCTCGGGGAGCGCGGGCGCCACTAGCTGAATCAAGGATGAAGGATGAGGGCTGAAGGAAGAATGATCCGGGCGCAATTCTCGGCCTATTCATCCTTCAGCCTTTAATCTTTCATTCCTCATCCTTCTTTGGAGCTATCTCGACAACAACGTGCCGACGTACGTAAGCAATTCGTTCGCGCACACCGGACAATAGCCGTGATCCTTCACCAGTCGATCAACGACTTCGTTGATGCGTCGCAGTTGATCGGGATCTGGTGTCTTCGCTGATGTAGTTATCTTCACGACGTCTTTTAAGTCGGCAAAGATCTTCTTCTCAATTGCCTCTTTCAAACGTTCGTGACTGCTGTATTCAAACGCCTTGCCCTTGCGTGCGTACGAAGAGATGCGAATCAGGATCTCTTGCCGGAAAGTGTTTTTCGCGTTTTCCGAAATGCCGATCTGTTCTTCGATTGAACGCATCAGCTGCTCGTCCGGGTCCATCTCCTCTTCGGTGATGGGATCCTTGATGCGCTCCTTATTGCAAAACGCCTCGACGTTATCCAGGTAGTTGTTGCACATCGTGCGCGCCATCTCCTCGAACGAGTAGACAAATGCACGTTGCACTTCAATCTTGGCCAGTTCGTCATATTCCTTGCGTGCGAGCGAAATCAGATTCAAATAGCGTTCACGTTGCTCAGAACTGATCCCCGTGTGCTGTTCGAAACCATCCTTAATCGCGCGTAACGCGTCAATTGGATTGATACAGGTAACACCATCTCTAACGAGCGCACTTGAGAGCCGATTGATGATGTACCGTGGCGATATACCATCCATGCCTTCGCGAACTGTCTCTTCCCTTAACTCGCGAATATCTTTCGATTTGTACCCCTCGACATCCTCGCCATCGTAGAGCTTCATCTTCTTCACGATGTCGACGCTTTGTCGCTTGGGCTCTTCCAGACGAGTCATGACAGCAAACATTGCTGCAACCCTGAGCGTGTTCGGTGCAAGATGAACATTGCGCAGCGCCTCAGATTGACGAAGCAACTTGTCGTAGATTCTCTCTTCCTGCGAAACGCGTAGGTTGTAAGGAACGCGGACCAGGATTATGCGATCCTGCAAAGCCTCGGACTTTCGATTACCGGCGAAGGCGATGTATTCATTTTCATTGGAATGCGAAAGAATAACCTCGTCGGCATAAATCATTGCGAAACGTCCGGTCTTAATACTCTGTTCCTGCGAGAGTGTCAGAAGGCTATACAAAAACTTCTCGTCGACTTTCAGCATTTCCACGAACTCCATCACGCCGCGATTCGCGATGTTGAGCTCGCCATCAAACCGATAAGCGCGCGGGTCGGATTCCACACCGACTTCACCAATAGTCGATAGGTCGATCGAGCCCGTCAGCTCTGTGATGTCCTGCGATTTGGGATCACTCGGCGAAAAAGTGCCGATTCCAACGCGCTCTTTCTCCGAGAAGATAACGCGGTGAACCCTGACCTCCTCGTGTCTTCCGCCGTATGTTTTCTCCAACGAGTAACGACATTGGGGGCACAGGTCTCCTTCGATATAGATTCCGTAATGTTTTTCAACTTCTGCTCGCAGCTGATGAGGAATCAAGTGCAGCGGCTCTTCATGCATCGGACAATCTTTGATCGCGTAAACGGCGCCCGCATCTATCTTGGTCCACTCTTCAAGACCGCGTTTCAACATGTTGACGATGGTTGACTTGCCACCGCCGACAGGTCCCATCAAGAGCAGGATGCGTTTCCGCACTTCTAATCGCTGTGCGGCAGATTTGAAGTATTCAACTATTCTTGCGATCGGCTCTTCGATGCCGAAGAGTTCTGAAGAAAAGAAGTTGTAGGAGGAAACTTCGTGCTGCGTGCCCTCGTGGAGTCGCTCGACACCGGCAGCATGCACCATGTCGTTAATGCGCGCGTGCGACAGTTGGCCGATGCGCGGATTCTGTGCGACTAATTCGAAGTAATCCCGAAAAGATCCTTCCCAACGAAGCGCTTCGTGCTCGCGGCGCAAATCTTCCAAGCGTTCAGTTATATTAAACTTATTGTTGCCATCCTGCTCTAGCATAGCCTTCTAAAACCTCTTCGGCTGTCGCGCATTGGGATAGCGGGTGGGGATTGACCACGCCCTTAAACCGTTGTTCGCTGAGGTGAACAACGGACGACTCGTCAATCAGCGGTTCGATATGTTACTCGCGCGCGCGTAAGCGTGAGCCACATCTTCGAAGCCTCACTCTCAAATATCGTGTCTGGCTAACGTATCCGGCGGTCACGGAGGGAAGCACAGGGTAGAAGCGGTCCGGGCGCTTCCCGTGCTTAGTCGCCAGTATACCACACGGGTTAGTGCCTCAAGTCAATGCTTATTTTTCGTGCACGCCTTGACCGATAGTGGAAACATCGATGTGACAACGTGTTCAACGGCTATCGGCGAGTACAACACGAGGGTGCAAATTTTTCCTATCGGCGTCGAAATTGCCGACTGCGATTAGCTCACCCTGCGCATCACACATCCTTACATGTGTCCCATCGGCCCACCCGATTCCTTCGACATCCACCTCCCTTCCATGACGTGCTTTACGCTCGTCTTCGTCCGTTAGATGCATGAATGGTAGCTGCGAGAGCGCCAAGCTTGGCGTCAGCAGGACCGTTCCCAGTGCATCATCAGCGAAACTAAGCTGCAGCTCGTCGAGCGTGACGGCATTGGTGAGATCGAAACGGCCAACGCGCGTGCGCCGAAGCTCGGCCAGGTGCGCACCGATGCCGAGCCGTTTTCCCAAATCTTCCGCGAGTGATCGAACGTATGTTCCTGTCGAACAAACGACACGCGTTGCCAGGTCGTAAGTGCCGTCGCCGTTGTCTTTGATCATTCTTGCGCCAGGATTAATTGCTTCAAACTTATGAACACATACACGTACGGGAGCGCGCTCGACTGTTTCACCACGTCGAGCGAGTTCATACAGCCTCTGACCTCGTTGCTTCTTCGCCGAATACATTGGAGGCACCTGTTCGATTTCACCCGTTAACACAGAAAGGGCTGCTTGAATCTGTCTCTCATTCCAGTTGAACCTCTTGCTAGTGAGCACACTCTTATCCGGAAGTGGCGTTCCAGTTCGATCACCCGTATTCGTTGCATAACCAAGTCGAATGATCGCTTCATATTCTTTTTCTAAGTCGCCGAGGAACTGGGCCAACCGAGTTGCACGACCGACGAGAACAATAAGCACCCCTGTCGCGAATGGGTCAAGCGTGCCCGTGTGTCCGATACGGCGTTCACGGAGGATCCGCCGTACGCGCCCGACGACATCGTGCGAAGTAAGATCAGGCGGCTTGTCTATAATCAAAACCCCGTCCACGCTGACATTGTAGATTGGGTTGGCGATTGGTCCACTTGAAATTTTTGCGCCGGATGTGCTGAAAGTTTCTTGCACCTTTGCTTCTTTGCGTTATTAAGCAAGAATGTGCCTGCATGCGACGTAGCTCAAATCGTTCTTCGGTGGCGAAAACAGAGACTCAATTAACCGCGGATGTGCGGAAACGTACATTCGAGCGGGCGGTGAAGTTGTTGGCGGCCAAGCCACGCTCCGTCGCCGAACTGCGACAACGCCTACTTCAGAGCCGTACAACTGATGTGTCGACGGTAGAGCTGGTTATTCAGCGTCTTCGAGAGTACGGATATCTGGATGACGAAAGATTCGCCTTCAGTTATGCGTCACTAAAGATCAAGCAGCGACCGATCGGCCGGAGGCGTTTGGAGCAAGATCTGAAATTCAAGAAAGTCGATAAGCAAGTAGCGGATGAAGCACTTGAGCTCGTCTACACAGAGACATCGGAAGACGATCTAATCGATCGAGCCATCGAAAAGCGGCTGCGCGTTAAGGGCCGGCCTTCCAATCGAATGGAAGCGAAGAGCCTCTTTGATCATTTGCTGAGACTTGGATTTCCGTATGACCTTGTGAGCGACAAGGTGCGAGTGCTGCTGGCAGACGACGTTGAGGAGTGAATGCTGTGGACTGGTGCAGTTGCCCGACTGTCCAGGAGGCCTCGCTCTAATGAGGTTCAACCTTGCCGCAAGACCCAGCCCTCCTTGACAGTCGGGCTACTGCACCAAATTTCTCGCCTTCGAACCCTCATGCTACACTCGATTTCGATGTTAACTGGCGACCAAATACGCGAGATGTTTTTGAAGTATTTTGAGGGGCAAGGCCATTCGCGCGTCCGCTCTTCGCCACTCTTGCCTGCAAACGATCCGACTCTCCTCTTCACCAATGCAGGAATGAATCAGTTCAAGGACGTGTTTCTAGGCCTTGAGAAGCGCGACTACTTGAGAGCTACTTCCTCCCAGAAGTGCATCCGGGCCGGCGGCAAACACAACGATCTCGATGAAGTAGGTAAGACTGCACGCCATCATACATTCTTCGAGATGCTCGGTAATTTCTCCTTCGGCGATTACTTTAAACGCGAGGGGATACAGTTTGCCTGGGACCTCTTACTGAATGTCTACAAGCTCCCACTCAACCGTCTGTGGTTCAGTGTGTACCTCGACGATGATGACGCCGCACGTTACTGGGAAGAAGTGGGAGCGCCGCGCGATCGCATCTTGCGCTTTGGCGAGAAAGATAATTTCTGGCAGATGGGCGATACCGGTCCATGTGGTCCATGCAGTGAGATTCACTACTACATGGGCGAAGATCCAGATGATCCAACGAAGAATCGCGCTGACCTTGTGAACGGGACCGGCGATGACACAATGGAGATCTGGAATCTCGTTTTCATGCAGTATGAGCGCAGCCTGAACGAGGCTGGTGAGATTGTTCAAACACCGCTGCCGAAGCCTTCCGTCGACACCGGCGCCGGACTTGAGCGCCTTGCCGTCGTCCTGCAAGACGTCAAATCAAACTATGACACTGATCTGATCCGCCCCATCATTGATTTCACTGCTCGTCTCGCAGACCGCAACTACGAACCGGAGGACCAGGAAGGCTTTGCCATGCGTGTAATCGCTGACCACGCCCGGGCCACAGCCTTTGCGATCGCTGATGGCATTCTTCCCGGTAACGAAGGCCGCAATTACGTGCTGCGAAAGATCATGCGGCGGGCGATTTACCAGGGACATCACACGCTCCATTTTGAAGGACCATTCTTCAACCAGGTCACTAACTTTGTCGTTGACTTGATGAACGATACCTATCCCGAGCTTGAAGAGCATCGGGAGTTCATCGAGAAGATGGTACGTCTGGAAGAAGAGCGTTTCCGGTCTACCTTAACAGTCGGCTTGAACAAACTGGATGAACTGTTTGCTTCAACGAAGGGTCAGATGCCGGAATACAAAGCCCTGGCGAGGCTGTACGACACCTTTGGCACGCCGCGAGATCTGATTCGGGTTGGTCTCGAAGAGCGTGGCTTTATGGTGAATGAAGATGAGTTTACAGATGCATTCGACCGAGCGTTACAGGAGTTGCAGCAAACCGGCACAGCGGGCAAAGGGGAGGTCCGCGCGAAGACGAATCCGGTATATGCCGAAATCGCCGGGCAGATCGCGCGTTCGGTGTTTCGTGGTTATGTAACGACGCGAGTGGACGACGCGCGTGTGTTGGCGCTCGTTCAGGGAAAAAGTGTCTCCAAACTGGTAGAAGGCGAAGACGGTGAAGTTATTCTCGATCAGACGCCGTTTTATGCGGAAAGCGGTGGTCAGGTTGGCGATGTAGGTCAACTAACTTCGGATGACGGCACAATAGCCACGGCCGTTGACACGTATTCACCGGTTCCGGGACTAATCGTTCACAAGGTGAAAATTGAACGCGGGGAGCTGAGGGTCGGAGATACAATTGTGGCCCGCGTAGACGTCGATAAGCGTGACGCAACCCGCCGCAATCACACGGCAACCCACCTGATGCACGCAGCGCTGCGAGAAGTCTTGGGGACGCATGTCAAACAAGCTGGGTCAGTTGTCGCACCAACGTATTTGCGATTCGACTTCACCCACTATCAACCGTTGACGCAAAGTGAAATTGAAGACATCGAACGGCTGGTTAACTACCACATCCTCAGAAACGAGCCAGTGCAAACCGACGAAATGGCGGTCGATGAAGCGATGCGTTCGGGCGCGATGGCCTTGTTCGGTGAGAAGTACGGCGAGAGGGTGCGGGTACTTTCCATAAAGGGCGTTGAGGGAATCTTCTCGAAAGAGCTTTGCGGCGGTACTCACGTGCGAGCCACTGGCGACATCGGTTTGTTCAAGATCACCAGCGATGAGTCAATTGCCTCTGGAGTCCGTAGAATACGAGCAATTACGGGCTTCGATGCCTACGAGCGGTTTCGTGAAACTGAGATCCTGGTCGACGAAATCAGCAGTGGCCTCAGGACTTCTCGTAACGACGTGCTGGGTGTTGTAGCAAAGCTGCAGGATGACTTGAAGAAGGCCCGACGAGAAGCAGAAGAGCTTCGTTTGAAGATAGCGAGTGGCGCCGTGGGAGGTGCTTCGAATGGCGATGAATCGCGTGACGTTGCCGGAGTTCGAGTCGTCGCGCGAGAGGCAAGCGGACTTGATGCAGCTGGAATGCGCCAGCTCTCTGACACGCTGCTGGCGAAGATCAAATCCGGCGTGGTCGTGTTGGGTCGGAGTACCGATGGAAAAGTGTCATTGATTGTTCGAACATCGCCTGATTTGTCGAGCAAGGTTCCCGCGGGCCAAGTAATAAAAGAACTGGCTCCAATTGTCGGCGGCCGCGGTGGTGGCAAATCAGACATGGCTGAAGGTGGGGGAACCCAACCAGAGAAGCTGGAAGCTGCGTTGCGAGCGAGTTACGACGTCGTCGAGCGGTTGGTAAAGCAGGGTGTACAGTAACTAATGCTGCTAGGCGTTTGCGTGAGCTTAACAGATCGTCAAGGAGATTAAAGATCATTCGTCATCAAAAGACGCGAGCGCATGTTCAAGAACGTGCGCTCGCGGTTGTGTTTCTGGCCAAACGAAATTCCGTCACATCGACTTCTGTTTTTCTGTAAGTGGAATATTCATCTTCTCGAGTGTGAGTTTGTTCAATGTGCCGGTGACCTTCAGTCCTTCAGCCATCTGATACTTCCGCAGACCCTCGCGTGTAGCATCATCAAGCTTTCCTACTTGTTCACCGTTGTAGAAGCCGCGTGACTTCAGAATGCCTTGGGCTTGATTGATCTGTTCTTTAGTTGCACGAAACACTGGCCCACGCTTTTTCGTCGTCGCAGATTTCGTGGTTGATGAGGTTGAGTTCTGGGCGATCGCTCCCATGTTTGCAACAGCGAGTAGACAGAGAAGCGACAGAGTGAGAGTAAGGAGTTTCTTCATTTTCTTTTTCCTTTTGTGAGGCGCGCAGAAGCGCGCGGTTTAAAGTTGGAACGTGAGGTACGTTCGAAAAACGCGCTTATGATACTACCAGTGTCAAGAGCGCGCGTCTGGCCGCTTTCTCGTTAAGAAGCCACGCATGGGAAATGCCGCACTGAAATAGCGGTTCCCACTTCAAAGCTACAAAACCTCAGCCGCTCAACGATGTTGGCAACAGTTAAACCGCTGTGCTAGTATGCCTTTGGCCCTTTATTTTGCGGCCGTTTTGTAGCCTCGGGTTGACAAACACCTCACTTCAAATCGCCCCATTAACTCACGGAAATAGACCCGAATATGCGAAAACTGCTTATCCTTTTGGCCGTTGTTTTCTCCAGCTCGCTGGGTGCGGCTGGCCAAACGGGCTACCAGGTGGACAATATCGATGTTAATGCTGTGCGGGTTCAGGCCCCCCCGCCGCCGGAGCCGCCTAAGCAAACGGCTCCTCGTAAGCTCACGCTCTCACGAAACTACAAATACACACCGCCGCCTGATTCACTGATTCACCTGACCAGCTTGAGCCAGACGCCAACGCTCGCCGGTTTCACCACGGGTGATGAAAATCTCGACAACTTTATCCTTGAATCCGGTAAGCGCAACTCCGTCGATCCTCTGTTGCTCTACTCAATCATGCACCAGGAATCTAGCTTCAAACCGCGAGCGATGTCCTACAAAGGCGCTCGTGGGCTGATGCAATTGATGCCGCCAACAGCCGCGCGTTTTGGTGTCCGGAACATTTGGGATCCGCAACAGAATATCGAGGGCGGCGCACGTTACATGCGTTTCCTTCTCGATCGGTTCTCAGGAGACGTTCGGCTGGCTCTTGCCGGCTACAATGCGGGCGAAGGCGCTGTACTCAAGTACGGCTACCAGGTGCCCCCGTACAGCGAGACTCAAGAGTACGTGCGCCGGATCAGTTATCGCTACAGTGTGATTCGCGATCCCGAAGCAGTGGCACATGCGAATATTCTGACACTCAAACAACTTTCGGCAGCTCGTGAAAAAGCGCCTGCGCCGCTAACGGTCTACGAACCTACTGTCTTTGCCGCTCGCTTGCCAGACGGTCGATTACAACTGGTTAGCCAATAGACCGACTCGTTGGAGTGCGCCGACTTCTCGGCGCTTTAGTTTGGCCGCGACTCGTCGCGGCCTTTTCGTTTTGATAGCAGCGACAAGTCGCCGCCCACTAAGGCAGTGCACCAGACCTGTCGGGACACTCCAAAAAGAAACTCGACGAGTGTCCCCTTCGTTTTGTATTTTGGGTCGTTTGAGTATGATGACGGCCAAACAGTTTTGTGAACGTGTGTTGGAGCTGAAACAAACATGACCTGCACTAAATGTGGCAGTTACGTACCCCCGAGCGTCCGCTTTTGCTCAAACTGTGGGACCCCTGCGCCTGACCCCGAAACCACCCAGCTGGCTCGCAAGGCCGCGATGAACCTCGAATCAAATACGAGCGACGAGGTCGAGCGTACAATCTTCACAGTCAAACCAACGCTGATCTTCATCAAAGCGGGTTACGCCTTGGCGGTTTTGGGCGCGATAGGTCTGGTAATTCTGCTCGCATGGATTAGTGTTCCAGCATACATCTCAATTCCACTCGCCCTCGCACTGTTGCTTATACCTGCGTACTACCATATCCGTCGGAATATGATTCGGTACGCCGTGACTGATGCAAAGCTGGAGATCGACACGGGTCTAATTGCGCGGACGACGAGAAACATTCCCTTGAGCAAAATCCAGGATGTGACCGTTCAGGCAAGCATTCCTCAACGTCTGATGGGTTTCGGCGACGTTATCGTGGACAACGCCAGCGAGGTAGGTGGCTCGACAATCCTGCATAACATCAACAATCCCCGTCACTATGCAGACCTCCTTTTGCGGGAACTGAGACGCTGGCATTAAACTGCGGTACAGCGCATCGTTTTCGTGGAACATCGAACTATTCGAGGGTTCTAAGCTTAGAATCGATGTGGTTACGCCTATTAATGAGTTCAACTCCAACCAAAAAGCTGCGGTTATTCCTGCTACTGGCAATCACTTTAGTGGCCATGTGCCCGGTGAGGGCCGCTACTCAAAACGCCGAAGAGTTGGAAAAGTCTTTGCCAACGACTCTGGGAAAGTTTCGGCGGGCTAATGCGCCCGAGATTGAAGTTCCCAATCCAGACACGAGCGAATTCACCGCGAAAGCGTATTACATCGGATCCGATGGGACGCAATTTACTGTTGCCCTTTATCATGTACAGCAAGACTCGAGAGCTTACGAGCTCTTAACCACAACGGCCGCCACTTTAAGACAGAACGCACAGGTCGACATTGGTTCGACTATCGGAACGGCCGGATTCGCTGCCCACAACGTCGTCGCATTTTTTAAGGGGCCCAATTTCGTGAAAGTGGAGGGCGGAAACGCCCGAGCAGACGAGCGGGAGAGGGTCGCACTATTGGCGTTGTCACAAGAACTTGCTCAACGGCTTGATCGCGGTGAAGGTGAGGTTCCAGTTTTACTAAAGCATCTGCCGAATTGGGAACAGGCAGAAAAGACAGCGGTGTACTTGACGCGGTTTAGCTCCATAGAACCAATCGCGACCGATCCAGTGCTGAATGTGATTAGTTCAGAAGGTGACGCCGACGCTGTTCTGGCAAATTATGACCAAGCCCGGCTCCTGGTAATTGAATTCAATACACCGCAACGAGCAGCAGAAAACGATCAGCGAATAGTGGCGCGAATTCATGAGTTGTGGAACCTCGGCCAGTCTGCACCTGCGGCTTATCGGCGAATTGGAAACTATGTGGCTTTCGTTTTCGACGCCCCGAATGAGCAAGCCGCAAAGCAGCTAATCGACCAGGTTCATTATGAGCAGGTCGTGTCGTGGCTTGGACGGAATCCAAACATTCTTAAAGAAGCGGAAAGGCGTTACGTTGAAACGACCTTGGGCGTCTTGGTAGCCGTATTGAAGGCTTCGGGCTTTGCTCTTATTGGTTGTTTCGCTACAGGCGCCTTATTCGGAGCTTTGCTGTTTACGCGTAGGCGCGCCAGGCAGCGTTCGATTGAGGCATTCTCCGACGCTGGTGGAATGCTGCGCTTAAATTTGGATCAGATTACGCCCCAGACCAATCCCGCCAGGCTGTTGCCGCCGCATTGATTGTTCGGCTTCGCGCCGATAATCAAAAAGTACTTCCGGTTCTCGCTTTGTTTTAGTACAAAAAATGCGGGCTGCTGATCTTCCTGGGAGGCTCCCCCAAGCCCCTTCAAGACGTCAATCAGCAGCTCCGCTATTATTGCTCTTCAACTGCGTTACAAGCGCTAACTCCGTTCCCCCAAAAAGAGCCGACGCCTGCCTTATGAACTGTGAGAGGATGCCTCCCCCAAAGCCTCCACTCACCGCAGTTTTCTGAGCCTGACCCGATTTACCCTTATCTACCCTTCTTGTTCTGTTGAGCCTGTTGGCAATGAGTATGCCAGCTGCCACCGAAAGTATCGCGACGACACCAAAGCACGACGTTTTGCTCGGAAAATAGCAGGCAAGCGCTTTTCAGCTATTCCAATCGCGCAGGTATACAGACCTGAATTGTCCGTGTTTAATGCAGAACAAACCGCACGGCTGCATGATAATCGCTCGTCATGGTAGTGCGGTAATCAAATGGTCAATGTCTTCCGTCGTATTGTAGAAGTGGGGTGCAATACGGAGGCGATTTCCGCGAGGAGCGGTGATGACATGTTTGTCCGCCAACCGTCGGTATATTTCCATTGGACTCAATCCATGTCGGTGTTCGATACAGACGATCTGCGACTTTTGTCGCCGCTCTCTGGAGCTGACGATTTGATAATTGTTCGACGGTAAGCGTTCGCAGAGATAGTCGGTCAGTTGTTCGAGATAATCCCAGATGTTTTGGGTACCGATTGAGGTCAAAAGGTCCAAACTCGCTTTGAGTCCATGGATTAACGCGCTCGAGGCAGTGCCTGTCTCCCACGCCAGAGTGCCGCGGTTCCAGGGTTGCTCGAAGTTGTCGTAGTCATCCGGATTCTGCACGCTCACCCATCCGACCAGCGTCGGCTGAATTCTCTCGCGAGCGCGGTCTGACAAGTACAAGTATCCAACCCCTTCAGGTGTCAATAACCACTTGTGACCGGCGCCCGCGGCTGCGTCGATGCGTTCGCTTTCAACATCGGTTGGGATTACACCTAATCCTTGAATTACATCAACAACCAGTAAAGCGTCATTTCGTCTGACCACCTCAGCGATCCGATCGAGGTCGGCTCGAAAACCGGACGCGTACTGAACCTGACTTATTGCGACTACACGCGTGCGATCGTCAATCAGGTTGCACAAGTCATCCGAGTCAACACGTCCTTCACGCTCCTCACACATCCGAACCTCGACACCGTACTCGTCGCGCAACCGTAACCACGGATAGATATTCGAAGGGAATTCATGACGAAAGGTGACGACGTTGTCTCCCGACTTCCATTTCAGACCATTTGCCACCGTCGATAGCGCATCTGAAGTGTTTCTCATGAATGCGACTTGCTCAGAACGGGCTCCGAGAAGTTTGGCAAGTAGTTGTCGTGCCTGTTCCTTGACGGACAGCCAGCTACGGTAGTTTAGCGAACCGTTTAGACAAACGTCCCGAAGTTGTGCTTCCGTCGCTGCGATAGTGGAGGTTGGAATGGGCGAAACTGCGGCGTGGTTTAGATAAACAAGGCGCTCGGTTATGGGAAACAGCGCGCGTAACTCAGGAGTCATGTTCTACATTCTCGCGGATCATGGTCGGAATGGACGGCCATAGAATTCCTTATAAAGCCAGCCGAGGACGCGAGCTTCAGCACTACACAAGGTTTCGATCCAGCAACTAACAAGGAAGGAGCTGCGGCCACGTTCAAAGGGGATCTTTGCAGCCTCATTAACAATCGATTGACCCCCGCGAAGTTCGAGCTTGTAAGTTTCTGCGACTGATTCGGTTTCTTTTGAGGCGACTTCGAGTGCGCCCAGAAGCTGCCGGATCCATGAATGGAGATCCGGCTCGCTTGGATTATCAGCCAGAGCCTGGATGATTCCGATCGCCAATCGGTCCTCAGCCCGGTTGAAGATGAAAACTTCTTCCCCATGGTCGCGACTGTGCTTCTGTTTCCATTGAAATACTTCTTCGACTGAAGGATGTCTGATGATGGCTACCCGTTCGTCATAGTTAACGAACCATTCGATCACATCGGGGACGGAATCTACATCGACCCTTCCATAAGCGTCGCGACGAAGCGGAGGCGACTGACTATCTAATTCTTTTGACGCTGACTTCATCAATCTGTCACCGGCTGGCGTAAGGAGAACGAGGCGCGGATCTCGCCCACGACATTCCCGCTTCGATTCTTTACTGGAAAGAAGGCATAGCGTGCGAGGTGCTCAAGCGACTGATCACGCAAGACTCCCAGTTGACGAAGTGACTCAATTACTACAGTTGGTCTGGCGCGATGATCATCGCCGTCTTCAATCTTCAAAGCGAGACCGATACCTTGCGGCCATTCTTCAGAGGGAAGCACGCCCGCCGTGTACACCCCCTCGGCGCCTACCTTTGAAATGATCGCGCCTGGTGCGGCACGCATGATTTCTGTGTCAAGACGTTCGCTTGTTCCACCGATTAACTCCGGATACGTTGTCATTGCTCGAACAACTCTTTCGCACGCTCGACGCAACGGCTCTTCAAATTCATTTGGAGGTGAAACAAGTCGCGCGTACGCGAGTGCCATTGCTCTGACAGTTATTCCAAATACCGGAACGCCACAGCCGTCGACTCCGACCGACAGATCCTCAACGGGAATGCCTGAGAATTTAGCAACCGTGCGCCCAATCTCGAGTTGAATTGGGTTGTCCGGACTATCGTAATTTTCAAGAGGAGCACCGATATGTTTAGCGAATGCCAGCATCGCTGCATGCTTGCCTGAGCAGTTGTTTTGAAGAACATTCGGCGCTTCACCTTTTTCGCGAAGCGCTTGTGCAGATTCGACACTAAAGGGCTCGTGGACGCCGCACTTCAACATGCTTGGGTCCAAGCCCGCGTTAGCGAGCATTCCGGCGGCGAGTTCCGTGTGAATCGGTTCACCGCTATGAGAGCCGCATGCAAGCGCTACCTGTTTGTCCTTAAAACCAAAACGATCGGCGGCGCCGGAGACGAGAAATGGAATCGCCTGTAATGGCTTCGCCGACGAACGCAGATATGTAACTGTTTCTGGAACACCCAAGTAAGACACGAGGAAGCCATCCGATCTAACAGCGGCGATGTGCCCACGGTGACGCGATTCGGTGATAGCGCCTCGTCTGACTTCTACCAGCGGTTCAGCAATTGGAATCTGGTTTATATCGTTGGCAGGTTTGTACGAAGACATCTTTACTGTGTCATGACCGGCGTTTGATTTTGATATTCGGATGGTCGCAATCTTATCACGGCAAATGAAAAGGGGTGGCCGAGTGCCACCCCAAGAAGCTTCATAGCTTATTAATTATTTACCGAGCTTTCGCGTGTGCTGCTTTCCGTTTTCCACCGTAGCTCAGAATAGTCAACTTCACGGCTCGTCGACCAAACCGCATCGCTTCACGGCCGGTCGGGATCCAAATGTCAATGTGCCTTCCACGCACCGCCGAGCCAGTATCCGCAACAAGGTATTCGCCACTATACGCACCCGCGTCCAGTCGAACGCGCGATCCCAAAGGCAGTAGGCGTGGATCTGCGGCTATCAGGCCTTTGCTTACCAGAAGTCCGCTTGCTGTGCGGCCACGTAGGCTGTAGGCAGTGGCAATGTAGGAAAGGCCTGTAGCAATCGGTGTATCGGCTATTTGGCTAGCTGCTTCACCGACACTGCCGGCGCTGACATTCTCACTTGGGGAGGTTTCGGCCTGAACTGGTACTGGTTTCTGAGTTTGAACCTGAGTACCGTAAATGACAGTTTCGGCTGAAAGAGGTCGTGCGGAAAGAGCTAATGAGCCTGCCAAGAGCGCGGTGCACGCTAACGCACTCCCGCTAAAGATCGACTGCATTTTCAAAATCGGGTCTCCTGTCCGGGTTTATTCTTAACTTTTCAGTGCCCTGCGCGAGTCCGTTCTTTCCTATGACTCGTCCCCCGGCTCGAGGAGTGAACGATGTCAGCCGAGGTTGGGGGCTTGCATCCTTGATGCGGTGCGCTGAAAAGAGCTGACTTCGTAAGCGAAGAACAGAACGAATGCTTACGATTTCGAAGAGGCTAGCACACAGATTTTAGGGGCGTCTACCGACGCAAACCCGTGATATTTGTGAGAAATATTGCAAATGCAAAATTAATTGAAGGAATAGCGAGACTTAGGAAAAATCGAGACCGTCACATCGACAGAAG
>DATBSH010000347.1:0-4880 GCA_036559885.1 Pyrinomonadaceae bacterium
GAGGCGAGGCGGTCGTGCTCGAACCAGGTGGCAGCACCTGGACGCTCGAACATCGCGACGGCGTGGTGATGGACTCAGATAAGACTGAGCACGTTGCGGAATTCGTCCGTGTGCTTGAACGGTATTGTTCCGCAATTGGCGTCAGAACTTTCGCAGCTTTGAAGAACTGGGAAGAAGAACGTACCGATCCGGTGATTAACTCATTCGTGAGATATGCGAGCGTACCAATTATCAATCTCGAATCCGCTATGCATCACCCCTGTCAGGCGCTCGCAGACATGATGACGATTCGAGAAAAGCTTGGGCCAGGCAGCAAGCGCGTGGTGCTTACGTGGGCGTGGCATCCAAAACCGTTGCCGATGGCGGTTCCAAACAGCTTCGCACTGGCGGCGGCACAGATGGGCCATGACCTTACGATCGCGCATCCCGAGGATTACGATCTTGACGGAGAGCTAATCGAAACCTTGTCAGCTCGAGCCGCGGAAGCCGGGGGCAAAGTCTCAATAGTGAACGACATCGACGCTGCGTTTAAGGACGCCGACGTCATATATGCGAAGAGTTGGGGAGCTTCGCGCTCATATGGCAACACGGAACAGGAGATTATTTCGCGTGCGAGGTATCGCAAGAAATGGATCGTCGATCAAGAGAAGATGGAACGGACGAATGACGCCATCTTCATGCACTGTTTGCCGGTGCGGCGCAATGTGATCGTCACTGATGCCGTCATCGACTCTCCACGTTCTGTGGTGATCGAGGAGGCAGAGAATCGTCTACACGTTCAGAAAGCCATTCTGAAGAGCTTGGTCCATTGATCCATCGCGGAGTTGAGCATACGAAACCGAATGACTAACCGGCCTGACATTGACGACCAACTCCGTCTCGACCTGCTTCGCGAGGCGTTGCCCTACATCCAGCGCTTTAAGGGGCACACGTTTGTCGTAAAGCTTTCCGGTAAGGTCACCGAAGACCAAAACAATCTGACTTCTCTGGCAGAAGAGTTGGCGCTCTTACATCAGGTGGGGATTCGCATCTGCGTCGTTCATGGTGGCGGTAAGCAACTGA
Source organism: Pyrinomonadaceae bacterium (assembly GCA_036559885.1). GTDB lineage: Bacteria > Acidobacteriota > Blastocatellia > Pyrinomonadales > Pyrinomonadaceae > PSRF01. The sequence continues at coordinate 1,063 of DATBSH010000347.1, forward strand.
CTGAGCTTGCCTCGAAACTGGGTGTCGAGCAGACAATAATCGAAGGCCGTCGCGTAACTGACGATGCAACTCTCGAGATGGCGAAGATGGTATTTGCCGGAAAGATCAATACCGACATCCTCGCCTCACTGCGGCAACGTGGTATCGAGGCTGTTGGCCTGTCAGGCATTGACGCAAATATAGTTCATGCAGAGCGACGGCCGCCCAAGGAAATCTTGAACAGGGAAACTGGAGTCCGTGCACACGTCGATTTCGGCCACGTCGGCGATGTGGTGAAAATCAATTCACGATTGTTAACAGTGCTTCTCGATCATGGTTACCTTCCGGTTATTTCTTCGCTCGGGGCGGACGATGACGGAATGGTTTTCAATATTAACGCCGATACAGTGGCGTCGGAGATCGCGGTCCAATTGCAAGCGGAAAAATTGATTCTGCTGAGCGATGTTGATGGCATCTATCTACGCGCTGGCGAGCCAGGTTCGAAGGTTTCAAGAGTCACGATCGAAGAAGCAGATGAGTTGATCAATAGCGGAGCTGCCACAGGGGGAATGATTCCTAAGCTGCAAAGTATTACAAGTCTTGTCAGGCGTGGCGTTCACAGCGCACACATCATCAGTGGAACAAACCGCAACGCACTGTTGTCGGAAATCTTCACCGACAAAGGCACCGGTACCATGATCGTGGGTTGAGAGTCAGGAGCAGGGGCAGCAGGCAAGAGCAGGAATCATTGGTCAATTGTCATTTGACATTTCCCATTTCTCATTTGATTTCCCGCGACTTGAACGTGGTTTCAAATGAAAAATGTTAGATGTCAAATGATAATTGACCAATGATTCCTGCTCCTGCCTGCTGCTCCTGCTGCTCCTGTTTTCTCTGCTCCTGCGTGCTGCCCCTGCTCCTGTTTTCTCTGCTCCTGCCTGCTGCTCCTGCTCCTGTTTTCTCTGCTCCTGCCGGCTGCCCCTGCTTGCTATTAACCTAGCGGCGACTGCGGCAGGTGCCGGTCGCGATCAAAAGGTGGATCTTCATGTTCAGGCATGGGATCTTCGGGCCAGTCATGTCTCCACTGATTCCTGTGGTCCTCATCCGCGTAGTATCGAAGATAGGTCTGGTTATCTTCTTCACTCCCGCTTCCAGTTAGATCGATCATATAGGCGTAGCTCGGATTCTCCGGAAAGAGCACAGCCTCTTCTCGCAAGCCTTCGGTGTAGAGATATCCGTAAAGCTGCCGATCACTGAGGTGGTTCGTATGTAGAAGGTAGGCTCCGAGCGACGCCATTGCTTCGATGATCTCTTTTAGCCTGGGCCATAGCTCTCGTTCCGGCACGTCGGCCGGAGCGGGTGTCTCCACACCGGAGTTCTCCAGCATGGTGTAGAGACTAATCGGCTGCGCAGTTTCATACTCGAGCACATGACGCAGAAACTCTTCTTCCATATCTGCCGGCATGGCTTCGAAAGTCGTGGTGCTACCGCCGAGTTTCTCGATTTCTTCACGCAGTTTGGCGATGCGTTTCTCTTGATCTGGTTCGTCGGTAATTTGTGCGAGTGTCATTTTCGAGCTCCTTAAGAATTTGAGAGGTTTAAGGTTTGAGGTGCCCGCGGAGTTGCTGTGAGGGACCTCCGTGCGATGTTGTGAGTGCGTCTGCTGTCGCAGGCGCGCTTCACTCGCTTTGGTGGGTGGTTACGAGTGCGCGCATTGTCTTACGACGTGGCGCAAATGTAAAGCGTTGAATCAAAAATGCCCCTAACGGCAGTTAGGGGATCGTTCAAGTCCTTTCTACAAACGGTTCGCCCCAGAAGTTTACGCGCGTGCGAACGATCTTGGGTGGTAGAAATCGACGTTCATTCGCACGCGCGTAAACTTCTTTAATAGGCTCGGCTGTAGAAAGGACTTGAATTATCCACACACTGCTGTGTGTGGATTCTGATCGAAAACACCTCACTTTCGTTTCGGAGGAGGAGGTGCGGTGAACATATCAAGGTTCGCCAGCCCGAGACTACCTTCAATCTCAGCCATTCGTGTCAGCGCCGCCTTAAAGCCGTCTTCTCCAAATTGCTCTTCTTCAATCTCTTCAAACTTCGAACCGAGCTCATCAAATTCATCAGGCGAGATTGACTCTTTCCAAACGGGAAAGACGAGCGTGTCCTCTACCGCCGCGTGATGTTCATACATCCGAACAAACGATTCGAGTGTATTAATGAAGTTGGTTTCGGTACCCGCCGGCAGCTTGTCACCGCCAGTCATCGATAGAATATAGTCGGTTATCTCGCGGCCGCGCGCGTGTTGCGTCATTAAGAAATCTACATACGGCGTGGCTGAGTTCTGACTCTTCTTCAGAGATGGAAAGATATAGCTCTCTTCAAGTTTTCTTTCGTGATATTCCTCTCCGAAAACGCGAAATAACTGTGCGGTCTTTTCAAGCGCATCAATCGGAACTGATGCGACGTCCTGTCGCATCTTTAGTGCGGATTCCCTGTATACAAGTAGCGCTCGCCGAAGAATTCCGTGTTCGCGCATCAGGTCTTCTGTAGCGCTAACTTCAACATCCCCTTTATCGGCGGTAGCTTCCGTGTGTTCTTTTTCATTAGTTGAGGTGCCGGATGCTGTTTGACTTCGCCTACAACCGACAAGCAAAGCGCCGGCTCCGATCAACGGAATACCTGTTAGAAGTTGTCTTCGTGTTGAATCCAATGTAATGAGCCTCCAGCGAGTCTAAGGGTAATTAGCCTGGACAAACAAAATGGGGAAACATCTTACCGTGAAGTGTTCTTAAATTGAATGCGCTTGCTTGACGCTACGTGCGAGGTTTATGCGACAAACTTAACGACAGAACGGGAGCGAAGCGACCGATTTCAACTAATAACACACGTAACGCAACTTGAAATCAGTCGCTTCGCTCCCGTTCTGTCGTTGAGTCCTCGTCTTGTTACATCCGCCTCAACGCCGAACTCGTGCACAGCCGCACAGATATAAGCATGGAGAAGCAACAGCTGCAATCGACTCACCGCGCTTACTCACCGATCGTCTTGTATGTGAAAACCCGCAACGAGATCTTTGATATCGTTCCAGCAACACGGTTAGACTAAACACGATCAATGGACAATCAAGAGATAGCTCGGCGCTTTTATCAGCTGTCAACGCTGATGGAGATTCGCGGCGACGATCCTTTTCGTCTGCGGTCGTATCGGAATGCAGCTGAGGCGATTGAAGTGTGGCCCACCCCTTTGAAACAGATCGCAGAGCAGGAAGGAAGCGAAGGCCTGCAAGGCATTCCGGGCGTCGGCAAAGCGATCGCGGGAAAGGTCATTGAGCTATTACAAAAAGGGACCTTTGACGCGTGGGAACGACTAACGGCAGAAACACCTGCGACTGTTTTGGAACTAATGGAGATTCCCGGCATCGGACCAAAGACTGCAGCCATGTTGCACCAGCGCTTCAAAGTTTCCTCGCGTGACGACCTGAAGAAGTTTGTAGCGGGTGGTGGGTTGGCAATGGTTGACGGTATTGGCCCAAAGACTGAGGAACGGATCCGAGAAACCCTGGAAGAATAGAGCAGGGCGCAGGAGCAGTAGGCAGGAGCAGGAAAAATCATCGGTCAATTATCATTGGACATTTATCATTCGCGGATTCAACTTGGAAGTGCAACAGATCGTTGTTTGAAAAATACTTCGTTTGGGGGCCGGTAACCAAGTGTCTTGCGGGGCCGGTTGTTAAGTAAGTCTTCCACTTGTTGCAAGTCTTTGGTTTTGATCCTGGCGAATTCATACTTCTTGGGAAAATACTGCCGCACCAGACCGTTCGTGTTTTCGTTAAGGCCGCG
>DATBSH010000348.1:0-2860 GCA_036559885.1 Pyrinomonadaceae bacterium
GCAGGCGAGACGCCAGCGCTCCCAGCAAATTGCGACTCTTCTAATCTGACTGTCACGGCCATTCTCACACTCTTTCACTGCTCTCGGGTTCGAATTGACTCTTGACTCCTGGCAACAAATCGCTTCGCTACTTAAATCTGAACCCCGTAATTTCCATCTTGATCCTGGCGCGATCGTCACTCTCACTCATTCCCTCGAGCATTACCTGAACAAACATCGTCTTGTTGGGTTCAAGCTCAACTTGTTTCGTGGGAACTACAATAACGGTTCGCTCCTTCACAGCTTTTCCCTGATGGTCCACAACCGCCGCTTTAATTTCTAGTCCGTTGAGCGATCGGCCGGTAAAGTTGCGAACTGTGGTATGAATGCCCATCACGATATCGCCCAGTGCTCTTCTAGCCTCATCGGCTTCTGGTTCGTCGAGAACTATTCTGGAACGATACTGCTCAAACTCAGGAGCACCGGCTCTGATAGCTCCTACCAAAACTGGCTCTGCCGTTCCGCCGCCGCTAGCCCTTAGCAGCAGATAGAAAAGAACCGCGATCGCGACTGCGGCAATGACGGCAACGACAATGATCAGTTTGCGCCGAGAATCATCTACATCTGCGACTTGTCGTTCTGAGGCAACCATTTGTTTGCTGGGTCTCAATTGTAAAGCGCGTGAAACCAGTTTTGCAACGGCAACACGCGGCGAGCCCCACGATATGTTTCTCGGGCAAATCCGGCGGGTTGGCAGGAAGATCTCATGGCTTTGATAACAGTTGGGAGATGAGATCCTCCAGCTCGGTGAAATCTATTGGCTTGGTGATATAAGCATCACACCCAGCAGCCAACGCCTCTGTATGAAAATCAGCCCTATCGTGAGCGGAAACCGCGATAATTGGCACGCCACTTAATCCTGTCAAGCGTCGAATTCTCCGCGTCGCTGCAAGTCCATCGATTACCGGCAGACTCAGATCCATAAGAATAATGCCTGGTTGTTCTTGTGCTGCAAGCGCAACAGCCTCTTCGCCGTTAACTGCCTCCAAGACCCGATAACCGCTCAATTCAAGGAGTCTCTTCATCATGCTACGGTTATCTTCGGTATCCTCAACAAGCAACACGGTCTTCGGATTCTCTTGGTTATCCATTTCGAGAGTTCTCGCCGCTGCCCGAATTGCATCGCCAAAATCAAGCGGGAATCGCCTGTAAGTCCCAGGGAACTACTGTATCACTAGAATACGCAGTTCCTTTTTGTTAATATCCCGCATCGAAATACAACACATCGGGTCTGCTGCTCCGGGTCCAATCCATACATCCCCCAGCCGTTTCCGCCGCAGCAGTCAAGCAGTTTAACCCCGAGTTCAGCTTTTCAGATGAAGCCACTATTATCGGAAACACAGGATAGCGACTCGCTTCAGACCTTGGGGCGTGCTTCTCTTCAGATTATTCACGATCTGAAGAACCAGCTGAATGGTCTCAAACTCTATGCCACATTTCTTCACAAACGACTTGAGGAAGGCGATCGGCCCGCGGATGAACTGGAGACCGTCAACAAGCTCATTGCCGGCCTGGATCGATCCGCGAGTGATCTCTCAACACTCGTACAATATTGCCGTCCGGTTGAAGTCAAAAAACAGCCGGGAGTGGATCTTCAGAAGATTATGCGCGGCGTAGTTTCCACTTTGACCAACGGTACCCGAGCTACAGGTGCCTTATTTGGTCCAATGGTTATAGACGCAGAGCCCGTAGCTCTCACCGGCGCGTTCGATCCGGTGGCGCTGGCTGAAGCGTTCAAGTTAATCACGGTTGGTGCTATGAAACTGCACCACAAAAAGAAGGATGATGGCACGCTGACGGTCCGACTAAGGCGCGAGGTGACCGAGAGAAAAACAGCAGCGGTTATTGAATGGCAACCGCTGAATTCGCTAGATCACGACCCCTTTCGCTCATTTGCCGGAAGCGATGAGATCAGAATGTCGCTTGCCGCAAAGATAGTTGAGGCCCACGGCGGCTCAGCCGAGCACCGCAAGGGCATCTTGTGGGTAAGTCTTCCGCTCAAATAATGAAAGAAAGCCGAGTGCCCCAGGCCCAAGCCGTGCGCAAAACGAGAGAAGGATTGTTGTGAACCGGGACAGGCATAGTTGCTACAAGAGAGGAGAAAAAGGTGGAGAATAAGGATGTGCGAATTCTCGTGGTGGATGATGAGGCTGTAATGGCTGATTCTTTGAAGCAAAATTTGAGAGAAGAGGGTTACATAGTCGATACTGCGGCGACAGGGGCTGAAGCAATAGAGCTTTTCGACCAGGGCGGACATCACCTTGCAATTTGCGATCTACAGCTCCCCGACATGGATGGTCTCGAGGTGATGCGCCACATGAAGGACGCAAGGCCAACGACTGAAGTAATTGTTGTTACGGGTTACGGTTCGGTTCCCAAAGCCGTAGAGGCTACCAAGGCCGGGGCCTTCTACTTTGTCGAGAAGCCTTTCGATTTTGAAGAGATACAACCATTGGTTGAAAAAGCATTGGAACGGCGTGAGTTGGTCGCCGAGGCGGCAAACATGCGCCGTCAACTCTCGACTCGAGCAGAATACTTCAACATCATCGGCGCCTCAAAAGCAATGCAGACGATCTACGAAACAATCGAATCCGTAGCCAAATCCGACGCGAATGTGTTGATTGTGGGCGAGTCCGGTACAGGTAAAGAACTAATCGCCAACGCAATTCATTACAACTCGCTCAGATCGAAGAAGCCATTCATAAAAGTAAACTGCGCCGCCCTTCCAAAGGAGTTGATCGAGTCGGAGCTTTTCGGCCACACCAAGGGCGCTTTCACCGGTGCTCACGCCGATAAGGAAGGCCTGGTGCAGCATGCAGCG
>DATBSH010000349.1:0-16936 GCA_036559885.1 Pyrinomonadaceae bacterium
GCATCCACGTCTTTGATGGCGCGATGGGCACGATGCTTTACGCGAAGGGCGTGTACATCAATCGCTGCTACGACGAGTTGAATCTCAGCAATCCCGATCTCGTCCGCGAGATTCATGGCGAGTACATTCGCGCCGGCGCTGACGTCATCGAGACGAACACATTCGGCGCAACAGCACACAAACTGCAGCAATACGGCTTAGAAGCAAGCCTCCATGAGATCAATGCGGTCGCTGCCAAGCTAGCGCGCGAAGCGGCAAAGGATAGGGCTTACGTGGCAGGCGCCATCGGCCCACTCGGCCTGCGAATCGAACCTTATGGTCCGACTTCGTTCGACGAAGCCAAGGAGATGTTCAGCGCTCAAGCTGCAGGGTTGCTTGAGGGCGGTGTCGACCTTTTCATCGTTGAAACTTTTTCCGATGTTTCAGAGATACGGCAGGCAATTCGGGCGATACGAGAGCTGTGTGATCTTCCCATAATCGCTCAAATGACGATTATGACCGACGGGAACACTTTGTTTGGAACTACTCCCGAAGTGTTCACCGAAAGGCTGGACCAGTGGGGAGCGGATGTTATCGGGCTGAACTGCGGTGTCGGACCGGCCATCATTCTCAATGCGCTGGAAAAAATGCGCGCCATCACAAAGAAGAAGCTGGCCGCGCAACCGAATGCCGGCTTACCGCGCGATGTTCAGGGTCGACAGTTCTACATGTGCTCGCCTGAATACATGTCGAAGTTTGCGAAACGATTTATTCAGGCGGGGGCGAAGTTCATCGGCGGCTGTTGCGGCACAACTCCTTCGCACATCAAGTTGATATCAGACGCGGTGCGTGCCGCATCACCGCGTGCGCAAAGGATTCGTTCAACATCCGCTCCGGCTCAGGTCGAACAGATCACTCCTGCCGACATCAAGGTCGTTCCACCGGAGGAACGTTCAAAATGGGGTCGCAAAATCGCGCTCGGCGAGTTTGTTACTTCTGTCGAGGTTCTTCCACCGAAAGGCGTTGACGCGCAGAAGACTCTCGATTCAATCCGTTTGTTAAAGGATGCAGGAGTCGACGGAGTAAACATTCCCGATGGTGCGAGAGCTCAGTCTCGCATGAGTGCGATGGCTACAGCTGTCTTGGTCGAGCAGCAGATCGGAATCGAGTCGGTTCTTCATTATTGCTGTCGTGACAGGAACCTTCTGGGAATGATGTCAGATCTACTAGGGGCGGCAGCTCTGGGCCTGCGAAATATTTTGGTGATCACGGGCGACCCACCCAAGATGGGACCGTATCCAGACGCAACAGCGGTTTTCGATATCGACTCGATCGGATTGACTAATATGGTCAACAAGCTCAATCACGGATTGGATTTGGGGAATAACCCGATCGGTCAACCGACGGCCTTCTGTATTGGTGTTGGTGTGAACCCTGGCGCGATCAACCTCGATGAGGAAATCAAACGGTTCGAATGGAAGGTCGAGGCAGGTGCCGAGTATGCAATCACGCAACCTGTCTTCGATACAGATCAACTGCGCGAGTTTTTGAAAAGGGTCGAGCACGTGCGAATTCCGATCGTTGCCGGAATCTGGCCGCTCGTTTCTTACCGCAACGCTGAGTTTCTTCACAACGAAGTACCAGGAGTGCGCGTGACTCCATCAATTATGGAGCGAATGCGTGTCGCTTCTGCTGTGAGCAAGGAAGCCGGCCGCGACGAGGGCTTGAAGATCGCGCGCGAATCACTGCTGGAGGTTCGCGACATAATTCAGGGCGTCCAAGTTTCGGCGCCATTTGGAAACGTCAAGTACGCGCTGGAAGTGTTCGAGGTTTTGAATGGATTAGGCGACGGCCCTGCGTAAGACCCAACCTCCACTTCCAATTGTGACGGAAATTGGAATCCAGCCGCGAAGCGGTGACCGAAGGTACTTTCTCTAAAGTACGCTCATAGCGAAGCCCGAAGTCGAAAACGAAATCGCCGAGAGCATACTCAACTCCTAAACTTTCATGTGACAATGCTTTTGCTTCAGCGCCCATGCAAGATATGAGTAAGCGCGTCTTCAAGTTTCGGATACGCGAAGCGGAATCCACTTTCATTCAAGCGCTTCGACTCTACTCGCTGACTTGTGAGCAGCAGCGCATCAGCCATCTCTCCAAACGCTAGTCGCGCGCCAAATGCAGGGACGGGCAGGAACGTGGGCCGGCCAAGGGTCCTTCCCAAACTTTTGGTGAAGCTTGCGTTTGTTACTGGATTAGGAGCAACGAAATTAACTGGACCTGAAATAGTTTTTTGGTCCATGGCAAGCCTTAGTGCGCTAACAACGTCATCAAGCGCAATCCAGCTCATCCATTGTTGTCCACCTCCAAGCTTACCGCCGATTCCCATCCGAAACGGTGGCAGCATCTTTGCGAGCGCCCCGCCTTCCTTGGCGAGAATGATCCCGAAGCGAGCCTTAACAACTCGTATCCCCTTCTCCTCTGCGGGTGCTGTTGCTTTCTCCCAATCAACACAAACGTCCGCCAGAAAACCATGACCCGGGCGGCTGTTTTCTGTCAGTACTTCATCGCCGCGGTTGCCGTAGATGCCAATTGCAGAAGCCGAGACAAATACATTCGGTGGCCGAACTGATCGCGCCAGCGTGGTGCTCAATAACTGAGTCCCGAGTACTCGGCTCTCTCGGATCCTCCGTTTTTTCTCTTCCGTCCATTGTCCTTTGACTATGCTTTCACCCGCGAGATGAAGAATCACTTCGAAGCCGCCGATCTTTTCAGCATCAATCATTCCCCGCTCAGGATGCCACTCGACATCGGCTGACGACGAGGGGGCCTCGCGTATTAGCCGCGCAATATCATGCCCTTTCGACGAAAGCTCCTTGATCAAGGCCCGGCCAACAAGCCCATGCGAACCACTAATGATGATTTTCAAAACAGAACTCCTTTGGCGAACGCCGGAATAGTGTGCAAGTGGCTATTTTCAACGCAAACATCGAAAAATAAAAACCACCCGCCGCAGTTTAAGCAGCGGGTGGTTTCGCTCGACCGATGGCGCGAGGGTAGTGTCAGCGTTTATCCAGAAATCGGACAGTTGTTCTTTACCTTGGACAAACCTATACACTAGAGAAACTCTACTGGCGACGACGAAAGTTTGTCTTGAGTTTTCCAGTTGCAGGTGTAGAATGCGGCCACCCACTAATTCATTACGATACTCAAGGAGCAACCTCACATGCTTCGGCTCAAAACTCTTTCTCGCCTGTTGCTGATCGCGTTCTTTGGTTTGTCGCTTTGTGCGCTGAGGACCAAATCTGATTCTGCCGTCCAGCGGCTAACTAATACGCCGGATCAATCCCTTAACCTTAACCCCTTTTTGAGTGATGACGGTGCGACAGTCGCATTTGAATCCACGGCGGATCTTGCACTGTCTGGCACCACCTCGTCATTCCATGCTTTACGCGGTCACTTAGCGTCGTCGCCTTTTCAGTTTGATGAGATCGCGCGATCGAGAGCTGTCACACCGGGATTATCGAGCGATGGCCGGCAAATGGTTTTCGCATCATTCGAAGACCTGGTCGGCACTAATCCTGACCGCAACTCAGAAATATTCTTTTACGATGGTTCAGGTCTCCAGCAACTAACCCGCACGACGCCTGGAAGCGACTTGACGCGTCTGAACGATGGAAGTTTTCAGCCTTCGATCTCGGGCGACGGACGATGGGTCACTTTCTCGTCGAATCGTTCCTTTACAGAATCATTTACGGAACAGGCGACGATCTACGTCCTTGATACAGCCACACGCCGGATCACTCCCCTAATCGCAGAAGCGGACGGCAAATACAGCGAGCCGCACATGAGCGCTGATGCTTCACATACCTTTTTTATGCGGCGATCTGACAATGACGATCGGCACGGGGATTTAATGGTTCATGATCGCACGACAAATCAAACACGCATACTTACCTCCCAGGTTCAGGCACTTAAACTCGGGACGGGTCGCTGCGTCAGTAGCAATGGAACGCGTGTGGTTTACTCAGCTGACGTAGCGGACCATGATCAGGAATTGTTCATGTACGACATTCCCACATCGCGCGTCCAACAACTTACGCATCTTGGCCCACGAACTTCAGATGTTTCACTCGCTCCATCGATAAGCGGAGACGGAAAGCGAATCACTTTCGCGACGAGGCGGAAGGTACTGAAGAATGCAGACGGTGGAGTGGAACTATATCTACTTGACGTTCCGACAGGAGAGATAACGCAGATTACAAATGCGCCAGCAACTGCGACAGCGGAAGTTGTTTCGTCGTTGAACTTCGATGGCAGCACCACGGTGTTTAACTTTCCGCGTATTCTCTCGGGGCCGGTCGCAGACAACGATCTCGCTAACAACAGTGAAATCTATCGAGCTACTCTGCCCGCACGTCCAGCTTTTGGCGCCTTATCCGTCATGAACGGCGCTTCGAAGGGTAACGAACCGTCAACAATCACGAATCTCGCCGCTGACAGCATAGTGAGTATCACCGGAACCGCTCTGGCCTTCAAAACGCTGCAACCGCAGAACGTGGCATTCAATGTTGAAGGAACGACTGTGACAGTGAATGGCCGCACGGCTCAGTTGCTTTACATATCTCCGTTGGAAATAAACGCAGTCTTGCCGAGCGATCTACCTGTAGGTAATGCCGAATTGGTTGTTACAAACGCGGAAGGTTTTCAATCGAAGACAAACTTCTCAGTTACCCGAGCTGCTCCCGGCGTGTTCACATTGACAGGCGATGGACGCGGCGAAGCAATCGTAATTGATGCGGACAAACTCTTACTTTCACCGCTTGATCCAACAGATGGCCAATTACGAATTGCTGTATTCACTACTGGATGCCGGAACGCGGCCATATTAAAGGCGACCCTCGACTCACAACCGATCACTCTTGAAGCAGTCGTGCCCTCTCCAACTCTCCCTGGACTTGATGAAGTCCATTTCCTCGTGCCAAAGAGCCTTCGCGGTGCAGGACAAACGACCATGGTTATCAACGCCGATGGGATCGAAAGTAACCCGGCACGGATAGTGCTAAACGGCAGTCAGCTTCGCGATGTAATGATTAATGAGTTCCTTGCAGATCCGCCAGATGGATTAGCCGGTGACGCAAATCACGACGGGACACGCGACGCCGCAGCCGACGAGTTTGTAGAACTGGTGAATCCAACTACTCGCGATTTAAACATCACTGGTTACGTCTTGGAAACACGCGCCGGCACATCCACCACTGATGTGGTGCGCCACAGGTTTGGGTCCAGGACGATATTGCCGGCTGGAAGTTCCATAGTCATTTTTGGCGGAGGCAAGCCGGCGTTTGATGATTCAGTGTTCGGCGGCGCTCAGGTCATTAAAGCTTCCACCGGCGGCTTGTCGCTCAATAATTCGTCGGGAACAATTTCGCTTCTCGATCAAACATCCGCTCTTGTCACGTTCGTTTCCTACGGCGCTGCTGTCGGACTCCCTGCGAACCTGAATCAATCGTTGACTCGCGATCCCGACATCACGGGTCGATTCGTGCTCCACACCCAGGCTGCTGTCACACAAACGAGCTTCTTCAGCCCCGGCAGACATTCAGACCTGAGCCCGTTTCTTCCCTTGCCAGCCGTTTTTCGCATTGAGATTGCACCTTCGTTTTTCGAAGCGCTTATTGGCAGTGTCACTCCCATTCATGCACGGGCATTTGATTCAAATGGTAGTGAACTTTCTGACGTCATCTTTCAATGGACCACCAGCGCACCCAGTGTGATTGAAATCGACGAAGACGGACGCGCGAAGGCTGTCGGGACGGGTCGTGCGGAAGTGTTTGCGACAGCACGAGGAATACAATCAAACGCATCTATCATTTCGGTAATATCACCGACACCTGCGCCTTCACCTTCTCCTTCCCCGGTGCCTTCAGCAACGCCGAGTCCGACGCCAACACCGACTTCATCGCCAACCCCTCCACCTTCTCCCTTACCCACGGCAACGCCAACTCCGGTTGGCAGTCCATCTCCAACTCCATCTCCATCAGCATCGCCAACGCCAGCGATCCCAGGGATTGTGATCAGTCAGATCTTTGGTGGTGGTGGAAACTCAGGCGCTCCTCTTAGAAATGATTTCATCGAAATCTTCAACAGTGGCACTACGACGATAAATCTAAGCGGATGGTCTGTTCAGTATGCTAGTGCTACAGCTTCTACTTGGTCAGTCACAACGTTGCCAAATGTTTCTGTTGAGTCGGGCCAGTACTTGTTGATTCAACAAAGTTCAGGCGGCGCAAATGGAGCCAATCTCCCCACCCCTGATGTGACCGGCTCGATAAATCTCGCCGCAACCGCAGGAAAGGTTGCGTTGGTAAACACGACAAGCGCTTTAATTGGCGCGTGTCCGAACATTACCGGAATCATCGACTTGGTCGGTTATGGCAGCACCGCAAGCTGTTTCCGTGGCACTGGTCCTGCTCCTGCGCCGGCGAATGCAACAGCAGTTGTTCGTAACTCAAATGGATGTGACAACGCTCAAAACAATGCGAGCGATTTTGTTGTGGCGGCACCCAATCCAAGAAACAGATCTGCGCCTTTGAGTCCGTGTCAAACGGCGCTCGGCATTTTTGGAGGAAATGAGAATCAATGGCCCAGATGGGTGATGCCAACACAACTTCGCGATATCGGGTGGATGCGAAGCTGTAATTCAAGTTATGCACCAAGTCACTCTCCCAACTTATCAGATACTCACCTCATACGTTCCAGTGCGAAAACAATTGACCCAATCGAGATTGAAGTTGTACGTTTCACGTGGTGTGAAAGCCATTCTTGAGAGTCAGCCTTATGTCAAAACTCATCGGCTTCTTAATTCCCCTCCTTCTTCTCGTAACCTCGGTTACCGCACAGTCAGATGACACTTGGGTGCGCTTGGCGCCCACCGGCGGTGGCTTCGCCGTAATGGTGCCTGGTAAGGCAGAGGAACAGTCTTTCAACAAAGAAGAGATATTTAAATCCAAGATCTACACAGTGATCCTGAAAAACGGTTCAGATGGACGAGCAATCTATCTAGCGGGTTTCGGTGATTACGCGGCAAGTGTGAAGATAGATCCGCAGGCGGAGCTCAACGCGAACCGCGATAACTTTATTAAGGAGCTTCCAGGCACGAGACTCCTCGAGAGTCACACCATAACACTCGACGGCCGCCCCGGAATTGAATTCACTGGAGATTCAGACCGCGCAACTGTCACTTGCAGGTTCTATGTGGCAGGAAATCGCGTTTTCCAACTTGCCGCGATGGTCTTCAAGGGCGTTGACGAGAAAAAGAACGTTAATAGGTTCTTCGATTCATTTGCCTTTACCAACTAGCAACTATTCCCGCACAACGCCATCCAGAGGACTTGAGGCACTAGCGTAGAGTCTGCGCTCCATTCGACCGGCTTTGAAGGCCAGCCGGCCCGCCTCTATCGCGAGCTTCATCGCTTCCGCCATCCGCGCCGGATCTTTTGCCGCAGCTATAGCGGTGTTCATCAAAACTGCATCCGCACCCAACTCCATTGCGATCGCCGCATCACTGGCGGTGCCAACGCCAGCGTCAACGATAATCGTCGCGTCCGGAAGCTGCTCCCGCATGATGCGAAGGTTAGCGGGGTTCTGCACACCGAGTCCGGAACCGATCGGAGCGGCAAGCGGCATGATCACTTCGCAGCCAGCGTCGAGAAGCTTCTTCGCCATGATCAGATCGTCATTGAAGTAAGGCAACACAACGAATCCTTCTTTAATCAGAATACGCGCGGCATCGAGGGTTTGCCCGTTATCAGGGAAAAGGGTGGTCTGATCTCCAATGACCTCAAGCTTCACAAGATCTGTTTGCAAAGCTTCCCGCGCAAGTCTGGCAGTGCGCACCGCATCTTCCGCGGTATAGCAACCAGCCGTATTAGGAAGGATATGCATCTGCGGATCCAGGTAGTCGAGAAATGATTCACTACTCCTGTCGAGTGGTACACGCCTAACAGCGACCGTGACCATCTCTGCGCCCGATGCCTTGTGAGCAGCACGCATCTCCTCGTAGCTGCGATATTTGCCGGTTCCGATGATCAACCGCGAATTGAGAGTTAGATTCCCAATCCGAAATGTCTCGGAAGTTGTTTTTGCGCCGATGGCGGTAGACATAACACAAAGCCTTTTACAAGAATCGTCGTGGATTTCATTATAGGTCTTTCGCTTGAAGTCTGATAGCGCCGCATCCACCCCCGACGAACTGCACAATCTCAATGCGATCGCTGTCGGAAACAGTTGTGGTCTCCCACTCACTTCGACGTACGACGTTTCGGTTAAGTTCGACGGCTATACGGCGCGCCGGAAGTTTGAGCTGGTCGACGAGTTGTGCAAGCGTCAGGCTGTCAGGGAAGTCTTTGCTTTCGCCATTCAAATAAATGCGCAAACCTTGATTGTCCTTTATTTCTTGGGATGAATTATGCAACGTACTTCAGCCGATTCATCCTTTACCGTGGCGCGCACCAGCACAGCGGCTCGGCCCGACGTAAACTGAGGGATCTGCGTGGCTATTTTTGCGATGCCGTCGCGTTGGGTTTTAAGCGTATAGATCAAAGGACGGAACGTTGTTCCTAAGACTTTCACTGAGACTGCTGCATTCGATACGGGATCTTCCTGCTGTCCCTCACGACTGGTTACGAACACGCGCAATGTTGGCGCATCGCCGGCGTAGAACTCAACCTCATCGAGCAACCGAACCATCAAACCCTGACCAGCACCGGTCGATGTGTCCGGCAAGACCGGCTTTTCTTTCGCAATTCTGTACGCGCCGACTCCAGCTCGTTTCGGTTTCTTCGTAACGATCTCTTCCGGCGGCTCAACTGGAGTTTCCGGAGGAGGTTGAGATGCGTACTCCTGATCAGCTGCGGGTTCGAACTCTTCCGCTGGAGGTTGCGGTTGATACTCCTGAGTACTTGCGGGTTCGAACTCTTCCGACGGAGGTTGCGGTTGGTATTCCTGAGTAGTTGCAGGTTCGAACTCTTCAAAAGGTTGGTAGTCTTGGGTAGTTGCAGGTTCAAACTCTTCAGGCAACGTTCGCTCAATCTCATCACTCGGTTCGGCGACGGCCGCCGGAGCCTCCGAGGTATCCTCCACATCACGGCCGCTCATTCTCCTGAGATCATTTAAACGCCCGGTATGAATAGCGGCACAGATCAGGCGGTGCTGCCGTTTAAGTCTCTCGGAGAGTGCTTCATCACTGAAGCCTTCACGAATGAGATCTTCGTAGGGCGATCGCTTACTCGCTAGAATCGCTCCGCCCGCATAGACAAGTGAGAGGATGACGGGAGAGTCGAGCCCTTTGTCTTCGGTTTGGACGTGATAGACGACGCCTTCGTATTCGATGTCCGTATTGAATCCCGTTATCACTCTTTGAGGCTCACATTCACCGACCCGTCAACCGCTAAAAAGCTCGCGCGTGCACGAGGAGTTTTCAGAACTTAACACAGCCATTTTTTCAGGGTCAATCAGCAATTTTTCTAGCGATTCAGCCCAGGAATGCTTCCTTGACACCCTTGATCACTTCGTCTAGCATCGCCCTTGTACAATGATTCTCAATCTCGTAAGCGAGTGGCTCTCGCCGCGGGCGATCACCTTCGAGCGCGATCGTTTGACGGTAGCCGAAGGTTTCGTCTGAGATGCAGTTTCATCTTTACGATTACCTGCCCATACTCCTGATGTTCATCGTGGCCGCGGGCTTTGCGGTGGGAAACGTTCTACTTTCTCAACTCGTTGGACAGCGAAAAAGAACTAAAACCAAATTGATGCCATACGAGTGTGGCAAAGATCCCGTTGGATCAGCTCGAGTGCGATTCTCGGTTAAGTTCTACCTGATTGCAATGATCTTTATCCTGTCTGATATTGAAGTCATCTTCCTCGTGCCATGGGCAGTGGTTTTCCGTGCGTTAGCAGGGCAGGGTTTGCGTTGGTTTGTATACGGGGAAATGATGCTATTCATTGCGCTACTCCTCGTAGGTTACATCTATGTAGTTAAAAAGGGTGCCTTCGACTGGGGCCAGCGCGCGAGGCGGGAAGCTGAGGCAGAAGCTCAGCTACTGCATGCAGTCGAAGCCTCGCGCTCGAAGCAACATCGGCCGGCGGCCTGAGAGGTCTATGGGACTGGAAAATGTCATAGCTGAAGCGTTGCCAGAGGTGCTGACGACCAGGCTTGACTCGCTCATCAACTGGGCGCGTAAGTCATCGCTCTGGCCAGCTACTTTCGGCCTGGCTTGTTGCGCAATCGAAATGATGAATGCCACATCATCGCGCAATGATTTGGCGCGCTTCGGTTCCGAGGTCTTTCGCGCCAGTCCGCGGCAAGCCGACGTGATGATTGTGTCGGGACGCGTGGCCCGCAAAATGGCTCCCGTACTTAGGCGCATTTATGATCAAATGCCCGAACCCAAATGGGTGATTTCAATGGGGGCTTGCGCCACCTCTGGCGGCATTTTCGATAACTACGCGATCGTGCAAGGTGTTGACAAAATAGTTCCAGTCGACGTCTACATTCCGGGTTGTCCACCGCGCCCAGAAATGCTGATCCACGCGGTGATGATGTTGCAAGACAAGGTAATGAAAGAAAGTGTAAGGGACCGCAGGGACATACCCGAAGAAGAAGCTCGTCAAGCAGTCGTACCTGGGACACTGCCGGTAACAGACGGATCTACCGCTCAACAGAACACGCTTCCGGAATCGCGACCTTACACGATTGCATCACGACACGAACGACGACGTTCATCGTAGAGAGTAGAGCAGTGGAGTTGATGGAATCCGAGGTCGACAACAAACCACTGTCGTCAGAACCAAAATCAGTTTCGATCCAAACGCCGTCACAAATGGTGGCGGCGTTTCAGCAAGAACATCCTGTCTGGGTGAGCGAGGTGATTACTGCTCACGGGGAGATCACTGTCGTGGTGCCGCGCGAACACATTGCCGCCGCTTGTTCATTCCTCAAGACGTCAACCGACGGCCGGTTTGATTTTTTGTCGGATGTTTGCGGTGTCGATCGAGGCGCAGAAGAAGAACCTCGCTTCGAAGTAAATTATCACCTCTTCTCCACTACGAAGTATCACCGCCTTCGTTTGAAGGTCTTATTGAACGAGGAAGACCCGCATGTACCGACGGTCACCGGTGTGTGGAGAACTGCGAACTGGCACGAACGCGAAACGTACGATTTGTTTGGAGTGATATTTGATGGTCATCCCGATTTGCGACGCATCCTTTTGCCGGAAGACTGGCAAGGTCACGCGTTGAGGAAAGATTTTCCGTTGCGGGGCTATGAACCGTACAGCCTGAAGTAATTGCCGACTGGATTCATGGCTGATTGCCGATTGCCGATTGGCGGGTGTCAAAAGGCGCTAGTGGCCGAACCGGTTTTTAAATCGGCAATTGGCAATCGGCAATCAGCAATGACGATATGAGTACTGCTACCAACATTCCGCCACAGTTCGAGATTGTTGATCGTCCGCTCGATACGCAGATGACGATCTCCATGGGGCCGCAGCATCCCTCCACGCATGGTGTTCTGCGTCTCGAACTCGTGTTGGATGGCGAGATGGTGATCAAGGTTACTCCTGATATTGGCTACCTCCATACCGGAATGGAGAAGCTCTTCGAATACAAGAAATATCAGCAAGGCATCGTGATCACCGATCGAATGGATTATCTGAATCCACTCGGAAATAACCTCGCTTACGTAATGGCCGCCGAAAAACTCCTCGGTTTGGAGATCCCAGAACGGGCGCAAACGATCAGAGTTCTGTTCTGCGAATTGCAACGTATTGCTTCCCATCTCGTGTGGCTTGGAACTCACGCGCTCGACATAGGCGCAATGACGGTCTTCTTCTACTGCTTTCGGGAGCGCGAGAAGATCCTGAACATCATTGAAGCAGCGTCAGGCGGCCGTCTAACGCCTTCCTATTTTCGTATCGGCGGACTGATGATGGACTTACCATCCGGGTTTGAACGGCGCGTCACTCAGTTCTTAGAACACTTTCCAAGAGCTCTCGATGAGTTCCACAAGCTTTTGACCGGGAATAAGATTTTTCAAAAACGCACGCAGGGTATAGGACGCATTTCCGCCGACGACGCTATTGACTGGGGTCTATCAGGCCCATGTTTGCGAGGCAGTGGAATCAACCTCGATATTCGCCGCGCCAATCCTTATTCAAGTTACGAGCAATATGATTTTGAAGTACCTACAGAACCGGATGGCGATGTTTGGGCACGCTACTTGGTGCGGATGCGCGAGATGAAGGAGTCGCACAAAATCGTGCAGCAAGCACTGTCGCGACTGAGGCCTGGCCCAGTGAAGGCCGACGCACCAAAAGTCGTCTTGCCGGATCGAGAAGCGATGAAGAAGCACATGGACGCTCTGATCCATCACTTCCTTATTATCACAGAGGGCTTTGACGTACCGGCCGGCGAGGTTTACTTGCCGATTGAAGCGTCAAAAGGTGAGCTTGGTGTGTATATGAAATCTGACGGTGGTTCAAAACCGAGCCGAGTTCACGTGCGTGGCCCGAGTTTCGTCAACCTATCAGCTCTACCCGTAATGTCGGAAGGCGAAATGGTGGCGGACATAGTGGCCGTTATTGGCTCACTCGATATTGTCCTGGGAGAAATTGATAGATAGGTTCCTGGCGCCTTTGGTCTTTGGACAGCGACCAAGACCAAAGACCAGACCATACAAATGAGTTCTGAGCTAACACAGATCCAACCACTGTCTCAGCCAGTCGATCTCGGCGGGGCCATGGCAGAGTTTTCGCCTGAAGTTGAGGCGGAGATCGATGCGCATCTTGCGAAGTATCCAGTGCCAAGATCGGCGATTCTTCCGCTTATGTTTATTGTGCAGAGAGAACGCGGGTACCTTGATCCCGCGGGGGTAGCATACCTTGCCAAACGTCTCGCGTTGCGAATCACAGACATCTGGGAAGTGGCAACGTTCTACTCAATGATTTATACGCAGCCCATTGGACGGTACCACATTCAGGTTTGCAAAACCTTGTCTTGCAAAATACGAGGTGCTGCGAAGATCACCCAGCATTGCTCAGAGAAACTTGGGATCAAACCTGGCGAAACGACGCCAGACGGTCGTTTTTCTTTGGCGGAAGTTGAATGTCTGGGTTCGTGTGGAACCGCACCAATGTTCCAGATCAACTTCGACTATCACGAGGATCTTACGACAGCGAAAGTGGACCAGATTCTGGCGGTATTACCGTGAATTGTGTTCGATACACTTTAGTTTGTCGTGTGATGCGACAGATTCCACTTGGTTCAGTAACGACCTGCGACCATCAACGAGTTACTGAAAGAGGTTTAATTTCCCGCATCACACGACAAACTAAAGTGTATCGAACATCAGAACGAACATGTTCATAGGCGCGATCGGTTGTGAACCACTCCAGTTGGCGCGAGTACATCTCGAAGACTCGCGGTCGATTGACGTGTATCGTCGCCACGGCGGCTACGAGGCCTTGAAAAAGGTTCTTAATACGATGTCGCCAGACGATGTCATCAACGAAGTCAAAAAGTCTGCGTTGAGAGGCAGAGGCGGTGCAGGCTTTCCAACTGGAATGAAGTGGAGCTTCGTGCCGAAGGACTCGCCGAAGCCGAAATATGTTGTATGCAATGCTGACGAATCAGAGCCAGGAACTTTTAAAGACCGCTATCTGATGGAACGCGATCCGCACCTTCTGATTGAAGGGATTCTGATCGCCGCATACGCTCTCGGTTCAAAAACTTCGTACATCTACACCCGCGGTGAGTACCGTTATCTAATCGACATAATGGATCGGGCACTGGCAGAGGCGCGTGCAGCGGATCTCGCCGGTCAAAACATTTTAGGTACTGAGTTTTCGTGCGACGTCTACACCCACACGGGCGCTGGGGCATATATCTGCGGCGAGGAAACGGCGTTATTGAGTTCGCTGGAAGGTCAACGAGGACATCCGCGCATGAAGCCACCGTTCCCTGCGGTGTCAGGACTCTACGCAGCGCCGACAGTGGTGAACAATGTCGAAACCCTGACCGCCGTGCCTGACATCATTAAGATGGGGGGCGAGGCGTATCAGAAACTCGGAACCGAAAAGAGTGGCGGAACAAAACTCTGGTCAGTGTCCGGTCACGTCAATCGTCCTGGTGTTTACGAACTACCGATGGGCTATGACGATATGGAGAAGTTCATCATGGAAGACTGCCAGGGCATGCTAGATGGTAAGCAGTTGAAGGCGGTAATTCCTGGCGGGTCGTCTGTCTACATCATGCGTGCCGATCAGATCATCGGAAAAGATGTCCGCATGGATTACGAGGGATTAGTTGCAGCGGGATCCAGTGTGGGTTCGGGCGGCTTCATCGTGATGGATGAAACTGTTGACGTGTTCGAGTCAACCAAAAACCTGACCGAATTCTACGAACACGAGTCATGCGGCTGGTGTACACCCTGTCGCGAAGGTACCGATTGGCTCGTTAAAGTATTCAAGCGCATCGCAGATGGAGGCGGCCGTCCGGAAGACATTCAACTAATGCTGGACCTGTGTGACAACATCGAAGGCAAATCGTTTTGTCCGTTGGGTGATGCAGCTGCCTGGCCCATTCAGTCAGCAATCAAACGCTTCCCGGAGGATTTTAGAAAACACTTAACGAATTCTAACGGCGCAAGCCGAGGTTAACTTCACGATTTACGATTCACGATTCAGTATTTACCAATGTCCACTGAGTTAATAAACGTCACCATCAATGGCAAGGGTTTCCAAGTCCCCAAAGGCGCTCGCTTGATCGACGTCTGTCGTGACAAGGGCTTCGACATTCCCTCGTTCTGCTACTACGCAGACCTCACGCTCCAGGCATCCTGTCGAATGTGTTTGGTTCGTATTGAGAAGATGCCAAAACTGCAGACGTCCTGCACGATTACCTGCACGGATGGAATGGTGGTCACGACGCAAAGCGAGGAAATCGAAAAGGCGCAACGTGGAATGACCGAATTCCTTTTGGCTAATCACCCACTGGATTGTCCCGTTTGCGATCGCGGTGGCGAATGCGAGCTCCAGGAGATGACGTTTGACTGGGGCGGGCTAGAAGAACGCTTCACTGAAGGGAAGAATTATCACCCTGAAAAATACCTCTCGCCAATGGTCGCGAATGATCCGCAACGCTGCATTCTCTGTAAGCGATGTACCCGAGTGTGCGACGAATGGATGGGTGAACAGGCGATCGAAGCTGGCGGGCGCGGGGCTCACACAGTTATCGGTACCTATCTTGGCTGGCTTGACTGTTCGCAGTGCGGCAACTGCATCGAGGTTTGCCCAACAGGGACACTGCTCGATGCCACTTATCGCCACCAAACGCGCCCCTGGGAGCTTGCGCAAACGGTTTCTACCTGTTCGTTCTGTTCGGACGGGTGTCAGATGTCGCTAGGTTCGCGCGGAGGTGAACTGATGCGAGTAGTGGCGCGGGATCGTTATGTGAACGGATTGAACGGTGAGTTCTTATGCGTGAAGGGTCGATTCGCGCATCCGTTCGTCAATCATGAGGAGCGTCTACGTACGCCCCTTATTCGCTACAAAAAAGGTGGGAAGCTGATACCAGCGACTTGGGATGAAGCTATTCGTTTAACTGCTGAGCGGCTCGATAAAGTGGCGAACGATCACGGGCGCAACGCTGTCGCAGTTGTTGGAAGTCCTCGTCTCACGAACGAATCTCTTTATGCCCTGTACAAGTTTGCTACTGAATTGGTGGGAACCGATTCATACACAACGACCGATGCGTTTAGCTTGTGGCCTTTCTTTGAGAATCTCGGTGGTGCTCTGGCAACGCACAAAGACATTCGTTATGCCAAGACCATTCTCTTAATCGGCGGCGAGCCCGAAGAGCTGCAACCACTAACCGGCAAACAGATCCGTCAAGCAGTCACGAATGGTGGCGCACGCTTGATCATTGTGAACTCAGTGCCAATCCGTTTACGGGAACAGGCAAAACAGTTTCTTCATATCCTACCGGGCACTGAAGATGCGGTCGTTTACGCTCTGCTCGATCCAGCTCACAACAACATCGCTGCACAAAAGACAGCCACTGAGCTCGCAGACTTGATTGCGGTGCGTGAAGCGCTCTCAAACACTTCCGGTGATGTGGTCATCATGTTTGGAGGTGACTTAAGCGCAGCCGGACAAGCCGCAATTGCTCAATTGGCAGGGTCGCTCACGAATGCGAATGGGCGAATCCTGCTGCATCCACTTGCTCTCTTTAACAACAGTCTCGGAGCGCATCTCACTGGAATGATGAACCGAGCGGTCACCGCAGAAAGCCTGCTTGACGCGGCCGGTTCGGAGGTCCGCGCGTTGTACCTGGCAGGAGCTTTTCTGCCGCAACAGTTGCGCGGCCGCGAAGACGCATTCAAAAATCTCGATTTTTTGGTTGTTCAAGAACTGTTCGAAACAGAGGCGAGCAAGGCTGCTGATGTTGTTTTTCCCGCGGCTTCGTTTGCCGAGGTTGAAGGTACGTTTACGAACAACGACGGATTTGTTCAGCGTGTTCGTCAGTCGATTCCGACCCTGCATCAATCCAAACCGGATTGGATGATAACCGCGCAACTCGCAAAGGAATTGGGAGTCGATTTTGGATTCGATATGTCAGCAAGCGCTGTCTTTCGCGAACTATCCGAGAAAATGCCGGCGTTTGCAGGCATGCGATATCCCATTCTCAAAGACGAACAGAACCCTGTTCAAGTGAAGCATGAGGCACGACGAACTGATATTAGTGCAGCAGTCGAGTCGCTAGGGGAGAGGGTGCAAGCGATGACGGGTAGCGGGAAAAAATCGTTTGCGACGCCCGATGTGGGACACGAGTTGTTCAAGATTGGCACACTGACAGACAAGGTGCCGCAGTTTCATCTTTTAGCTGGCGGCAATCCGCGGCC
>DATBSH010000350.1:0-22112 GCA_036559885.1 Pyrinomonadaceae bacterium
TTAGTAACTGATTCGCTCACTAAAGAAAATCATCGTGAAGCGATGCAGTTGATCGATTTCGAGCTGGTGAAGCCTTAAGCAGATCCGCAAAGCATATCCACAGATTACACAGATTACACAGATTAAGAGCTGAGGCAAGCAAGTTGAATATGATTAAGCCCCCTGTTCGCGGTGCCAACCAAACTCAAGCTCGTCATCATGGGGGCCAACCAAACTCAACTTACCTGTATTAGCTCTTAATCTGTGTAATCTGGGTAATCTGTGGATGAGCTTTGGTGGATCTGTTTCTACCTAGAAAAGGAGGAACGAGATGCGCAAGGTTATATTTGGTGGCGCAAACAGTCTGGATAATTTCATCGCCCGAAAAGACGACTCAGTTGATTGGCTGCTCTGGAACAAGGAGGTAACGAAGTTGATGACCTCATTTTGGAAGACCATTGACGCCATAGTAATGGGCCGGCGGACGTATGAGGTGTCGTTGCGCATGGGTGGTGGCGAGGCTTACCACCCCGGAGTCAAAAACTATGTGTTCTCGCGGACGCTGAACAAGATTAAAGGAAAGAATACTAAGCTGGTCTCGGAAGACGCGGCAGAGTTCGTCCGCCAGCTCAAACAACAGCCTGGCAAAGACATCTGCGTCATGGGTGGGGGAGTTCTGGCGAAATCGCTTTTCGAAGCGGATCTGATCGATGAGATAGGCTTCAATGTGCATCCAGTGTTACTTGGTTCGGGCGTTCCTCTCTATCACGAAATGAAGCGGCAGATCGACCTGGAGTTACTCAGTTGCCAGCAACTGAGCAACGGGTGCGTGGTGCTGACATATCGAGTGAAGCACAAAAAAATTTCACCGCGGGGGAGGGATGGGAAAATCAGAAGGCTGTAGCGCAGCGAACCTGCGCCTTCTGACGACTACCGCGGTGAAATTGATGGCTTTGTGGTTCTGCTCTTCGTCTCATTCACCCCAGGCTTTAGCCTGGGGATGGACGGAGCTTTTATTCTCGAACCGTTTCAACGGTTTCTCGAACTTACCACTAACTAGCGAAGGCTCAGTCCATCAAGAAACCGTTGAAACGGTTATTAAGTTCGTACCTGCCGCTAACCCCCAGGCTAAAGCTGGGGTGAATGAGACCAAAGCTGTTAAATGACAGGGCCGCAGCGATCGCTCGACCTACTTCATCAACACCTCTTTAAAAAAGTCGATCGCTCGGGGGTCGCCCGATTCTCCGAGCGAGCGAATTGCTTGTTTTCGAACCAGCTGATTGGGGTGAGTGCGCGCAATCTTGATCAACAAGGGCACTGACTCTTCTGACCGACGCTGACTTATTGCCCGGACTGCTTGGACCTGAACCTCGGTATTAGCGTCAGTGTTTTGTGCCGTAGCACTAAGAAAGTCGAAACTTCGCTTTCCAACTCGCTCTCCCAAGAGTCGAATCGCCTGTCGCCGCAATTCGATCGATTCATCGTTCCGTGCTACTTCAAATAACTTGTCTTCGACACGTGTATTCTTGATTTCAGCCAATGACTGCAAGGCCGTCCGTCGAACTTCGGGAATTCGCTCTGTGTCGTATAGATTGATCAAATCGGCCATTGCTGCCTCACCGCGCTCACCAAGAACGCGGACTGCCTGACGCCGTAACTCAGTGTTGGGATCACTACGAGCTATTTCCAACAAGCGAGGTTGCGCTCGAGGACTCTTGGTTTCGGCAAGTGAACGTAAAGCCGCACGTTTCACCTCTAGATTTGCATCCGAGGCGTAGATCTTCATGATTTCATCGGCTGCGTCTTCACGTTGAAATTGCCCCAGTTGTCTTACGGCGACCCGACGTGACTCCCAATCCGGATCATTCTTTGAAACGGCCACGAGAAAGGTAAACGCCGGAGGATCGTCGTGTAGATTTCCAGCCGCGGAGATAATGCTGCGACGCACTTCTACGTCCTTAACCGTTTCATACAGACTCTGCAACGTAGTCAAAGCGCCACGGTCATGACCCTGCCCGATGGAGTGTGCTGCTTGTCGCCTAAGTTTCTTGTCCTCAGCTTCATCTTTAACGATCCCCGCGAGGAAAGCCTGTTCACCGCCGACCTGCCCGAGCCAGTAAACCGCACTTGTTCGAATCCGTTGATTCTGCGATGTAGTGACGAAATTCTTGAGCATGCCACCGACACGTGAATCGTCATGCAGCGCGATCGCCAGGACCGCTCGTTCGCTCAAGCGATCAAGCGGCGCGGCAGCTGACAAAGCGCGAAGGTAATTGAGACTCTCCTCGTTGTTCGCGCGTCCCAGCCAGTAAACCGGGTACCCACTGTATTCTCGTTTCCGCTCGAGGTTATAGACTTCCATCCGCGTGATCTGGTTTGTTCCGGGATCACGAAGTAGAAAGATGGCCAGGCTGCGTGTTTCAACGGGCAGACCGTTGGCTGTCGTTCCCACGAATACAGACGTGTCTCCGATAGTGTTGATGGAGCCGTTGAACTCTCTTATAGCGGGGTCGACTGCAACTCCCGGCCGTACATCGAAGGCGTAAGCCGACCAATATGGTGACGTGCTGCTGCGAGCCTTTGTTCGTGCAGCCTCAAGCTTAGTCATCAGGTCAACACCTTCAACCGCGGTAAAGCTTCGTACGGTTGTTTCGGACGACTGGACCTGCATGTCGTCGCTGATAGAGGCCACTTTCAGCGTTTGCGACTGGTCGCTACGAGCGCAAACAACAACGGCGAGCGCGAGGGTGAGAAGAATAGAGTCAAAGACTTTGGCCTGTCGCATCTAAAGCCTCCCGGAAAATGGCTGTTCAATAAATGCTGGTTTCTATTTCTGGTTTCTATTTAAGGAGATCCTCCAGAAACTTTATGGCTTCTGGATCCTTGCTCTCGCCAAGGTAACGCACCGCTAATTTACGAAGCTCTACTGACGGATCATTTCGTGCGATAACCATTAGTTTGTGGACGGCACTCTTGTGTTTCGAGTTTCCAAACCCACGTAGCAAGGCGCCACGGACTTGCAGGTTTTGTTCGCCGTCGTACATCGCGATCAGTTGATTCACCGTCTGTTCGTCATCCTTGTCCCCGAGACGTCGAAGGGCAAACAGACGAAGGTCCATTGGTTCACCGCTGCGAGCGATTTCGAACAGCTTGGCCTGCGCACGGGGATCCTCGGAATCTGCGAACGTACGCAGATACGCCTGCTTGATCGTGGTGTTAGTCTCGCCGTTGTAAAGTCCCAAAAGATCGTCCATTGACAAACGCCGGTGGTCAGCCAATCGGCGGATAGCCTCAATTCTTATTTCCGGCGTTTCTCCAGCACGCGCAATCTCCAACAATTTGGCACGCGCTTTAGGATCTTCACGTTCTCCCAGAACCCGAATAATCTGCACGCGGATCTCTGGAGTTTTGTCGGAGTCGTAGATTCGAATTAACTCGTCTAAGGAATTGGCGTCTCTGAGTTCGGCCATGTAGCGAATGGCCCATCCTCTGAGGCCAACATCGTCCCCGGCACGCGCAACCTCAACTATCTTAGCCATGCCCCGTGGGGTTCGACTCTCAGCGAGAGCCCGCAAGACCTGAATTCGCACATCTTTATTTCTATCCGTGTCATAGATTTTTATCAGCTCATCAGCGACAGCATCCGTATGTTGTTCGCCCAACCGTCTAATCGCCGTGAGTCGCAACTTCATATCGGGATTGGAACGAGCAATCTCGAGCAGCATTGGGATCGCACGCGCTCCGGCATGCGAGCCAAGTAAAGACACGGCAGCTGCTTGCAAACCGGGACATTGCGTTTGGTTCGCTTTCAACACTTCAGTCACAAATGTGATCGCTCGTTCCTGATCAGCCTGAAACAAACTTTGCAATGCCAGTATCTTGATTTCGCAGTTGTCACGATTGAGCGCCTCATTCACTTTGTCCTGACGACCGAGCACAACCAGGAGTGCGTCCGCTTCCCGCCGCCAAGTAGAACTCGGATAGTTATCAACAAGCCTGATCAGAGGTTTGACGGCTTCGTCTTTCAGGCCTTGTTTCTGTAGCGCATATCCATACCAGTAAAGCGCGGCATCAAGATCTTTATCTTTGGGATAGCCTGTGATGAAGTCTCTGAATTTCTCGGCGGCTTTCTGCCAGTTCTGCGCCTCAATAAGATCGCGGCCTTCGCGAAAAATCTGCATCGCGGCTGTATTGACCTTCGTGCTCTGAACAAAATGGCTCAGCTTTTGTAGTTCCTGATCCTTGCCATAGGCCGTGGGGGATTCGATGGCGATGATCACGAGCGCGGTCAGTATGACGAGCGCAATGAGCGGGAATTTGATTTGATTCGTTCTGAAAAGGTACATGGCGTCAATTCTCTTCCTTCGTTTCTGAGTTTGTTTGTTTTAGGCTCACCGCACAGGCACAGAGAACCGAGAACAAGCGCAGCCGATCGAGCGGTGATCAATGTACGCAGACATCATCTCTCTGTTCCCTGTGCCTCTGAGGTGAGTCGATTACGGTATCCAGCCAATGACTCGCGATTCAATCAATCGTCGTCCATTGCTCGAGCGAGCACTGTCGAATTCACCTGCAGTAAAGCAACTATATTCTTGCGTTCGACGCGTTCGTTTATGACACGAATGTCGTCGGGCGCAGCATCATCGGGAAGGTTTGCGATATCCAAAAGAATTGGTTCGAGATTCTCGAGTAAACTGGCTACTTGTACGTCGCCTGAGTTATCTGCCTCGCGCCTTAACATCATGTTGCGCACAATTAGTTGTTGAGCTTGTTTGCGTTCGTAAGCGATCTCTGCACTTTCGGTTTCTCCAGTGCGAATATTTCTAAATGCCCGCAACAACAGCTCAGATTTTTCAAGATGCAGAGCTGTTAAAGCCTGCATGTCGGCAGCGCGAACCGATTCGTTAACCGAATTAATGTTAGAACCAGGTTTAATCCGATTTGCTGCAAAGTTTTCTGAATCACGTGGCGTGCGCCGTGGTATCGAAGGCGTAGAAGATTTCGGTTGCGCAGGTTTGTTTGGCGGTGCCTGACGATCTTTTTGACGCGTGCCGGCATCCGAGGGCGATGGTTTTGGCGAAGGTTCAGATGCAGGAACTGGATTGGTTTTAGCGAGTTGGGCCGGTGCTGTTGTATTGTTTTGGGTAGCCTTGTAAACGATGAACCCGACAAGCGCTGCGAGCACGAACATTGTCGCAAATGCCGCCATCCCAAAGCTAAAGTTCCATGCGAATCTGGGCTTTCCGCTCGTGATGCCTGGCGCGATTCTATCTTGTCGGCCAACAATGCGAACTAGTCCTTCGGCTTGTGCAATTGGACTTATCGCAGGAATGTAATTCGCGATCTGACTCCGAAAACTTAGAAAGTCCTCACGAGCTTGCTGACACTCGCTGCATTCGTTTAGATGGCGCTGCATCGTACGTGCTTCAATCTCTGGAAGCTCACCATCGATCAACTGCGAAATCTTTTCTGTACACTCACAACTCATAAGACAACTCACATTTCCAACGTACTCTGAGAACCGGCATTTGCGCCGAAGGCACGAGCTTTCTTAGACCACGTTTCACGAAGTGCCGTTCGTGCCCTGAAAATATCGATCTTTACCTTACTCTCTGAGATGTTTAGGACCTGGCCAATCTCGCGGTAGCTCAATTGTTGCTGCTCCCGCAACAACAATGCGACACGCTGGTCCTCTGGAAGCCTGGCTAACATTTTGAGCACAATTTCCTGTCGCTCGCGCGCTTCATACTCTTCTTCCGGGTTACGGGTCCGGGGCCTCATCACTTCCACTACACGATCAAATAGCCGGTACCTTGTATTCGATTTGCGAAACTCATTTAGAGCAAAGTTGCGGGCTACCCGGTAAAGCCAGAAGCGCGCCTCATTAACCGGCAGTGTTCCCCACGCCGTCCGGTGTAGTTGCAGGAAACTTTCCTGAGCCAGGTCCTGCGCCAGAGCGGCGCGGCCGCCCAACAAACACTCAAGAAATCGGCACAGGCTCGGGTAGAAATCCTGAAACAGCATGGTGAACTCGTCATCTTCGCTCGCCATAAGCTGCGCTACGCTACCTAAAACACCTGAGTTCAGCAAAAGTTACAGGGAAAGGGAGGAATATCCACAGATTACATAGTCAGGGGCAGGAGCAGCAGGTAGGAGCAGGAAAGTGTTCTGCCCCTGCGGTGTGCGCCTGCTCCTGTTTTTCCTGCTCCTGCCTGCTGCTCCTGCCCCTGAGTGTGGGTTTCAAACGTTATTGAGGATTCTGAGTGCATTGCCGCAGAAGATTTGTTCCTTCTCGGCCATCGGGATGTCCAGCCCTTCGATGCTGCTCACTGCGCGATCAATCGACCCGAGCAGGTGAGGATAGTCGCTGCCCATCACCATGTGATTGGCGCCAACCATGTCGCGCACCATCTTCAATGTATAAGGACTGAATGAAACTGTGTCGTAGTAAAGCCGTTTGAGATACTCGCTGGGCAGTTTGTCGATCTTTTGGCGGCATTCCACAAAATCTCGAAAGCCGTTATCCATCCTTTCCATCAGGTACGGCACGGCCCCACCCAAGTGGCCAACGATCCAACGAATGTCCTGAAACTCCTCAAACATGCCCTCGTAGCACATTCTTGCTACAGCCAGGGTAGTGTCAAACGGAAAGCCGATAATCGGTCCTAACACATATTCTCTAAACGGCTCCGCATTGACTGGCAACATTGGATGAAGAAAGATGCAAAGCTTCATCCGGTTAGCCTCTTCGAAAAAAGGGCGATACTGCGGCGCCGTGAGCGCGTTTCCTCCGATGTTACTTAGCAGTACAACACCGTTAAGTTTGAGCTGATCAATCGCACGATGAAGTTCCTTGAGCGCCTCGTCGCGTGCATCCATCGGGATCGAAGCAAATCCTTTGAAACGGTTTGGATGTGAGGCGATCAGATCGGCGTATGCATCATTAATTAATCGTGCCACTCCAGCCTGATGTTCACCACTAGTGAAGAAAACATTTGGAGTCGATAGTGATACGACTTCAACATCAATCCCAACGCGGTCCATCTCTTCGATACGTTTCGCGACATTGGTCATTGGGGGCGTCACTCCAAAAAAACGGGCGCCGCGAAATGTAATGATGGTTTGCCCTGTCGGACTTTGAGCGAAGGAAAACTCCGACGGCAGCTCGCGAATGCGTTCGAAGTATTCCTGCGTGTAATAGTGAGTATGAAGGTCAAATTTCGACACGCTCATTTAGTTCTCACCAGCCGAAGCATTACTTCGCCAATCCAACTAACCGGCCGGCGAAATGTATCCACAGCTGCGTGCCCGAGAGCAGAATCCGTAATGGTTGAAAGGCTATTACGGCAATTGTTCCCCAGAGAAATACAGGATGCAGTCTCCGGTTTCTATAAGTGTCAACAGCAACACATGCGAGCAGACACAGATCAGTTAATCCGAAAAACGCAAGAGGACCACCGTTAGTAATGAAACTAACTGGTATGCGAGCAATCGCCGGCGCGAGTAGGCCAACTGCTGCGACCAGCATCAGTCGCTTGTGGATCTCCAAAACGACGGCGGTAATACAGAGCGAGACCGACCAGGACGCCGAATATAAGCGCATCGCCCAATGGCACGACAAGGAACTGAAGTGCCGGTGGTCCGGGCGTGAAACTTCGTGCAGCCGCGGCGATACCTGTTGCCATTCCCACTAAACCACGAGTGCCGCCAACACTGCACCGATGACCCCCAACCGTTGATGGATCTTCGTACGACGCGATGAAACAAGCCAGACCTGCGTCATGAAAAGCAGGACCCAGGAGGTCATCACCGCACCATGCAAGTGCACCAACAGGCTTGGCACTGGCGGACCATTAAGTAATCCCTTGAGATAGTAAGTTTGCGCGAACCCGAGCAGCACAATCAAAGGCATGAAGATGGCGAACCAGGTATAAAGCCGGCGATCTCTGCCAGCGCGTACAATCATTGAGGGTGCGGCCATGGGGGATCTCCAGGATTTTTGAGTCAGTTGGACATCACTGATTTAGCCTCTGAATCTGTGTAATCTGTGGATGTTCTTACTGTTTCATCTTTAGGATCACAGCATCCGCAAATTCCGCCGTCTTCGCGTTACCACCGACATCGCGCGTGCGCACGTTGCCTTCGCGATATACGTCGAGCATTGCCTTTTCGATCTTGTCAGCAGCCTCGCGCTCATTGATGTAACGCAACATCAAGATTCCTGACTGCAAAAGAGCGGTTGGATTCGCAATTCCCTGGCCCGCGATGTCAGGAGCGGAGCCGTGCACGGCTTCAAAAACAGCTCCAAGCTCCCCGATGTTTGCACCCGGCACCAAACCGAGGCCGCCAATCAGTCCGGCGCATAGATCGGAAACAATGTCGCCGTATAGATTCTCGAGCAGCATCACATCAAACTGTTCCGGACGCATAACCAACTGCATACATACGTTGTCGACAATCTTTTCATCGGGTTCGATCTCCGGATTTAACTTTGCGATGTTCCGGAAACATTCGAGAAACAGACCGTCCGACAACTTCATAATGTTTGCCTTGTGCACGACGGTAATTTTCTTTCGTTTCTCGCTCTTTGCGTAGGCAAATGCGAACCGTGCGATGCGCGTGGAGGCCTTCTCAGTGATTATCTTTAAACTTTCGACGACACCCGGAACGACCACGTGCTCGAGTCCCGCATAGAGGCTTTCCGTGTTTTCTCGAACAACGACTAAATCGAGTGTTGGATTACGACAGGGGACATTCGGCAAGGCGCGAACGGGACGGAGGTTAGCGTAAAGGTCAAGCGCCTTTCGCAGTCCAACATTGACTGAAGCAAAGCCTTTGCCAATGGGAGTGGTGATGGGCCCTTTCAGAGCGACCTTGTTGCGCTTGATGGACTCAAGTAGATCTGCCGGCAACGTCTCGCCGAATTTCTCGAGGGCCTGAGCACCTGCGTAATGAGTTTCCCACTCAATATCAACTCCAGAGGCTTCAATTATCCGGACGACATTGGAAGCCACTTCAGGGCCAATGCCGTCGCCCGGAATCAGTGTGATACGATGCGTCATTGGAAATCTTCTTTTTGCAATCTGAGATCGGAGAGTTGCGATTCGTTCCTTTGGTCTTTGGTTTGGGCCTTCGGAAGGATAAGCCTTTGTCCTGGAACTGACAATTCAGGGAGAGCAGGTCGCGCCGCAGTGTATGAAGTACCAGCTCGCGGTACCCGCGAAGACATGATTCAAGTCACGCTAAATTTCAGGTTGGGATGACACTGCGAAGCTCCTTAGCGAAATCTCTCCCGTATCGGTTCTTCAAATGTCGCCGCAACACACATCGGGCGTAGTCATTATTGGGGGCGGCGTTATCGGTCTAACCATCGCGCGGGCACTGCGACGCAGCGGTGTACAGGATGTCTGCCTGATCGAGAAAGCCGAGTTGGGTAGCGAAGCCTCCTTCGCTGCCGCAGGAATTCTTGCTCCGCAAGTCGAGGCTGATTCAGATAACGAATTCTTCAGGCTTGCTTGTCGCAGCCGCGACATGTATGTCGACTTCGCTGCAGCCCTCCTGGAAGAAACTGATGTCGATGTTGAGCTCGATACCACGGGCACGCTGTACGTCGCTTTCACTGAGTCAAATGAACTCGACTGCGAAGAGAGGTTTCTATGGCAAAGTCGGTCGCACTTTGAAGTCGAGAAGCTAACATCTCTTCAAGTCCGAGCTCTGGAACCTTGTGTTAGTCCGTCTGTGCGGATCGCCTTGTTGTTTCCGCGCGATATTCAAGTCGAGAACCGTCGGTTGGTCTCGGCTCTCGCGAATTCAGTTAAGAGATCTGGAGTTAGAATTCTTACCCACACACGGTCACACGAAATTCGAGTCGACAGGAACAAGATCATAGGTGTCGAAACTTCTAGCGGCTTCATAAGCTGTAACACCGTTGTTGTCAGTGCAGGCTGTTGGACTGGCAGCTTACGGCTCACCAATCGAGAGGGCCATCCCATTGGCATCACAACACCGAAGATCGAACCTGTTCGCGGTCAAATGGTATGTCTGGAAGCGAAGCCTCAACTAACCAGTCACGTAATTTATGGGCCCAAAGGATACGTCGTCCCCAGACGCGATGGTCGCCTTCTGGCAGGATCTACGAGCGAACCTGGGATCTCCGTGAAACAAAATACAGCCGGTGGCGTCAGGGCAATCCTCGATCAAGCCCTGCAGATTACGCCTGAAATCACGCGGCTGCCACTTATCGACGTGTGGTCCGGATTGCGGCCTAAAGCCGCCGACGGTTTGCCTGTGCTCGGTCCTTGTGGTGAAATTGACGGGCTGCACTATGCAACCGGCCCTTATCGGAACGGAATCCTATTGGCGCCGATTACGGGTGAGTTAATCGCGCAAGCAATACTCGACCCGGCTAACGCGACAGCGCTCGCTCCTTTTAGTCCAAATCGATTTCGCACGGTTCCAGCAGGTATCAATTGAAAACAATTCTTGCAACCTTACTTCTATTGACGAACCTCGCCGTGTCGGGCTTTTCGCAAACCCCCGTTAGTGAGGATCCGTCAACCAAAGTCGATGATCGGCCGGCCGATGTGTTGTATGAGGATGCAAACGGATACCTTGGGCGGAGATACAAAGAGTTCAATAAGCAGAAGCTTCCATATGACGCGAAGCTCGAGGCAAAAACTCGTAAAGAACAGCAAGAGCTAGCCGCACGAAATGCGGACATACTGCGGACTCGTAAAGAGCTTGCTCCCACAGATCTTTACTATCTTGGACTACTCCATCACCTTGCCGGTGATGCTGACCGTGCGCTCGAAACGATGCGCACGTTCTTAAAGGATGATCCCGATGGCGCTCAATCACAGACTGCTCGAACTGTCATTGTTCTTTACGCCGTAAAGAAGAATCTGATTCCCGAAGCTGAAGCAGCGATTGGTTCATACAGTCGTCATAAACCGCAAAACCCCGAAGACCTTTACAAAATGGAGTTCTTAGTTGCTGATGCGTGTCTGCGCGCGAAGGATTACCCGCAGCAGATAGCACATGCCGGACGAATGTTGGCGGCAGCAAAAGACTTCGCGTTGGACCGAAAGCGAGAAGTGTTTACGCGCGATGACATGCTGATGAAGTCTGCTTTCCTGCTGGCCGACGGGTATATGAAGCTTAACGAGAAGGAAACTGCGTTCAAACAACTCGAAGAGCTTAGACGCCTGGCGATTTCATTGCCGTCAGGCCGCCTTTACAAGGAAGCGACGCTTCGGCTCGCGCGGACTTTTCCGGATACCGATCTCGGCAAGATCTTCAGCGAAATGACGGCGACTGTTTCAACTCCACCAGAGCTCACTGCCACTGAGTGGATTGATC
Source organism: Pyrinomonadaceae bacterium (assembly GCA_036559885.1). Classification (GTDB taxonomy): domain Bacteria; phylum Acidobacteriota; class Blastocatellia; order Pyrinomonadales; family Pyrinomonadaceae; genus PSRF01. The sequence continues at coordinate 11,338 of DATBSH010000350.1, forward strand.
AGGCGCCGTTGAAACTTTCAGATCTACGAGGACAAGTTGTGCTACTGGATTTCTGGGCGCACTGGTGCGGACCTTGTCGATACACGTTTCCTAAGCTGGCGCATTGGAACGAAGTCTATAAGAACAAGGGGCTCGTCATCCTGGGAGTCACGACCTACTTCGGCAGCGCCGAGGGTCGTAAAATGACGCCGGCCGAGGAACTCGTCTATCTGCGAGATTTCAAGCTGCGAAATCACCTGCCGTATGGCTTCGTAGTAACGGATTCCCACATCAACGACTACAATTACGGGGTCTTTTCGATACCCATGTCGTTCTTAATTGATCGTAGAGGTGTAGTCCGGTTTATCGCTTCGAGTGCGTCAGAGCTAGAGATTAATGCGCTCGGGCAAATGATCAAGAAGTTGATTGACGAGCCGGCGGAAAACAAAGCTGAGAGTGAAACAAAAGCTAGCGCCGCGTCATCGAAGCATTAGATATGGAAGACCAGGGCATTACATTATTTCGAATTCTGATTTCTTTTGCTGCAGGCATACTGTCGTTTCTGTCGCCGTGCGTTCTGCCATTAGTCCCTGGATACATCTCACTCATCTCAGGCGTGAGTATCGATGGCTTGAAAGAAGGTACAAACAATAAGCGCGCAGTCATTCTTAACTCCCTAGCGTTTAATGCCGGCTTATCTGTCATCTTTTTGCTGCTTGGAACGACGGCTGGTTTGGTTGGTGCAGCGATTACCAGTAATCCCTGGGTTCGCATCATTGGCGGTATCGTCATCATCGCATTTGGTCTGCAGTTGATCGGCGTATTGAAAATCACAGCGCTCTACAAAGACACTCGTTTCTTCTCGGACGATAAGCCACGCGGGATCTTCGGCTCTGCGGCACTTGGCGTTGCCTTCGCTGCCGGATGGACGCCGTGTATTGGACCAATTCTTGGCGGCATTATTGGATTGGCGGCAACGAGTGGCGGCTGGAGAAGTGGCTTGGTTCTGTCTGCGTTTTACTCGGCGGGTCTGGCTGTGCCGTTTCTGTTGACAGGTCTCGGGATTAACCAGTTCCTGGGGTTCTACAAAAACTTCCGCAAGCATTTACACAAGGTGGAAGTGATTTCCGGTATCGTGCTTATTGTGGTCGGCTTGTTAGTGATGACAGGTCAATCGACTTTGCTTGCGAGTTCGCGATTCATATCCTGGATTCCGAACCTGGAAGGCATTCTTAAGATCAAGGAAAAGCCTCCACCGCCTCCGCAGACAGCGAACGCCAACTTCGAAGCCGCCCCCGACGTCGAATTCCAGACTCTCTCTGGCAAATCGTTTCGTTTAAATGAACTCAAAGGGCAGGTAGTATTGCTCAATTTTTGGGCTACTTACTGTATCCCTTGTCGAGAAGAGATCCCGGCATTGAATTCTCTCCAACATGAACTTGCTGCTAAGGGTTTGAAAGTAGTTGGCGCATCACTCGACGACAGTGCTGCCGATGTGAACGCGTATCAGAAAGAAGTGACTAAGTTTGAATACGATGTTCTGCTTGGTGGCAGCGACGCGAAAGTCAAATTTGAACAATCGGTGCTTCCGACTACGTACCTAATCGATCGTCAAGGGCGGATCCGGCAGAAAATCATTGGCGCTCGTGACAAGGCAACGTGGGAGGCAGTTGTAAAACCACTTTTGGATGAAGCTCCCGCGACAGCAAGAACTGGTAACTAAATGGATTTAAGATTTTAAGGAGTAGTAGCAATGAAGAAGCATTTGATTCTCACCGCAATTATCCTGGCGCTTGCAGCCATCAATGCTCTAGCACAGACTCCAGAGCCGGCTCCAGTTCCGGCCCCATCGCAAACCCCAGCTCAAGTTCCTGCTCAGACGCCAGAGCAGACTCCAGCAAAAACTCCTACGCCGGCTCAGCCCGGACACGAGTATTCGCCGTTGGTGGAGAAGAAAGTCAATTATAAGAATTGGTCGCTCGTGAATGTGCGGACGGATCAACCGGAAGATTTACGAGATCTGATGAAGGGACACCGGCTGGTGATGATAGTTTACTTCGCGCCATGGTGCGGCAATTGGCGAAATGAAGCACCGATCGCTGCGAAGCTTTATGAAAAATATAAAGAGCAGGGATTTCAGGTTATCGGAGTTAGCGAATACGCTTCCAAGGCCGACGTAAAGGCGTTCTTTGGTGAGTCTGGCCCACCTTACCCGGTAGTTTCAGAATCAGAGTCGCGCGACGATCGTGACAAGACACCTCACTTTGGTTACCGACAGTTGACTGACGACAAACGCAAGTGGGGCTCGCCGTGGAATATCTTTCTCGACCCGTCAAAGGTCAACGCATCCGGCGATGTGCTTACTGAGAAAGCGTGGGTTGTAAACGGTGAACTGATCGAGGATGAGGTCGACAAATGGATCGCCGAGAGACTTGAGCCGAGTAATTAATGATCGACCTGGCGTTGGCAATTCGTTATCCGAGCCGTCCACGCAATAATTAATAAAACTCTACCTTTCATTCACCCCAGGCTTCAGCCTGGGGTTTTGTTGTTCGTGGATCTCCAAACCGTTTCAACGGTTTCCGATCTTATGCAGCTTTAAGTGGTGGGGAAACCGTTGAAACGGTTTCGTGGCTCGTTGTCCACCGTAAACCCCAGGCTGAAGCCCGGGGAGAATGAGAAGATTACCGCAGTTCAACAGTTGACTTTGCACTCACGCATCTTCCCCTCCTTTGCCTGAAACCAACACCCATTGCTATCATCGCCCGCTCTTTTGCCAAATCAAATGAAACTACGTCTGCTGTATCACGGTCATTGCTTTGACGGCGTCGCTTCCGCGGCTACCTTCACGCGGTTCTATAAAGGCGTCCATCCTGAGGCCGAAGTGAATTACACTGGATTGCTTCATCGCCCGGGAAATCTTTTCGATATGGCGATGTTCGACTCGGATGAGAACGCCATCGTCGACTTCAAGTATGCAGCTTCTGAAAAACTGACGTGGTGGTTCGATCATCACGAGTCAGCGTTCCTCACGCCCGAAGATGAGGCTCATTTTCGTGCCGACACGTCAGGCAAAAAGTTTCTCGATCCAACAAAGAAATCGTGCACAGAGTTCATCGCCGAAATTACGCAGCAACGTTTCGGATTCAACGCTGAGCCGCTTGAACCGCTGATCCACTGGGCCCACATCATTGACGGCGCACTTTACGAATCAGCGGCTCAGTGTGTCGAACTAAAAGAGCCTGCGCTGCAACTGATGCAGGTTATCGAGGCGGATCCTGACGACGCGTTTATCGAGCGAGTCATTCGTGAACTCACGGTGAGGCCTTTGGACGAAGTAGCAACCAGTGAAGAAGTTCAACGGCGCTTCCGGCCGATTCTTGAACAGCATCTGGAAACGCTCGAAGCTATCAGACGCAAAGCGATCTCCGCCAATGGAGTGGTGCAATTTGATTTAGTCGATGAGGGTTACGAAGGCTTCAACAAGTTCATTCCTTATTATCTTTACCCTGAGACAACTTACTCGGTTGCGCTGACGCGCGGGCCGCAGCGCACAAAGATCTCTGTTGGCTCAAATCCCTGGGCGCCTCGCCCACGAACTCATAACATCGCCAAGATTTGCGAACGATTTGGTGGGGGCGGCCATGCGGTCGTCGGCGCGATCTCATTCAAACCTGATGAAGTGGAAATGGCGCGGGAGGTGGTGAGGGAGATCGTCGCTGAACTGTCAAATTAGTAAACAATCGTTGGTCAGATATCATCTGACAGTTCGAATTTTCCCTTCGGAACCGCTGGAGTGTAAAAACTCTACTTCTCATTCTCCCCAAGCTTTAGAGGCTGTGTGAAAACTCCAAAGACCACCGGTTTTCACACCGGTGGTGTTTTAATTTCAACCTAGGTGAGGGACCACCAGTTCCGTTGAGACCACCGACTTCAAGTCGGTGGAGACATCAATTTCCACCTCAGTAGGCCAAAATTGAAGCACCACCGACCTGAAGTCGGTGGTCTCCCGGAACGATGGCGTTGATCTGTTAGGCGAAAATTAAAGTACCACCGGTGTGAAACCGGTGGTCTTCGGAGTTTTCACACAGCCTGTTGAGGGTTAGGTTCGCGTGGGGTGCGAAGGCCACGAAGCCCAAGAGCCAAACGTCCGATCTAGCCTGTCGGGTTCGGCAGGAACTTTCCTTCACAAACCGCGTCTAACGACTCATGGATTGTCAGCGAGGTCGCAGTGTCCTTTGGCTTCTACTACCATTGTTCCTCACAAGCTACGTGTCATCTTGTGCAAAGAGTAATTCCGCTCGAACTTCGTCGCCATCAAACACCCCAAATTTTCAAGCTGAAGCAGCAGCCATTAACCCAATGCCTGTGATTCATGTCTTCGTGGCCCTTGCCGACAACGTGAATCAAGGCATCGTTCCTGTCTCAGCCAGTTTGGGAAATGGCGACAATCCAAACACCAATCTTTATTGGGGCGCAGCTTTCGGCATTAAGACTTTCTTCTCAAAGAATAAAGATTGGGAATTGATCTTCATCACTCAAAATCCAAGTCCAGTAGTGCTCGAGCGCGTAATCTTTCGGCATCGAACGAATCACAGCTTTTTAGTAGCGGACGCATATCGCGGCCGTGAGATCTCACAAACAATTTGGGACTTTCTTGAAGCCGCTTCCGGCAAGCCTGGTGAGAGCCTAAGAGCGGGGCAAACTGAATTTCACGGAGCGGGCAGTGCTGACCTCGTTGCTTACGTCGGACACAATGGTCTGATGGATTTCAGTCTGCGCTCGAATCCGAAGCGACGAGACAATCGGCAACGCAGTGCGATCATTCTCGCGTGCGCCAGCAAGCAATACTTCTCTCCTTTACTACGGCAGACTGGGGCAACACCATTGGTGTGGACCACGAACCTCATAGCGCCCGAAGCTTACCTACTGTCAGCAGCGATTGACGGCTGGATGAAGAAAGAGAGCGACGAACAAGTTCGCGCACGGGCAGCTATCGCGTACGACAAGTACCAGAACTGCGGACTACGCGCGGCCAATTCTCTCTTCGTCACTGGATGGTAACCTTCGCACTCAATGCACGAGCCGTCTCCTGATGGAAACACCAATTCCTTCTTCTCGCTGGAGCGCCAGTGGGAAACACAAGCCAGGACTCAGAAACGTATAATGAAGTTAATGTTGCTCTTGTGCCTGGTGTTCGTGTGTGCAATCGTCTTCGCGTGGTTTTGGATAACTCAGCCCGAATGGTCAGCGACGGCCTCGGATCATTCGGCGTTGTTTGATGCTGCACGCTTGGAGCAGCATGTTCGAAAGTTATCAACTGACTTCAGTCCACGTGATGAATCTCATCCAGAAAATCTCGATCGTGTCGCTGCTTACATACGAGAAGAGTTCCAGCGTGCCGGAGGCGTTGTCTCCGATCAACCATACACGGTCAACAACAAGATTTACCGAAACGTTGTGGCAACGTTTGGGCCTGATGTTAACGAGTGTGTAATCGTTGGAGCGCACTACGATACAGCAGGACCATTGCCTGGTGCGGACGACAACGCGAGTGGGATTGCTGGTCTAGTGGAACTTGCCACCCTTCTTAGAACAGCAAACCTTAAATCCCGCGTTGAACTGGTGGCATTCACATTGGAGGAGCCACCGTACTTTCGGAGCGCAGCTATGGGTAGTGCGGTGCATGCATCGTCTCTTCGCAAGCAGGGCGCACGGGTGAAGGCAATGCTATCACTGGAAATGATCGGGTACTTCAGCGATGCGACAGGGAGTCAGCACTTTCCGACGCCCCTATTTGCTTGGCTGTACCCAAACCAAGGGAACTTCATAGCTGTCGCAGGGAGGCTTCGCGAAGGTCTATTAGTACGACGTGTGAAAGCAGCGATGCGTGGCGGTTCACGGTTACCAGTTTATTCGATTAACGCGCCGACACTGGTCGCAGGAATCGATTTTTCAGATCAACTGAACTACTGGCAGGCTGGGTATCCTGCAGTGATGATCACCGACACGGCGTTTTACCGCAACCCAAACTATCACAGCCCGGGCGATACGCCTGAGAAACTCGACTACAAGCGAATGGCAATGGTGGTGGAAGGTGTCTACTCAGCTGTTGTAATGCTATCCAGCGAATGACTCTTTATAATGGCAGCGCCCTCGCGCATTCAGTCCCGCCCCAAAGATCGAAGACCAAAAATGGCAATCGTAAAATGATAATTGACCAATGATTCTCTTATTTCGCCATTAGCTCCTCAATCTGATCTACTTCCTTCGGTACCTTTGTCGTCAGCACTCGCGGCCCATTCTGTGTGCACAACACATCGTCCTCGATGCGCACGCCAATCCCGAGGTATTGTTGCGGAATATCTTTGGTATCAACGGAAACATAGATTCCGGGTTCGACGGTCATTACAACTCCAGGCTCGAGTGCGCGTGATTCTTTTCCATAGTAATAGCGACCAACGTCGTGAACATCGATGCCCAGCATGTGCCCAAGCCCGTGCATGTAGAACTGTTCGTACTTCTTATCTTTGATTAGCTGCTCCGGCTCACCCTTGAGCAAGCCGAGTTCAACCATTCCTTCAGTCAATATCTCAATTGATTGCTGTTTAAGTTGATCGTGCGTCACTCCGGGCCGGACCATCTCGACGCAGGCCTTCTGTGCTTTCAAGACAAGCTCATAGATCTCTCGTTGCGGTTTTGTGAACCGGCCATTAATGGGAAAGGTGCGCGTGATATCGGAAGCGTAGCCTTTGTATTCTGCTCCGGCATCGATCAGCAGCAAATCGCCGTCACGAAGCACACCGTCATTGTTGATGTAGTGCAATACAGTCGCATTCACACCAGCACCAACGATCGATGTGTATGCCGGGGCTGAAGCACCTCTCTGCCGGAAGATCCGTTCGATCAACGCTTCTATCTCGTATTCGTTCATGCCGGGATGCGCCGCTTTCATTGCTTCACAGTGGGCCTCAGCGGCGATGTCGGCGGCACGTTGCATTAACTCGATTTCCTCCGGAGTCTTTAGCACACGCATTTCGTGAATGATCGTGGACGGGTCGATGATCGTTTGTGGCGGGTGAATAGGCTTGCGATTCAACGCGCGCATGCGAGCGATTTCGCTGATTATCGTGTTGTCGAGATCTCGGTTAACTCCCAACCGGTAATAGAGTCGTTCAGCTCCGTCCAGGATCTCGGACAGCTTTTCGTCAAATTCAGCAATCGGAAAAGAAGTCTCCGCACCGTATTGCTTTCGCGCGCCTTCAACCCCCGCACGCCGTCCATCCCAAATCTCTCTTTCTGGATCACGCGGTCTAACGAACAACGTGTAGGCCGGCTGTTCTGACGACTTGATAACGGCGACTGCATCAGGCTCCTCAAAACCTGTTAGATAAAAAAAGTCTGAATCCTGGCGGAAACGATAGTTGGTGTCGTTGGAGCGTGTTGCTTCGCGGGCACTGGGGATAATGGCGACCGAGTTTCGCTCCATGCGACGCATGAACTCCTGTAGCTGCGGACGGATCATTGAAAGTCTCCTTAAGATTGCTTTAGGAAAAGTGTGGCCTCATTGTATCCGAGGACTAGAGCGAAGAGCGAAGAGCAAAGGGCAAAGGGCGAAGAGTAAAGAGTAAAGACAAACACCTAAGACCAAAGATCTTCGCTCTTGGCTCTTTGCTCTTCGCCCTTTGCTCTTCGCTCTTGTAAATCACGTGAATCCTGTCTAATGTTTCTTGAGACACATGAGCACCCACACGATTACAACTTCTCGGGCTTCAGAAATCGTGTCCTACGACCCCGCAACCGGCAAGGAGATCGGTCGTGTTCCCTTAAGGACATCCGCAGAAGTTCGAGAAGCGGTTGCACGCGCGCGCGCGGCTCAGCCTGCCTGGGAAGCCCAACCATTTCGACAGCGAGCCAAAATCTTCCTGCAGGCCCGCAAACTGATTCTTCAGCAGATCGACGACATTGCTGTCTTGATCTCGCGCGAGACCGGTAAACCCGTTGCAGAAGCGGTTTCTATGGAGATCGTGCCCGCCCTCGATCTGATGTATTACTTCGCTCGCAACGCGTCGAGCCTACTTCACCCACAGCCAATCGACATCGGACAGTACGGTCTGATGGGGCGTTCATCGGAAATCATTTACAAACCGTTGGGAGTTGTCGGAATTATTTCCCCCTGGAACTTTCCCTGGGCCACCCCACTCGACGAAGTAGTTATGGCATTGATGGCGGGCAACGCCGTGGTACTAAAGCCGAGCGAGCTGACTCCGTTCACAGCATTGAGGATCGGTGAAGTGTTCACTCAATCAGGTTTGGCTCCGGGTCTGCTGGAGATTGTCACCGGAGATGGATCTACCGGTGCCGCGCTGATTGATGCCGGCGTCGACAAGGTGATGTTCACCGGAAGTGTCTCGACCGGGAAACGTGTTGCCGAAGCGGCGGCGCGACATCTCACTCCAGTAGTGCTTGAGCTCGGTGGGAAAGATCCGATGATCGTTTTTGAAGATGCGAACCTGAGAAACGCTGCGCGTGCGGCAGTATGGGGAGCGTTTGCCAACGCGGGCCAGGCATGCGCGTCGGTCGAGCGTTGCTATGTCCAGGAATCGATCGCGGAGAGATTCATTGACCTTGTGGTGAAGGAGACGAAGGAACTGAAGCAGGGCGATTCAAACGCAGAAGGCGTCGACGTTGGCGCTATGTCGAACGAACGCCAGTTGAAGATAGTTGAGGACCATCTGAGTGAAGCTAAGGCGCGCGGTGCTGCGATACTTACCGGCGGAGGACGACCGGAGAGCACCGCAGGCTGGTTTCATGAACCAACAGTAGTGACGAATGTAGATCACTCAATGAAACTGATGCGCGACGAAACGTTCGGTCCGGTGCTACCCATCATGACTTTCCGTTCAGATGAAGAGGCGGTTCAACTGGCAAACGACAGTGTCTACGGATTAACGGCCAGCGTCTGGACCGGGAACATCGCGCGTGGTCAACGCGTAGCGGCACTGATACAAGCCGGCACCGTAATGGTGAACGAAGTTGTCTACACGCATGGCATCGCGCAGACTCCATGGGGAGGCGTAAAGCAAAGTGGCTATGGTCGGACGCATGGTCGCCTGGGTTTGCTTGAGATGGTGACGCCGCAACATATCCATGTGAATCGAGTTCCGTGGGTGGCAGACGTTTGGTGGTTCAAGTATTCAAAGGAGGCAGTAGATCTATTTCGCAGTTTAGCTAGAAGGTTTACAAAAGGATCACCCCTGCAATCATCCCTGTTGTTACCCTCCATCTGGCGACGTCTTCGAGATAGAAGATAAAGCACCGAAGCAGATCCACCGATTTCCACAGATTACACAGATTAGGAGCTAAGACAGGTATGTTGAGTTTGGGGAGCCTCCGCAGTAACCAGAGGAGCTTCACGATTCAACTTGCCCGCCTTAGCTCCCAATCTGTGTAATCTGTGGAAATCGGTGGATCTGCTTTGGTGGATCTGCTTCGTACTTTTTACTTTTCGGCTGTTCTCCTTTAGCATTTCCGATTCTAATCGCTATGAAATTCTGGCGGAACTACATGCACCGGCGCGAACGCTGGTATCACCAACTCGATAATAACCGCCTTGTACGGCCATTCGAGTGGGGCCTTTCGTACGTCGTCGAACACGTAAACGGCGACGATCCGCGGCAGGTCCTGGTGGATCACAGCCGCCAGGCAATGAATGACAGTGACGCGTTTTTTGCATTGCGGCCAGTAACTGATTACCGCCTCGAAAGAGATCAGCTGACCTGGACCAGTGCGATTCATACGCCCTCGAGCGAAAACAATCTTGCTCGCGCTCGATTTTTTCCTGCTAAACCAAAAAACGGAGACCGTCCACGGTCCGCCGTAGTCGTGTTACCACAATGGAACGCGCAACCTGAAAGCCATGTAGAGGCGTGTCGCATTTTCAACTTCATCGGAATGTCGGCACTACGTTTGACGCTTCCCTATCATCAACAACGCAAGCCTGCTGAGCTGGAGCGTGCCGATCACCTGGTAAGCACAAGCATTGGTCGCACGATTCAATCAATGCGGCAAGCGGTACTGGACACGAAAGCGGCTGTCGCGTGGCTGAAGAGTGAGGGGTATGAGCAGGTCGGCATACTTGGTACGAGCGTCGGCTCGTGTATCGCCTTTCTGACCTTCGCACATGAACCGAATCTCGACGCCGGAGCTTTTAATCACGTATCAGGTTATGTGGCGGACGTTGTGTGGCACGGACTGTCGACGAGTCATGTGCGCGCCGGGCTTGCAGATTATGTGACCCTGGAGGAACTGCGGGAATATTGGGCACCGATTAGTCCGTTTCCATTCATGCCGCGACTAAAACAGATAGGTCGACGCCCAATGCGATTCATCATCGCGCGTTACGATTTAACCTTTCCCATCGAACTATCTCGCGCAGCTGTAGCGGAAGCGCGGCGTCTCGATTTGCCGCTGGATCTTGTGTGGCTGCCATGTGGTCACTACACGACGGCCGAGATGCCATGGAAAGCTATCGATGCGTGGAAGATTGCAACCTTCTTCAGAAAACAATTCAGGCAATAAAAACCATCCGCAGATTACGCAGATTACACAGATTAAGAGCTAAGTCGGCTTTGCCTCAAAAGTCGATTTCGGTGGTAACGAGTTTCGTGTTAGTTCGTGTGACTTCGTGGATCGTTCCTTTTGTCCAGAAAACTAAAGACGATCCACGAAGTCACACTAACCAACACGAACCAAAACACTCCTGCCTCGAGCTAGATCCGACTTTTGAGGCAAAG
>DATBSH010000351.1:0-8480 GCA_036559885.1 Pyrinomonadaceae bacterium
CTCGGCGGTTGCTCCAGAAGTTTTTGAGGATCGGCGCCGAGAAGGAGCGCCAGCAATAGCACAACAATGCCACCTAATCCACCACCGATTGCAATACCTTTCCCCCCAAATCCGCGACGATCCTCTATGTTCTCGCTCTGACGGCGACCTTTCCAAAGCATGATTTGATCCTCCCCAGGTAAGTTTCTGTCGGCCAGTCAGCATTATGTTTTGTGTTAAAGGGGGAATGCAGCGTACTGCACAGTACTATTTGACGTCGATCGCTCTCGTAATCAGATCAATCTCAATCTCGATATTGTCACCGACAAAGTTCGGCACTGTTTGATGCTCCCAGTTGATACCGAAGTCCCGGCGATTTAATGTCAGGCGAGTTGAATACCCGACACTCATCTTGGTTCCAGCCGCATTCTTATTGGTGCCGGTAACAGCGAATGGAAGTGCAATCTCTTTTGAGATGCCGTGCATCGTGAGAGTTCCGTGAGCGATGAACGACTTGCCGCGCTTCTCGATGCGATTACTCTCGAACTTGATCTCCGGGAACTTTTCGACATCAAAGAAATCGGCAGATCGCAAATGGTTATCACGGCGGTCTATACCCGTGTCAATGCTTGTGGCCTTGATGACGACAACTACCGAGGACTTCGTAATGTCCTTTTCATCTTGATTCAGAGTAATTGAGAAGTCGGTGAATTTTCCTCTCACTTTCGACATTCCACCGAGAATCGGTACCGAGAAACCCACAGTCGAATGGTTATTATCGATTGGATAGATCCGTGCTGTACCTGTTTGGGCGATCGCCGCAACACTTAAGACTACAATCGCAAGTAAGGTCTTGATTAGCATGACGATGTTTGTCCTTTTTCGCAGGGTGGAAAAACGGATTGCGTGCGCAGTTAAGGTTTCTTTTCAGCGGACGCGGTTCTTAGCTTCTCACTATCGGTCTTGATCTGTTTGCTCAAATCGACGATTTGGTCCAGTTCGCGGCGCGCCTGAGTTGCCGTGGTCGCTTCGAGTACGGACGCCTCATCGAAATACGGATTGTGAGAAAAGCTGTAAATCAGTTTGCCAAGCCGCAACATTGATTTTTTCATTTGCAGCTCATTCGTGGCCACTTCCAGAGGTTTTTCGCCAGTACGATCCGCGTCCGGCAGAACGAGATTGGTCCTAAGCCGATCTGCCCGCTTGTTAATTTCTGAAGCCGATTTCGCGATGAACTTGTAGTCGAGCCCGTTCGGCGCTGTTATTGATTTCACGAATTCAAGGTTCATGATCTGGAGACGCTTAAAGTCTTCCTGCAATTCGGCGAATGCCTGCTGCGGTGATCGGTCGGGCCGTGCCATTCTCCTGGCGCGGTCCGCGTTCAGTCGCAAATTCAAAGAGCGAATCGTTATATCGTCATAGCCACGCTCGTCCTGCGCGACGAGTGACGGTCCTATCAAAACGCAGAAACCAAACATCAAAGCAACACGAATCACAAATCCAGAGAGCATCAGACTCCTTTCATTGCGGTCTAACCGTCGCGCGCGACACTCTGCCAATACGCCGATCGCCGTTCAAAATCAGCTCGCATGCTTTGAAAGCATAGTCCTCAAAATACGCAAGTTTTGACGGAAGTATAACCCACGCGTTATTTCCCGAACGCCAAAGATATCTCTTCGGCAGGTCAGGAAACTCGTTTGCGAGCCGATCGACATGCTCGCGCGTCGTAAATAACCAGATGCCATTGGAATTGGGCCGATTCTGACTCTCGCGCAGCCCGCACAACAGGATGTCGTCCAGATATAGGTAAGTGAAGCCAAAAGCGCGCTTGACTGTGGGACGAAGCGGCATCAGCTCTTCCAGCACAAAGGGAAAGGGAACTCTCGTTTGCGTGGGGCCGAAGCTTTTCATTGAAGCTCGTGATTCAACGCGGCGGAGTGTTTTCGGGTCTTGAGACTTTCCTACGATAGTAATCGCTCAGGTAATCCTTCATTTGAACCTGCCAAAATCCTAAACCAAAACGCTTCGCTTCTTCTTTGGCTTGCTCGCTGGTCCACCCATCATGCTCGATTCGATAAATTGCGATGACTGTTCCTGTTCGATCTGAACCACGATGACAGTGGACAAACACAGGCTGATTTTCTGGAGCGTTGATGATCGAAAGAATCTCCGCGACTTGTTCGTCTGACGGCTTTCCATAGCGTCCTAATGGTCGGTTGAAGTACCGGAAACCATCGGCCGCGGCCTCAGCTTCTTCTGAACGCGCGCGGTCGTCATCGTCCCGGAGGTTCACGATTGTCTTGACTCCTAACTTCTTCAACGATTTCAGTCCGCCCTGATTCGGCTGCCCGCCCCGATACAGCGTGTCATTCACGCGATGGAAGTTTGGCAGATCTTTTTGATTGGCAGTCTCTTGAGCAAACGCAATCTGCGAAAGACAAAGGGCAAATGCGACAGCGACTAGCCGGGCCAGACGTGCAGTAATAATTCGCATAACGAAATTTGGAAAACGAGCAAGGACGCTGCCTTGCACAGGGATTGAAATTTACGAAACGACGTCGGGACGGAACTTGACCATTTCTACACCATCATGGTCATGACCAAACTGCTCGTGAGTAGGTACTCGCGTGTAGCCAAGTTTAGCGTAAAACTGAACCGCACCGGGAGTGGAGTGCAGACGAATCGATTGCAATCCGTTACGCCACGCAATCTGTTCGAGTTCCTGAAGTATCCTGGAACCGAAGCCAGCGCCTTGATGCTCCGGCAAAAGGTACAGCCATCGCAACTGTTCTCTCGCGGTGACATCGATACCGCCGAAGCCAATCACTTGATTGGCGAGCTCAGCGATTACGACACCTTGTAAATCAATCCATCGATACCACTCTTCGTCGCTCAGCGACAGCGACGTACCGGTAGTGACTGCGTAGAGCTTCTCGATAGCATTCTTATCTATCGCGCTCGCAGATCTGATGGCCAGCATTGCGTCTACTGTTGTTGCTGTTGAGGACGACTCGACTGAATCAAACGTTGCCGCGCGGTGTTTCCAGGAACAGCGACGTGAGTGGCTGGATCGTATTCTCTGCCAACGGCGGGACTTCCCTGGGGAACCCAAATCTCCACTCGTGTTGAACTATATCCGCTCGGAAGATAACGCACGTAGTATCCATCAGGATGAATTGACCATCGGCCCGAAGGCACATCGCGGCTGCCCTCCCCAAGCGGAGCGGCTCCACTCAGAACCGCAACCCGTTCCATTTCCGCAAACGAAGCCCCAGGCGTGGTCAACATTTGACGCAGTTGCGCCTCAGCCCGCGCAACCTGCCTTAAAGGTTCAGGTACGCCACCGAGCGCGTCAGTCAAAGCATTACCCGATAGAACGTCCAGGGCGTTGCGATTGAGGGAGGCGAGTTGTCGTGGCGTCAATAGCTTGGAGGCAGTTGCCTTTGCCTCGGGATTCAGGTCTTCAAATTTAGCTCGCGCAATGATCGCCCAAAGCAGTGTCTGAATGTCGTGTTGATGAATTTCAGGATGCTGAACCGAATTGCGAACGATCGAGATCACTGGATCTTCTGCAGGTCCTTTAGGCGGAGCATAGAGGTAACCGTCGCCACCGCCCGGTCCATAAGTGCCGGCCTTAAGGCAGTAGCTTTGCGTCTGCATGATGTAGTAGCCGGGCTGAAGTACGAATCCGCCGTTCGGCGTGCGTTGCAAAGTCACCAAAGAGCGCGACGCGTCACGCGGAGTAAAGGTGTCTTTCGAGGCGTCTCCCCATTTCGCGTCAGGCAAACTAGTCGTTATTGGTGGTTTGCCGCCCAAGAGGTTCGGCATTTTGCTTTTCAACTTGTCAGTCGCGCCGCCCAGTGGTGGGAACTGTGCGAGTGCTGAGCTGGCTGTTAGGAGTACGAGGACTGTGGAGAGGAGAATCATTTTGAGGTTGATTTACACATATAACTCCCGAGAGGTAATGTTCGATTGCTTTGTGTCAGGTACGCTTCAGCTTGTTGACACCAGAACGACAATCTAAAGCGCATCGGACACAAAGTTCAATAACCCAGTGCCATACCGTCTTTCCGCGGATCCGATGCGCCCATTAACGTACGGCTCGTCGGATCGATCATGATTGCCTGACCGCCTCCCATCGAAGAACGAAGCACACCCGGCGGAGTTGCGCGCACATGACCCATCGCAATTAGCTTTTCGATCACCGGCCCGGTCAATTCGTCTTCCAAAAGTACACTCTTGCCTGTAGTAAAGCGAAATCGAGGCGCATCGATCGCCTGCTGCAGATCCATTCCCAGGTCAATTATGTTTACAAGCACCTGCACGTGACCCTGTGGCTGAATCGCTCCACCCATTACTCCGAACGACATAAACAGCTTCCCGTCCTTGAACACCATAGCCGGAATGATCGTGTGGAACGGTCGCTTTCCAGGCTCGAGCCGGTTGGGATGATTGGGGTCTAGTGAGAACCCAGTGCCGCGATTTTGCAGCACGATGCCGGTATCACCAGCGACAACTCCGGATCCAAACGCGTCAAACAAACTGTTGATGAAGGAGACAGCATTGCCATCCTTATCGACGACGGTCAAATAAGTAGTATCGCTACCGAGGTTGATATCTCCTGGCGGTGGCGAGTCAAGCGCTTTGTCAGGATCGATAAGGGTTCGGCGTTTCGTCGCGTAAGCCTTTGACAACAACTCGGCCACGGGCACTTTTGCAAATGCGGGATCAGCGATGTAACGATTGCGGTCCGCAAAAGCGAGTTTCATCGCTTCGATCATTGTGTGGTAATAGCGAGGCGGCTGAGCAGCCAGCTTCGAAAGATCAAACCCCTCAAGAATATTCAACGCCAGCAGCGCCGTCAGACCTTGTCCATTCGGCGGAATCTCGTAAACGGTATACCCGCGGTAATTAGTTGAGATTGGCTCGACCCAATCCGACTTCGTAGCAGCTAGATCCTCAAGCGTGATGAAGCCGCCATTCTTTTGACAGTAGTCCACAATCGCTCGTCCAATATCACCCTTGTAGAAAGCGTCGCGACCTCCATTGGCTAACGTGCGCAGTGTTCGAGCAAGGTTGGGTTGGCGAAAGATTTCACCGGCGCGCGGCGCCCGACCGTCAACCAGATAGTTTGCGGCAGCCGCCGGAGTGCGCTTCAATTTTCCTACTTCCGCCTGCCAGTCTTCTGCCGTCTTTTCCATCACGGGAAAACCGTTTTCAGCGTAGGCGATGGCTGGAGCGAGTAGATCCGGTAACTTCATCGTACCGTACTTATCCAGCAACGTGACCCAGCCATCGAATGCACCCGGAACGGTCACAGCTTCCATTCCGCCGTTCGGGATTGTTTTCAGACCCTTTCTCGAAAAATATTCACGCGTTAACGCGCGCGGTGCGCGTCCGCTGGCGTTTAGTCCTTTCAACTCTTTCGTCTTGGACCAGTAAACCAGCGCAAATGCGTCACCTCCCACTCCGGTCATCATGGGCTCAGTAACGTTAAGTACCGCGGCCATTGCTATCGCCGCATCGACTGCATTACCACCACGCTTCAGCACATCAAGTCCCACTTGTGAAGCCAGTGGTTGGCTCGAGGCGACCATTCCATTCTGCGCACGGACTATTGATCGACCTGCCTTAACGGCCAGCGGTGATCTGTTCTGTGCTGTTTGAGAGTTGGGTACGGATAGCATTACAAGAGTAAGCGTTATCAGGGTAACACTGACTAAGCGCCCGCAGAATCGTAAACACAGGATCATCGACATCGCCTCCAAATTGTGTTCCCAAACCGTCAGTCTGGAAGGGCCTTAGCTAATGATCGTCCCGTTAACCATGGCACTACAAATAGCATCGCATAGCCCAGCCAAACCGTTGCTGCGGCGAAATAGGTGACGCGCGCCTTCAGCAAGATCACAAGCACTATGACGTCAAGAATGAAGTTTAACTCTGAGAAGATCAGGCCGAGCTTTATACCGTGCGCTTCGGGAGTTGGTGAATTCTTAAGGAAGGTGCGCGCCAGCACATATGTTAGGGGAAGCCACAGAGCCAGGATCGGAAAGCTTATCGCCGGATTCGAAGATACATAAGGGATAGCAGGCGACGCTTTCAGTGACGGAGTCATGAACACAACACTTCCCCAGATGAATCCAACTACCCAAATGATGACGCCGTATGCGATTGCTTTCAAGATCGGGAATCTCATGCGCGCTGCTTACGGTACTGACTATTTTACTGTGGTTCGCCAGGTTGGTGGCACTCGAGTCTATCAGGAAAGGAAACGAAAACGAATACTAAGATCGTCACGTTTCTTCACTCCTGGCGGAGTAATACAGAATCGCCCAGCGTCGGTCCTGACTCATCACCGTCGACTCTGCAAATCCAGACTCAGCTCGTATTGTTCCAAGACCAAATTAAAGCCAATCGCTTTGTAGAAGTCGACCGCTTCCACTGACGACTCGTCCACGTTGTTTACTTTGATAGCTTCGCCGCTACTGATATGCCTTTGAAGATCTACCAGTAGTTGCGAACCAAAGCCTTTTCTTCTGTAGTTCTCGTTCACAGCCAACTGAAACAGGTTCCCAGAAGTTTTCGAAACTACTCCGTATCCTAGACATCGATCATCAAAGTAAGCCTCCAGTACGACAGTCGTTTTCGCCGCTCGTTGGACCGCATCTATTGAGTTCTGCCAGGACGGATACCCGCTCCAGAATGTCTTGAAAAGGTCCCAATCAGGATTGGACGTTTCGCGAATGTGAACCGGGGGAGGTTTCAGGTTCGTAATCCGATTGTGCGACCGGAACACTGCCAGGCGGCGTGTATCCATGAAGCCCAACCGTCTGTACAGAACAACGGCTGGTTCATTCGTTGTCAAGACTTCGAGCAGGTATTGCGCGTAGCCTAGTTCCTTCATTCGCGGCACGATGAATTGGAACAACTGAGTTGCTATACCTTGCCCGCGATATTGAGGTAAGACTCCAGTGCCCGCGTCATAAACAGTCGCGACACCTTGCCATAAGCCGGCGGCATTCAAACAGAGTCCGACCAACTGATCATTGTGAAAAGCGCCAGCGGAGAGCGATGCGTCTACACCATCGCGCAGCAAGCGGTACTCGAACTCTGCTAGCGACATCCGCATGTCAACCTGATAATCGGCGAATGCCGAAACAAATGCTGAATGCAACCTGTCGATAGGGAGATCAGTTAAGAATCGATAAGCTATCATGGTGCTGATCTGGTCTCTGCGACTTTTCTTTCCTGCGCAACAAGTTTCATGCAAAGGCGAATGAGGCGGAAAGTCGAATTGTGATGGTAGTTGGGATTATCTTGCACTGCAGAACGGGAGCGAAGCGACCGATTGAAGTTGCGGTGAACTCTCCGTTAGTTCAAATCGGTCGCTTCGCCCCTGATGTTCTGTAACTGAAGCTCATCAATAGAAAACTACTCGGGGTTCCGGAACAGACTTCCTATACAACTTACACTGGAGACGCGCATATTGTCGCAAACTTGACTTGAAATCACGCGAAGAGTCGAGTCTAAACGTAAGATAAGGAACGACAAGTTATGAATGGCACTCAAACATCACGCGCCGCGGCGTTTCGCAAGCTTCATGAGTCCGGTTGTTTTGTTCTTCCCAACCCGTGGGATCCCGGAACGGCGCGATATCTGGCCCAAGTTGGGTTCAAGGCCCTGGCGACCACATCGGCTGGCTTCGCATTCTCTCGTGGCCTGCCCGATAGCGTTACCGCCATTACTGTAGATCAGATGGTCGACCACGTACGTGACATCGCCGACTCGACTCCCTTACCTGTTAACGCTGACTTCCAGAACGGATACGCAGATGATCCAGAATCGGTCGCGAACAACGTCAAGCGATGTATTGAATCTGGTGTAGCAGGCTTGTCGATCGAGGATGCCACCGGCAATCGAGAGAAGCCGTTGTACGACGAACGATTGGCGGTCGAACGTATAGAGGCAGCACGCAAGGCAATTAATGACTCCACGATTCCCGTTGTGTTGACTGCTCGATGTGAAGCCTGGCTAGTAGGACATCCATCGGCGCAGAAAGTAGCCGTCGATCGACTTGTCGCATTTGCTGAAGCAGGAGCTGATTGTCTCTATGCGCCGGGTGTTCGCGAGCCCGACGATATCAGAACAATCGTGCGGGCGGTTGCTCCAAAGCCGGTCAATGTTTTGGTTGGACGACCTGGACTGACTGTCACGCAACTGGCGGATCTCGGAGTGCGTCGCATTTCCGTTGGTTCTGCTCTATCGCGAGTAGCTTGGGGCGCATTCATGCGCGCAGTGCAAGAAATCGCGGACGCGGGGACTTTTGAATCTTTCGGCGATGCAGGTGCGTTTGCTGATCTGAACGAGGTGTTTAGGGGGATCAACTAATCTAACTCTGCGTAGCAAACGTTTAGAATTTTGTTTTTCTGCGATCATTTTTTGCGAGGTGGTCAGCCTGCGATAGCAGGCGAAAGCATAAAGCCTGGGGCGTCAGCCCCAGG
>DATBSH010000352.1:0-39023 GCA_036559885.1 Pyrinomonadaceae bacterium
GATCGCACCCGAAAGGATGAAACCCAACGCAGAAACCATCGCCCCACGACTAATACTCATTACAAGGCCAGCAATAGTGAACGCGAGCGTCTGAGCCAGTTGCAAGACGAAGAAACCGAGGAGAATCGTTATCAGTATAAGAACGATAGGCGAGTACTTCGGATCAACCCCAAAGCCCATCAGACCGCGACGCATCGGAAGTATGAAAGGATCGCTAATCCGGCGAATCGTCAATGATAATCTAGAGAACGGATTGAGGTTCGCATTGTCAGCAATCAATCTAATAACCATGAGTGCGATAACCGCAACGATAATCGCAACAACTGCCCACTGAATAAACAGAAACGTTCGGCTGATGATTAGCATATTTGAGACTAGTCAACTCAATGTTGAAAACGTTATGCCGATTGCGGGCGTTCCCCAAAGATCGCAGTCCCGATCCGCACCATAGTTGCGCCTTCTTCAATAGCAACTTCGAAGTCGTGAGTCATACCCATCGATAGTTCCCCGAGTGTCTCTGAAAAACTTCCCTGGCTCCTCAGCTCGTCGCGTAATTCGCGGAGCTGCCTAAAGAACGGACGCACCTTTTCCGGATCTTCAAAGTACGGTGGCACACTCATCACACCAACAAGCTGCAACCTATCGCACTCGTTCACCTGTCGAGCCAGATCAAAGACGTTTTGTTCATCTACACCAGACTTGGTTTCCTCTTCACTGAGTTTAACCTGCAACAGCACTGGCAAGACATCTCTTTGCTCTTCACTACATAAGCGGTCCAGACGTTTCGCAAGGTCAGCCGAGTCGAGCGAGTGAATCACATCAAAAAGTTTCACGGCCTTTCGGGCCTTGTTCGCCTGAAGGTGTCCCACGAAATGCCATCTGGCACTCCGCCTGCCAACCTGTTGGATCTTCGGCTCCGCTTCTTGAACTCGGTTTTCGCCCACGTCTCGCACACCACAACTTATCGCTGCCTGAATGCGATCGGCTGAGTGAGTCTTGCTGATCGCCACTACCGTAATATCGCTGGCTTTGCGCCCAGAACGTCTGGCCGTGTCCTCAATGCGTCGTTGTATGTTCCTAAAACGCTCACAAAGGCCATGATTCAGCGCGGATTCCATGGGTCGCAATTTGATTGAAAGGAAATCGTAACAATCGAATTTTTTCTGGCCCAAAGGTAGTAGGAAAGGTTATCCTACAGCAAGTCCCTGGTGGCAGTAGCCAACCACCCCTCAACCCTCTCCTAAACGGCACATTCATCGTTTTGAGATTACCAACTTTCTTGGTAGTAGGAGGATTCTATGAAACTCTTCAAGTCAGGAAACATGTTTAGGGTTGTGGTTCTGGCGTTGTTGTTCGTGTTTGCCGTGCCTTTCGACTCGTGGGCACAGGGGCGCGGCAGGCGGGTCGACGATGACTCGAGGCGAGTGGAAGATAACAACGGGCGGCGAGACCGCGATTGGCGGCGCAACCACGACTGGCGGCGCGACGATAAGAAATGCGAGAAATTTGTGAATTGTCACGACGCCAGCGATGGCCGATTAGACGGCAGAGGTCCCCGTCGTACGGACTCCTTGGATCGAAGATTCCCAACCCGACGTACCCTCTGGTTCAGTCACAAACATGGTCGCCGTCGTGTTCATCATAACCGCGACGACCGTGAACGCAATCGCGATGGTCGGGATCCTTTTCGCAGGAACTGAAGGTCATCCCATTTACGGAACAACAGGCAAACTTGCGCTTTCTTGACACCTTCTAAACCCATTCGCATAATGGCCTGCCCATATTTTGCGGATGTGGCGGAACTGGCAGACGCGCAGGTCTCAGAAGCCTGTGATGGTGACATCGTGGAGGTTCAAGTCCTCTCATCCGCACCATCGACAAAAAGTCAGGCGAGCTGTTATGCAGCTCGCCTTTTTTGTCATTGAGCGAGCGGTGCCGTTTGTCCCCAGGTGACCGATTCGGCACTCAAAAAAGCCGTAACTCACATTTAACAAAAAACTTGTCACGGAACCTGTTAGGACGGTGTTTTCGTATCAAGAGGTTAGCTGAAAGGGGAGCTTTACATGAACGTGGACCAAGCAACTCTGATGGAAAGCGACAGTCTACGACCCGCTCTTTCCACTCAAAGCACTGATAAAACCATACGACTTAAACTAGCTGAACGACCGGATAGGGACCGAGTTCAACACGTTGTTGATCTCGCAGCGGCTCTGCTAACTGAAGCCGAAACCCTCGCGAGAGACAAAGCTTTTACTGAGGAAGCTACCCGGTTGAGACCACTCGATATCGTCACCGGCATCGATTTTTACGCGGAAGTTGAACGTTTTGAAACCCACCTGATTAAGATGGCGCTGGCTGAAACCGGAGGAAATCAGGCGAAAGCAGCTCGACTCCTCGGAATCAAAGCCACAACGTTAAACTCGAAAATCAAGCTGTTCAACATTCAGTCTGAATAGACACAATCAGTTCACCGCTTCTGATGCGCCTATTGGAAGTGGCTCGCTCGCCTCAGAAATGACGAGAGGCTGCTCTTCGAATAAATTCGAATCGACTAAGGTCTGAACCCAGTACTGGCCGGCCGCCGGGAAGGTGACGTTCACAAAGAAGCTGATGTTGTCTGCAAAGCCTCCCGCGGCGATATCGAACCGCGTTGGCTGCGAGACAACCAGCGGCTGCTTCTTGTCGGGTGTCAAAATGCGCACCTCCGAAAGATACGCACCTTCACCGCGCCAGTGATTCACCACTGCAAACTTGATTAGCGACACGGGGAGCTGTTGCACCATGATGTTCTGGAACACTCCCATGAAAGACAACTTGTTCCCGGCCTCTAGACGAACATCGTCGCAAAGAAGCGTGTAGAGAAGAGTCAGGTTCTGCTTTTTAGATTCTGATGACATGTTCGGTTTCCGTTGAATTAATTATCTCAACATCTTTTTAAAAGCTTCCTCGTCGATAACGGTGATCCCGAGCGCTTGCGCCTTATCGAGCTTTGACCCAGCTTCTTCTCCGGCAATCACATAATCAGTTTTCTTACTAACCGACGAGTTCACGCGTCCACCACGAGTCTCAATCAAGCCGCGCGCTTCGTCGCGAGTAAAACTCGCCAATGTGCCCGTCAGCACAAACTGCTTCCCGGCAAACCGCTCGTCAGACTCACCGTCAGCTTTTTTTTCAGTCTCAGTCTTAACACCAGCTGCTCGCAGCCTATCACAAAGCTTTCTGTTCCCGTCATCGTCAAACCAATCACGAACACTCTCGGCGACGGTTAACCCAATTTCGGGAATATCATCAAGCTCTTCGACGGAAGCTTCAGCAAGCCGCTCAAGCGATCCAAAGTGGTGCGCTAAGATGCCCGCTGTTCGATCACCAACATGTCGGATACCTAAGGCATAAATCAGATTCGCAAGATCTTTCGTCTTGCTTGCCTCAATTTGCGCCAGTAAGTTCGTAGCCGATTTCTTCGCCATACGCGGCAAGGCAGCGACCTGCTCAAGCGTCAGTGAATACAAGTCTCCTACGTCATGGACGAGGTTTGCGTCCAACAATTGCTCTGCTAAAGCGACACCGAGGCCTTCGATCCTCATCGCTCGACGCGAAGCAAAGTGCAGCAGCCGGCCCATTAACTGCGCGGGACAATCAGCAGCAACGCAACGCGCAACCACTTCTCCTTCAGGACGTGAGATGGCGCCTCCGCAAACCGGGCAGTTCCTGGGTGCGCGAAAAGGCTTTTCATCACCACTTCGTTTCGACTTAATGACACTCAGAACCTTCGGGATGATCTCCCCACTCTTTTCGATCATCACCCAATCGCCGATCTTTAGTCCCAGCCGCTTGATTTCGTCTTCATTATGCAAAGTGGCTCGCGACACTGTCGTACCGGCGAGAAACACTGGTTCCAGGTTCGCTACCGGGGTTAGTGCACCTGTGCGTCCAACCTGAACAGCTATCGACAGTACCTTTGTTGAAGCTTGCCGTGCGGGATATTTGTACGCGATGGCCCAACGCGGGGCTTTTTGTGTAGACCCAAATTCATCCTGTAACGCTGTCGAATTCACCTTCACTACCAGTCCGTCGATTTCATAACCCAGATCATCACGACGTGCTTCCATCTTGTTGGCAAAATCGATCACCTCGTCGATCGAGTCACAACGAGCTTTATGTGGGTTTACTCTGAAACCCGCTGCTTCAAGCCATTCGAGTGAATCCCAATGCGTGGGAAAAGGTTTTTGACCACCGACCAGCAAGTCGTAAGCAAACATGTCCAGCTTGCGTCTCGCTACCAATCGTGAATCGAGCTGCCGAATCGCACCAGCAGCCGCGTTGCGGGGATTAGCGAAGCGTGATTCACCCTGCTCTTCTCGTTCGGCGTTGGTCCTTTCGAAGACATCGAGTGGGATAAAGACTTCGCCACGCACCTCGACACTGTTGCCGAGGCGGCTCGCAGCATCTCTCAAGCGTAGTGGGACGGCACGGATTGTTCGGGTGTTCTGAGTAACTTCTTCTCCGATCCGGCCATCGCCACGTGTAACACCACGAGTCAATAAGCCATTGTCGTAATGAAGAGCGATTGATAATCCATCGATCTTGAGTTCAGCCACATACTGGACCTGACGTCCGTCGGCTAATCGCCCGCACCGTTCATCAAACGCACGCAGCTCATCAATGTTGTAGCTGTTGTCCAACGACAGCATTGGCCTTCGGTGGACTACTTCGGGGAACCCCTCGGCGGGTCGACCGCCGACTCGTTGGGTGGGACTGTCAGGCGTTATCAGATTGGGGTTGGCTTGTTCGAGAACCTGCAGCTGCTCGATTAATTGATCGTAGTCCTGGTCGGAAATCTCCGGGCTATCCTGAACGTAGTAAAGCTCCTCGTGACGCCGGATCTCTTCTCGTAACTTCTCGATCTCCTGTTTCGCTGATTTGGTAGCCGCCAAGTTTTACTTTCCTTTTTCTCTGACAATGTTCAACTTTGGCAGCTTACCAGTGGGCGAGCTTTCGTTATCCGCGGCAGCACTTCGAGCAGCCGGTTTTGTGTTCCACTCCGCAAGTTTATTGATCATGCGTCCTATTAGTTTAATGCTCTGGAGAAAATCATCGATTCTGATGTTCTCGTTAGGTCCGTGCGGATTCGAGCCGGCATAGCTTGTTCCAAATGAGGCGACAGGCGTTGGAGGTTCATTGACACCACAGACTGCACCAACGGGTCCACTAGACGGATCCATTGGATAGATCAACGGTTGTCGGCCATACACTTCTGATGCTGACTCGATTACGGCTCGGGCAACAATTGATTTGGCAGACGACTTCGCTAGCGGTGCATTCCCCAATTCGATTATCTCGATGTCTTTGAACCCGCGGATATCAAGGTGTGCTCGTAACAGATCAACGACGGTCTTTGCAGTTAAGTCGGGAACAAGACGGAAGTCGAGTCTCGCCATTGCAGAACTAGGTAATACCGTTTTCGCCCCTGCCTCGGTGTGACCGGTTTGAATTCCACAAATCGTGCACGTAGCGCCGAAGATGTGTTCCTTTACGAGTGTCTGACCCTTCATGGCTCTCACCCAGCCACTAATTCGAAACTCACGCTTCAACCCTGCCTCATCAAGCTCTATGCTTTTCAATACTTCCCAATCTTCTTCGCTTATCGGCGCGATGTGTGACGAAAATCCATCGATGGTGATCACACCTTTTGGCGACGTTAACGTTGCGAGCGCCTGCACCAATCGCCACGCGGGGTTCGGGACAATAGTTCCCCATTTTGAATGGAGGTCAGACCGAGCACCGTGTGCTCGTAGCTCTAAAAAAGTGATGCCTTTGAATCCCAGACTGACGACCGGTGCCTCTCTCGTGTCTCGATAACCTTCGTCCCAAATACATCCGTCGGCCTTGAGCAGATCAGGGTGCTCGTTCGTGAAGCGATAAAGACTTGGACTGCCCAAACCGTCCTCGCCTTCAACAACGAAACGCAGCGAGATAGGAAGTTTGCCAAATGACTTTTGGTAGGCCTCAACCGCGGCGAGTCGCGCAATAAGATCTCCCTTACTATTCGAGGCGCCACGCGCGTAAAGCTTTCCGTCTTCAATCGTCGCGGCGAAAGGACCTGTGGACCATTCTGTGAGATGACCGACCGGCTGAACGTCGTAATGCCCGTATACAACGTAACTTCCGGGTCCCGAACCGCATTCGCCGTAAATGATCGGATAGCCGGAGCTCATACGGAACAGACGAGTGCCAATGCCGACGCGTTGCATCAACTGCTCAACCGTATCAGCAATCGCGCGCATTCCAGTGCCACGTGCGGCTACGGACGGCATACGACACAACGCCTGCAAGCGCTCCGTGAAACTCCGCGCATGGCGGTCTACATACCGATCGAATTTAGCAAGGCTCATCTCTTACCTTCGATCAAGCTTCCCTTCTCGAATAACAGGTAATGTGATTCAGTATCGGCACGCTCAAACGCCGCACAAACCAAACCATCCGCCAATGCTCTCATAAACTCCGTGCGCAGCCGTTCCTGCTCTCGACGAGCTTTCGCGACGTCTGACTTTACAAGCGCTGACCACTGCGCCGGCACGGCAATTCGGGTCACCGGCTTCAGCGTCAGTTTGTAATCTTCACCAGCAGCCAGCCTACAAACCCGATTCGACTTCAGGTACCAGCTGGCGAACAGCCGATCACTCTGCAGGCCAGGTCGTTGCTCTTCCCTTTGGGTAGGATCGGAATCGTAATCAGTGCCATAGAAATTGTTGCCAAAACTTTCAACAATCACACCTAGCCTGTTGAGATTGAAGTGCGCGTTGCGTGCTTGCATTGGGTCCCAAGTCCACCTGATGTAATCGCGGCCCTCTCCCAGCGCGCGTTCGCGCTGTGCCCATTTAAGGCGCGCACCAATACCCTTGTTTTGATAATCCCTGGCGACTGCCATCATATGAGAATACCCAAACACTTCATTGTTTGGACGAACAGCCGCAAGGTGGTGCACGAACCCCACCAGCCTCTCACCAACAAAAGCGCCCAGGGTCCACCCACCTGCTTGCCGCGAAACGATCAAGTGTCGCCGGGGTGAGATCTCGAGATCTGGCAATGCAAACGCTTCACGTTGGAGCGCAACACAGCTGTCCAGCTCCTCAATCGATGTGCATTCGCGAATGACCGGTTCCACGATATGTCAATTATCCTTTGCGGGCTTCGCTGGTAACTGAAAAACGACGTCAACACCTTGCGGGTCTTTATTCGTTACCGAGATGCTGCCCTCGAGAAGTTCAATTAGACGTTTGGCAATGATGATTCCTAAATGGTCAATGTTCGGATCCTCCGCACCACCACCAACGGGATCGAACACGTGTTCCGCTTCCGACAGAGGTTCGCCGTTGTCGCTCAAATGAATTTGTAATAGCGACGGAGTATCGAGACGTGCTGTGATCCTTACGGTGTCATCGATAGGGCTGCGACTGACCACCCAGGCGATGAAGTTAAAGATGATCTGGCGCACCTTACCCTGATCAGAAACGATTGTCGTAATCTCCGGCGCAATCTCATATTCAATCCTTACTTGTTTCTTCTGCGCCATACGCGCTGCCGCCGCACACGATTCGCGCAAAGTCTCGCGAAGCGTGAACTCCTGGAGGAACAGTTCAGTTTGCCCGGCCTCCAGTCGCGAAAGATCCACCAGTTGGTTCAAGCTCGCCTGCAGCTGAAATCCCGAGTCCTGCACCTTTTGACAAAACCTTCGTTGCGTTTCAGTCAACTCTTCCTGATCCAAAAGGATTTCACTGAATCCAAGAATGGACGTCAGCGGCGTGCGGAGCTCGTGCGACATACGGGCAAGGAACAGAGAGCGATAATGAGAAAGCCTTCGTAGTTCGCGATTAGCTTCCTCTAACTCCTCGGTCCGCTGCCTGAGTTCAGCAATCAGATCCTCGACGCTCTTGTTCGACTCAATGTCTTCCGCAACGATTTCATCAGGCATTTCGTTTTGCGTAAGAATTCCCCCTGTTTGTGCTTGGTCGATCACCCATACAGACCTTCATCCTGTTGAAGCTGCGCATACAGGTTGATGCTATTTGTTGTGTGAAGCCAATATAGTTTTCGCATTGAGCGCTGTCAAAGTCTTCTTCTTTATTTGGGCGTAGGCTATGATCTCGCGGTCGGGGCGCACGTCGGTTTTCACCTGAACGGAACCACCTACAGCCGGATGAAGGGACAATTAAGCGAACAGCCACTGGCAGAATTGATTCGGGAAATTTCTGCTAAGCAATTGTCTGGCAGATTACAAGTGCAGCAGAATCGGGTCTCAGTGGCCTGTTACTTTAAAGACGGCACTTTCCGCTACGCCGTCGCAAATGCTCGCAATCTTCGCCTTCGAGAGTATCTGATCAAATCCAAATCAGTGCCTGAGCAACAGATGCTGCCGGTCGGTGCCAATGTCCCTGATTTGCAATTGGCGGCGAGTCTTGTTGCAAAGAACATCATACAAACGACGGTACTTCGTGAGATTCAACTTAAACAACTTGCAGATGTCCTGAGGTTGGCGCTTCTTTGGATCGAAGGCACCTGGGAATTCGACTTGCGAGCACATCTTAACGAGCCTGTGGATCTTAGCTTAGACCCAGCCGCGCTGTTTTTGGAGGTTGGTCGTCGACTGCCTCGCAGTTTCGCAGCGTCACGCTTTCGAAATGACAAAGAGATGTTAACGTTAAGCCAATCTTCGGCGGGCATGGATGTGTTGCAGCCGAAAGAAGGCTTCATTCTTTCGCGACTCGATCGTGCTACTCCACTGAAGGATCTAATAGCCCTTAGCGGACTGCCCGAAAACGAAGCGCTGCACGTTATCTATGCGCTGGCGCTATCTGGTTACATAGTTCGTGAAGATTGGATAAGCGCATTCCCAGATGCTGCTGAACGGATTCCGCGTCGTCGGGTTGAACCAGAGAAGGAGGCTCCCGAGATAGCGGAGCAACCAGTTCTCCAGCTCGGCGAGGATGAAATTCGTAGCTTCCTCGAGCGTGTTCAATCTGCGTCCACGTACTATGAAGTATTGGGGATCGCGAACGACGCATCTGCGGTAGAATTGAAACAAACTTACTACGATCTCGCTCGACGTTATCACCCTGATCGATTTCGCAGGAAACGAGGGATTACGGATCATAGCCAATTTGAATCAGCCTTTGCTCGCATAACTCAGGCTTACGAGACGCTGCGTGAACCTGCTTCCCGCTCGCGTTACGACTCCAAGCTGGCTGCCTTGGCCCGCGCACGATCGGCGCAATCATCAAATCAAATGTCGAGCGGCACGGCCTCGCGTGCGACTCTCGATGCTGCGCTGGGGCAACGTGCCGAGAACCATTTTCGTGAGGGCCTGTCGGCTCTAAAGTCCGGAGATCTTAAGGCAGCAACAAGCTCTTTCGCCTCGGCCGCGCGGGCTGTTCCCAATGATGCACGCTACCGAGCGTTTTACGGAAACGCGCTTGCGGAGAACGAAACCAATCGACGCCTTGCGGAGGCTGAACTTCAGGCAGCCGTGAAGCTCGAGCCCGAGAACGCAGACTATCGAATAATGCTTGCTCAGCTGTACAAGACTTTGGGATTCTCGCGACGCGCGCGCGCGGAAGCCCAACGCGTGCTTGCCAGCTCGCCGTCACATCAAGGAGCTCTTGAGTTGTTGCGCAATTTGCCGCGCGACGCTTGAGTTGAGAGTCGCTGTTGGCTATCTTGAAATAACTCGCCATCACAGTTTCTGAAGCATGGCTGCAGTCCAGCTAATGGATTTGATCGACAAAACTACCGACGAGGCTTTTCTGCAACTCGCCACCACCATCGACCGGTTTGAGCGGTACGAGAACCCGCACGCCGTTCGCATCGCTGCAATTGCTGACGAGATCGCCAAAGTATTTCACCTGGCTCGTCATGATCGCGGTTCCCTTCGCGCAGCGTCGTTGCTTCACGACCTCGGTGAAGTGGCGATGGAACGCGACTATATCCAAGCTACGGGATCTCTTTCGGAAGAAGATCGACTGGATTTATCGCGACATGCGGTTATAGGAGAACGGGAGACTTCCAGAGTTGGAGCAGATCGCGCAGCGCAATTATTGGTTCGATGGCACCACGAATGGTGGAACGGACGAGGATATCCGGATGCAATGCGAGGCGACGATATCCCATTAGCGGCCCGGATTTTGCGGCTCGCGGATTCTTATGCCGCATTGACCGATGCGCGACCATATCGTCCCGCGTTCACGGCTGAAGCAGCTACGACGGAGATTGTAAAGCGCGCAGGAATCGAATTTGATCCGTCGGTGGTTGACGCGTTTCTTGTTATGACGCCGATTAGAGAGTTGGAATCATTTGCAAAGACAGAGTTAGAAGCGATTCCGGAGATCGTTGACGAAAAGCAAGAGGGCTGGGGTCTATTTTCGTAATAGCGGGGATAGTTCCCACGTTCGCTTATATATGCAATTTACAAACGGCTGGCTAGGTTTCGAATTGGGAGTACTGAGGCGGTTGAGGTTCTATTCCGTTGCGTTGCCGTTTACAGGCGAGCCGGATATCGCAGTTCATCTGAAACGATGGAAAGTACGCGTCATTGCAAACGATCCGATGATTTGGTCCCAAACAAAAGTCAAGGCACTCGTCGAAAACTATACCGAATCGCTCAATGAAGATGATCTGAGCGTGCTTCTCGACGATGCGTACATTCCGCGCGAGAAACTCAACAATTCGTCGCTGCTTAAATGGTTCAACGAAATCGATGCCTGGTGGTTCGACAACGTTAGATTCCAGGCTGAACACCTCGAACCCTACAAGAGAGCGATCGCCCTAACCGTGGGCATGATGGTCGGAGACTACGTACTTTCGTTCAATGAACGCACACGACACCTCCGCGAACCTCTTTCCTTATCAAACGTGTTTCGTCTAATGCTGCAGACGATGCCGGCGCCGCACGACAATTCGCTGAAGAATCGAAGCATGAATCAGGACGTTCGCTCCTTTGTCGCTGAACGTCATCACACTGACTTGTTATTTCTTAGATTACCGGTACCGCTGACCCAGACAACCACCAGAGATCCGCTCACTACCTGGAGGGAGGAATGGGTACGCGGCAGTGACGACTTCTGGAGCGATCTTGAAAAACAACGGCTCGCTCGACTGGGGTCGCGCGTTCAAAGCAAGCAGCAGTATCTTGGGTTTGTTGAGGATCTATTAAGGACAGCGTCGCACATCCCGAACTGGGCAATAGCTCACACCGAGAACGGATTCATTTCCAATGATGAGCTTGTCGACAAAGTGAGCTTGGTGCGAAAAGCAGACGCGATCTATTCGAAGGATTTCTCTGATTTGCTCGGAGTGCGCGCGTCAATGATTGTGGCGACCTCGTGAGGGCGAAGAGCAAAGGGCAAAGAGGCGAGCGCTTGCTCTTTGGTCTTTGCTCTTTGCCCTCAGTTCCTCGCTCTCAGCTCTTCGCTCTTTGCAGCTCTTCGCTCTCAGCTCTTCGCCCTCAGCTCTTCGCTCTTGCCTCTCTGCCCCTTAGTGTTCGAGATGAACTTGTACCCAACTCCGCGGACTGTCACTAAGTGCCGCGGCTGCGAAGGCTCGTCCTCAATGTATTTGCGAAGGCGCACGATGAAGTTATCTATCGCTCTCGTGTCTGTGTCTTCCCGTAATCCCCAGACGTCTTCAAGTATCGAGCGTCGCGATACGATTCGGCCGTCGTGGCGAATCAGGTAGCGAAGAAGATCCGCCTCCATTACCGTCAAACGGACTGTGTGATTGCCGGATCGTAGTTCGAGCGCTTCGAAATCAATGGTCTTGCCATCAAACTCAATTAGTTTGGGCTCGTCCTTGCCCTCCGCAGCTATAGGCTGTCGTGTTTTTCCTCCAGCCTGAATCGTTCGCAGCCATTCGCGTCGACGTAATAAAGCCTTAAGCCGGGCGATCAGAACAGCGAGTTCGAACGGCTTTGGCAGATAATCATCAGCACCGGCTGCAAACCCACGCAGCACATCCTGCGCCTCACCGCGAGCAGTCAGCATGAGTATCGGCACAAACTGTCCGGCCGCACGAAGAGTTGAAGCAAGCGAAAAACCATTTTTACCGGGCAGCATGACATCAACTACAACTACGTCGTATGGCTTCCGTTGTTTCAGCAACAGGTCTTCGGCGGATTCGGCATCTACTGCAATATCCACTGAAAACCGTTCCGCTTCAAGGTTAAACCTCAAGCCATCGGCCAGATGTTTCTCGTCTTCGACAATTAATACGGCGTTCTTCGTCATGACACGCGCGGCAGTTGAATCGTAAACGTGCTGCCTTGACCTAACCCTCTACTTTCAGCAAACACTCGCCCTCCGTGTTTTTCCACAACCGACCTCACGATGAACAGACCCAGGCCAGTGCCCTTCACCCGCGCCATAAACATGCCTGGCACCCGATAGAACCGTTTGAAAATACGTTTGAGCTGCGCATTAGGAATACCGATCCCTTTGTCGGCGACTCGAACAGCGACTCGCTTTTCGCCAATCGCCGCTAATTCGACTGATACGCTTATCTGCGCGTCAGAATACTTAACGGCGTTGTCGAGGAGATTCGAAAAAGCGGCGCGGAGCTCGTCGATGTCCCCTGAAACCTTAGCCCCGCTGGCCTCCGGAGCTTCGACGTAGCTCAAACTGTTTTCGTCCAACCCGTAGCGAGTTCTCGCCAGCTCCAAACATTCACGCACGATCTCAGGTACATCAATAACCGAATTCGCAATTTTCCTGCGCCGGTGACCTGCTCGACCAGCGCGTAAAACCTGTTCGACAGTTAAGAGTAACCGTTCGCTGTCGGCGAGCATATTGTCGTAAAACTTCGTGCGCTGTTGTTCGTCGACGTCACGCGTTTTCAATGTCTCCAAATACAAACGAATGGAGGCAATGGGTGTCTTAAGTTCGTGTGTAACAGCATTAATAAATGCGTCGTGCTGTTCGTTCTTTCGAATCTCACGAATTAGGAATGTGGTGTTAAGTACAAGTCCGATGATGATGGCGAGGAAAAAGATGAGCCCGAGGACCAAGAGGGCCACTTCACGCCAATTGAGAATTATCCAGCCAACGTTCAGTGCGATCGCCAGGGCCACGAGCGACGCTCCGAGCGTTACGAAGAAGGCGATTGACTTTCTACGACGACCACGCACGCGCATCGGTTTTATTGTAGGTCTCTCTCTCCCGAAGCGCCACAGGACCACCACGGCGAAGATGGTACCGGTTTGTTCTGGTCTGTTACGCGGCTTTCTGCAGACGCACGCGCTGCTTGCTGGCGGCCTCGCCGTCCTTTGAAACGACATGGACGTCCCTGGCGAGACCGATGAACTCCAGCGATCGAATAACCGCCCAGTTCAGATCGATCTCGTACCAAGCTAATCCATGTCGCGCGGCACGTGAAAAGGCGTGGTGGTTGTTATGCCAACCCTCGCCAAATGTAAGCAGCGCCACCCACCAGTTATTAGTGGAGTCATCTCCCGTGTCAAAGCGTCTGTTGCCCCACAAGTGTGTTACCGAATTGACCATCCAAGTCGAATGATGGGCAAACGTAACACGGAAAAATACTCCCCACAGGACGGCGGGCAGACCACCCCACGCGAGTAGCGCGATACCACAGATGATCAGCGGCACGAAGTAGAGTCGGTTAAGCCAAACGTGGACGGGATCATTGGTAAGGTCTGGCGCGTACCGTTGCATCGTCTTTTGCGGATGTTGTTGTGCAGTGCCACGCAAGATCCACCCGACGTGAGACCACCATCGTCCATGTCGAGGACTGTGCGGGTCTCCTGGGCGCTCCGTGAATGCGTGATGAATCCGATGCGTTACGACCCAGTTTATTACTCCGCCCTGGAGCGCAAGCATTCCGCACAACGTCAGGAAGTATTCAAACCATTTGGGTGTCTTGAATCCTCGATGCGTTAACAAGCGATGATAACCAATCCCTATTCCCAAGCTGCCTGAGATCCAAGTTAATACCACGGTGGCGGCCAAGGCTTTCAAGCTAAAAAAGAAGATGGCCGATAGCGATAATAGATGGAACACGGTAAGTGCGACTACTGAAATCCAATTGATGTCGCTGCTACCTGCTGTCGTAAGTTTTGATGGCATCCATTCCCCCGAAAAAATGTGCTACTCGCATCGTAGCAAACGAGGGATTGGGCTTGGTGTAATACTTATGTAACCGATAACCGGGTTGAGGTCGGTGTTCAATCTGCTGCAGTAATCGCATCAGCGCGCGCGATCTTATGGCCCACGAATCTTTTCGGAAGTCTAACCACTCGCGCAGCGAAGAGCAGTAGCCAAACAATCCCGGAAACTCCCGAAAGGAGACCAGATAAGATCGTTAACGTCCGCGGTGTGATGCTGTACAACAACCACCCGCCTCCCGCTGTTGAAAATGTCCATACCAGCATTTCTGAGGCGCGGTCAGTCGTCGACACTCGGCCGCGCAGCGTGTCTGGCACAAGTCGCATCAACAAAGTTTCCTGAACCGCAAACTCAGCGCCCAATAAAACGCGTGAACCAAACAAGAATCCGCACGCAAGCCATAGATTGGGCATGATGCCGATGAATGCGAAGAAGATTCCCTGAATTAATAAGCTCCAACCAATGAACCCAATGATTCGTCCCGCGCTTTCGACGTACGATCCAACTCGTCGCGCAATCATCATTCCAATGAACAAGCCAACACCATTGGCAACGTAGAAAGCTGCAACTGCGGCATCCGGACTAATCCCGTTTGCGCCGCCGAACACAAGGCCGCCAAGGCGATCGACCACAAGATTGATAGCGCCGCCTCCGATCGCCCATACGATGTTGATCGCCAGTATCGTAGCGACTGGCCCATGTGTAACGATGTAAGACCAGCCTTCACGAATATCTCGCCAATACCCGCGATAGCGTTCAGGCGGCGCAACCAGATTGCGCGATTGTCTGGTTTGCTCTTCAGGCACGAGCCAAACCGAGTACGCCGAAGCGAGGAACGATATGGCATTAATAATGAAGGCCGCTGCGTAACCAACAAAAGCTGAAGTCCACCCACCGAGTGCTGCCCCAAACGACATCAGCAGAAATCGTGAAGAGAACATCAGCGCGTTCCCGGCGAGTAGATCCCGTTCGCCTGTGATGTTTGGTACGGCAGCGTTCTTTGCCGCTTCAAAGAAGGTGCCAAAGAATGAGAGCAGCGCAGTGCAAAGGTAGGCAATCCACAGATCCTGCGGACGTCGAACCAAAAGAAAACCGCAGGCCACAATCACCCGTATCAAGTCGGTGACAATCATCACCTTGCGTCGAGACCAGCGATCGACAAACGCGCCCGCAAGCGGAGCAAACAAAGTGAATGGCACTAGCCGTAAGATCAGCATGATCGTCGTCACCTCAGGTGAGGCATTTGAGACAACCCGAACTAACCCAAGTGCGGCGATGAAGTTGAACCAGTTTCCCAACTCAGAGATCACCTGGCCCACCCAGAGTCTGCGGAAGGATTGATTACGTTGCAGGAGCTGTAAGTACGTTAACGAATCCATGATCGGCCGTACTGCACTAACACGTGTAAAGAATTGTCGGTTCCCTTTAGTAATACCGTCAGAAACAATGATGAACGCGTATCTGGGAGCGCGGACGTCCTCGTCCGCAACGCGACGCAGTCGCGCAAGCTTTGTTCGCTTCGCTCATTGCGGAGGGGAAGTCCGCGCTCCCAGATACGCGTTCGGCATTGTTTCTATACGTATTACTAAAGAGCATCGACCCACCATCAAAAAAAGCCGCCCGAGTTACCAGGCGGCTCGTGAGTTCAGGAGTTCGAACAACCTTATCCGCCTTTGAACTTTGCTGGTCGCTTTTCTAGAAACGCCGTAACACCTTCTACGAAATCTTTTGTCTTGCCGGACTCAATCTGTGCTTGGCGTTCAAGTTCAAGCTGACTACCGTAGTCATTGGTTGAACTTGCTTCCAACAGCCACTTGATTCGACCGATCGCGGCTGTCGGTGCTTGGGCCAACTGCCGCACGAGCGACATAACGTGCGGTATCAACTCAACATCAGGCATTACACCGTTGATCATTCCTATCTCATAGGCAGTCTGCGCACTGACCATATCTCCGGTGAACATCAACTCCGCAGCGCGTTTCCATCCCACGAGACGGGGCAGAATAAACGTACCGCCGATATCCGGCGTCAGTCCGATCTTGATAAAGGCCTGATTAAACTTCGCGCTTTCGGCTGCGTACACCAGGTCGCATGCCAGAGCTAGATTACAACCACCGCCCGAAGCAGCTCCGTTTACTGCGGCGATAATAGGCACGCGCGTCTTTCGTATCAGTAATATTAAATCGTTCAAGCGCCGAAGCGGCTCGTCAAAAAACGCGCCCACATCGCCTTCTCTCGAGGCAATCTCCTGCATCTCTCTCAAATCGCCGCCGGCACAGAATGCTCGACCCGCGCCAGTTAATACGATCGCACGCGCGCCTTCTTCAACCGCTGAATTGATCGCCTGCTGGAGCTCAATTGCCACTTCGGCTGTTAACGCATTCAGCCGTTCGGGACGATTCAGCGTTAACACGCATACATCGTCACTGAGCGCAGATTGAATTGTTTGATACGTCATTAATGGTTTCTGTGCGTGCGTTAACCCTTTCTCGCGCGTTACGACCTCGCGGTGGATTCTTCTTGATTGAGTTTCTTGGGTGCCGGGGTGACTGCAGTAACAGGTCTCAGGTTCTCTGCTGTGCAGCTCGATTAGCGCTAAAACAGTCGCCGCACAGCACCGGTCGTCCCGTAGATGGTTTGAAGGGCACAGAGTCAGACTTGCCACACTGATCGCAAGTGATCTCGAACCTCTGTCGCTCTCCTCCTGGTCCCCTCGAGCCACCGAAGTTGGCCCGCCGTGCATCTCGGCAAGGCTTGCAGCGCTTCGGATGAGTCAGATTACGTTCCCGATAATACTCTTGTTCTCTTTCAGAGAATTGAAAGGGCGTGTTGCATTCTGCACACGTGATTTCCAGGTCTGGCATGGCGGTTTCTCCAAGAGAGTACAGCGAGGTAGGTCAACTCTCTTACCTTCGGAGCGCCGGCGTCGCTTTTCTTCACCACCGTGTGTGTCCAAGCGCTTGGTTATCAAACACTACGCCGAAAAGCTTAACGCGTCCCGATACGTTTGATGGCGTGAGTGTACCCCAGCGTGTCAGTCTATTCAATCCAATTGTGACGGAAATGAAGCGGAATCGGACACCACAGGCTCTTGAATCGCGTCTGAAAACTTAACGTCTCATTCTCCCCAAGCTTTAGCTCGGACGTTAGTTGTTCACAGATCTAGGTGAATGGGCGATCAATGTCTGGCCGCAGCGGCCTCAGCCTGGGCTAACAAAGCGCGAAGCTGTTCCTGAGGCAAATAACGCCCGTTAGCAACAACAGCCTGGATGCGCTGCGTATTGCGAATGTCGTCGATTGGATTGGCATCCAACAAAACAAGATCGGCAAGCTTACCTTTTTCAATCGTTCCGACCGAATCAAGTATCCCGAGGAACTTCGCCGGGTTCAGAGTCGCGGTTCGGAGCGCCTGCATCGGTGTTAATCCGGCTTTGACCAGGAGAAACAATTCGTCATGAAGACTGAATCCAGGTAACACGTACGGCTGCGGGGCGTCGGTTCCGGCCAGTATCTGAACGTTCGCGTGCTGCATGGTGCTTACCACCGAAAGTGTCATCCGAAACCGCTCAGCTCTTTGCTCAATTGGTCCAAGAGCAACTATCCGTTCTTTGAACGTCCGATCCCAATCGTCCCGAACGGCTTTTGGAATGTATTTCATTCGCGGATCAGCATTCAGGCGGTCGTTGTCTCCATAGGTGGAAGATTGGCGAACGACGAGAGTAGGACACTGCGCCGTTCCGTAGCTTGCAAAACGCGAAAACAACGTTCGGGTTCTCTTTTCGTCGTATGCCGCGACCGCCTTTATTTCGACCCTCCTCCGCGCGTCGGGATCCGTGGAATGCTGTCTGAGCTCCTCTCTTAGATCCTTTTCATCAGACGCGCCTGAGATAAAGACGTCCGTCGTATGTTCAATGCTCTTCTGTCCGAGCTCAGCAACTTCTAACGCGGTTAACTCAAAAGGCACATGGCCGGCAACGGGCATCTTTTGCTTCTTAGCCTCGTCGATAATCGCGAGATACACGTCACGCGAGAGACGGTCGTGTACCTTGATGAAATCGGCCCCGCTTTGTTTGAACGACCTGACGAGCTGACGGGCCTCATTCGGATCGGTTACAGCTACCGCGACATTTAGTTGTGTGCCCGCACCATCTAAGATTCTTCCAGCGACGGCGCCATATCTTGGTCCAACAATCTTCCCGCTGTTGATCTCGTTTCGTATCTGACTGATCTGTGCGAACGGCAACGTTCCACCCATATCGCGAACGCCAGTCACTCCGTTCGCAATGAGTAATGGAAAGAAGTAACCCTGACGACCTTCGACCAAAGAATGGACGTGCATATCCCATAGCCCCGGAATCAAATAACGTCCGCCAGCGTCTACGATCTCTGATCCGTCAGGCGCTCTGAAGTTTTGGGCTTGGCCGATGGCGGTGATCCGATTCCCGCTGATGACAATAGCCTGATCAAACTTAAGTGCCTTAATCGGTTCATTGGCTGTGACATCGACGATGGTTACGTGCATTAGCACGAGCGGGCGTGTGGCCACCTGGATTTGCGGCGCCAGGAAAAGCGATAGGAACAACAGCGAAACGAAAAGCAGTACCTTCATTCAATTACTTGGATTTGAAACTGGGAGGAGTGGGCACAAACAGTTTCGCTCTGAAGGACTCGCTTTGTCGAGAAAAATCTTAAGAGTGACCACAGATTGCACAGATTACACGGATTAGGACTGGAGAAAGTGACGTTGGCTGGTTCGGCCTCCTCAACCGAAACGCGTGCCTCGAGCTGAAAACTGGTGATTAGCCGCGCTATCTGAAACTGGTTGGCCTAATCACTCAACACCACTTTCTCAAGCCCTAATCTGTGTAATCTGTGCAATCTGTGGTTACTCTTCTGCTGTTGCGAAATGTCGCCTGCGCTTGCGGCTACTGTGGCTGAATTACCACATTGAACTTCTCAAACTTCAACACATAACGTCGGCACATCTGTTGCTCTAGCTTGAAGTGTTCTCATCAATCCCGAACAAAGGCCAGAGCTCGTTGACGAAACAAACGACACTAGCCAGAGCCGTTGAGACCCGCGGCACTGGGTTGCACACCGCCGTACCAGTTCACATACGACTTGTTCCCGCTCCCCCCGATACGGGCTACGTTTTTCGACGCACAGACCTCGGCGGTTTCGAGATACCAGCTACCGTCGAATCAGTAGCACATTGTGGTTACGCGACAACCCTGATGCGTACTGGCGTAATGCTGTCAACAGTCGAGCATCTGCTTTCTGCGTTGCGGGGGTTGAACGTCGATAACGTTTTCATCGAGGTCGACAATCTCGAGATTCCGATCATGGATGGTTCAGCCGAGAACTTTGCAGACATCATTGAAGAAGCTGGAAAACTCGAACAGCCGCTTGCACGCCGGGCACTTCTAATCAGAGAGAAGGTTGCGTTTGAGCAGGGCAATCGGCGCATCACCGTTGAACCGGCTGACACTTATCAGATCGATTGCCTGATAGATTTCAGCCACCCGATGATCGGGGTGCAGAGTTTGTCTGTTGAACTGAGCGACGGCTCCTTCAGCCGGGACATTGCAGCTGCGCGTACGTTTGGCTTTGAAGAAGAGATCGAATCACTGAGGAAGGCAAACCTGATTCGAGGCGGATCACTTGATAACGCGATTGTCCTGACGAAGGATGGGATGCTGAATCAAACCGGATTGCGGTTCCCTGACGAGTTTGTCCGGCACAAGATACTCGACATCATCGGAGATCTGGCATTACTCGGAATGCCGATTCTCGGTAAGGTGATGGCCGAACGAAGCGGTCACATCCTACACGCCGGGTTGATGTCGAAATTGCTGCGCGTGAGATCCGCGTGGGACATCGTCGACATGCCGTAAAACCAGGGCAGGAGCACGACGCAGGAGCAGGAATCATTGGTCAGTTAACATTTGACATCTACCATTTGACAATTAGAAAAGCGACTTGAATCCGGAATCTCAATGAGTGCCGTTGAAACCCAGATCCAAATGACAAATGGTAAATGTCAAATGATAACTCGCCAATGATTCCTGTTCCTGCGTCGTGCTCCTGCCCTGTCTCTTCCTGCTCCTGCCTGCTGCTCCTGCTCCTGTCTTTTACAGTCCGCTGCGCACGATGTCATGCAAACGAATCAAGCCAACGCACATACCATTCGCATCAACCACTGGCAACACCGAAATCTGTGACGGGCGATCCTCCATTAATCGCAAAGCGTCGTAGGCGAGCAGCGCGGGTGACGCCACCGCCGGTCTGCGCGTCATGAAGTCGTCACACGTTAGCTTCGACAACGCATCATGTTCAGTCTGCTCGATTGTCCTTCGCAGATCTCCATCGGTAATGATGCCGGCCAGTCGGCCCACTTCGTCGACAACACATACAGCGCCCAAACCACCGCCGCTGATTGCGCGCACCACTTCTATCCAGGATGCTCCCATTCCCACCTTCGGAGTCCCTTCTCCGTCATGCATCAAATCTGCAACGCGTAGCGTCAGCCGCTTTCCAAGTTGGCCGGCAGGATGGTTCACAGCGAAGTCGTCCGTCGTGATTCCCTTCACCTTCATCAAAGTCATTGCTAATGCATCGCCGATCGCGAGGGCTACAGTGGTACTGGTGGTTGGTGCCAGATTCAGTGGGCACGCTTCCTGGTCCACTGAGGCGTCGAGCACCGCATAAGCGCGGCGAGCCAGCGTCGAGTTGGTGTTACCGACGATCGAGATCACGGGAGTGCCTCGGCTTCTCAGATGCGGAAGCGTTGCAATAATCTCTTCAGTTTCCCCGCTGTTGCTCAGCACGATTACGAGATCCTCGGGTTGCAGAATACCCAAACCGCCGTGCAGCGCGTCCGATGGATGAAGGTAGATCGCAGCAGTCCCGGCACTTGTCATCGTTGCGGCAATCTTCTGCGCGATGATTCCAGATTTACCGACACCGAGAATGACGACCTTGCCCTTGCACCCCAAAAGCAGATCGATTGCGCGTTCAATTTGCGTTTCATCGAGACGAGCGGCCGTCGCAGCGATTGCAGCCGATTCAAGCCGCAGAAGATTTTGTACTTCCGTGTATGGTTTGGTTGTTATGCGTGTCATCTAAATAAGGGCGGCGTTGACAGTGATTCTCTCTGTGCAAACTCTGTGTTGAACACAGAGAGCCTCTTGTACCGTAGCGACGCGTAAGCTTCAAGCAGTGCGAAGCTGTCTGAATTGAATCTGAATGACGGCTGAAGTGTATCTGACAAAATCTATTTGGCAAGTCATTCGCCCGTAAGTTATAGTCCGACCCGGATCAAATTCAGCTTTGGAGCAGCGTTCTTACATGGCGTTCCTGAATCTTCTACCAAAAGAAGAACAGTACTTCGATCTATTCAACCAGATGACAGTCTACATTTCCGACGCAGCGCGAGAGTTGCGCGACATGTTGGCTGATAAAGACCACGATTATTCCGGATACGCACAGCGTATAAAGGGTCTGGAGCACGCATGCGACGAACTCACCCATAGCGTTGTTACAAAACTCAACAAGTCGTTCATTACCCCTTTTGATCGCGAAGATATATACATGATGTCGTCAGCCCTCGACGACATTGTTGATTTAATCGACGACGCGGCTCGAGCCATCGTCATTTTCGACGTTCGTGAAATCACTGATCATGCTCGTGATCTCGCCGAGGTCATTGGACATATGGCCGACCAGCTCCGGGAAATTGTTTCCACGTTGCAACGTCCGAAGAACGTGACGCCACGACTTGTCGAGATTCATCGTTTAGAAAACGAAGGTGACGACATCTTCCACGCAGCGATAGCCGAGCTCTTCCACGATCCTCCTGATCCCCTCACTGTCATCAAATGGAAAGAGGTGTACGAAAAACTCGAAGCGGCCATCGATCGCTGTGAAAACGTCGCGAATATTATTGAGAGCGTGATCATCAAACATACATGACCGCAACCGTGGCCTTCGTCGTCATCCTCGTTTTTCTCGCCCTTGTTTTCGATTACATCAACGGCTTTCACGACGCCGCCAATTCGATTGCAACTGTAGTGTCAACCAGAGTTCTTTCTCCTGGAATGGCGGTGCTTTGGGCGGCATTCTTCAACTTCATCGCGTTTGTGGTATTCGGGACGCGCGTCGCGAAAGCCATCGGCGACGGTGTCCGCATGGATTTGATCAGTCCGGATCTTCGACTCTACGTCCTGCTCGCCGCACTGTTGGGAGCAATCATCTGGAATCTCATCACCTGGTATCTGGGACTTCCTACTTCAAGCTCTCACGCTTTGCTGGGTGGCTACGCGGGTGCGGGCGTAGCTGCTTACGGCGGGATATCAGGTTTACTCAAAACTGACGTTTGGGTCCGCACGTTGAAGTTCATCGTACTATCACCATTGATAGGAATGATCCTTGGCTACACATTGATGGTCTTGGTCTATTGGATTTTTCGCCGTTCAAGTCCCACGAGAGTCGATAACGTTTTTCGGCGGGGCCAGTTGTTTTCCGCAGCTGCGTTCTCACTGGGCCACGGCGGAAACGATGCGCAGAAGACGATGGGAATTATTACGGCGGTGCTTACGGCCGGAGGCATCTGGAGTTTGACTTATGGCCCCAACGGATCACTACCACCCATACCTTTATCTGTTGTTCTCGCAGCTCACGCCGCAATTGCGTTAGGAACACTGTCCGGTGGATGGCGGATTGTGAAAACGATGGGGACTCGAATCACCAAATTAAGACCTATCGGCGGTTTCTGTGCGGAAACAGCGGCGGCGGTGACGCTTGCATACGTCACACTCACGGGAACACCGGTGTCGACGACACACACGATTACCGGCTCCATTGTCGGTGTCGGCGCGACCCGTCGTCTATCGGCGGTGAAGTGGGGTGTTGCCGGGAGAATAGTCTGGGCTTGGGTTTTAACAATTCCGGCAGCCGGTCTTATGGCCGCGATCTCGTTTTGGATCATTCAAGCCATCCATCGCTATAGTCAGTAAGCGCCATACCTGGCCAATTTAACGCGCTCAAGCACGGTATTCAGTACCGTTCGCGGTAGCAAATGGCCAGCGGTTCCCCACAACATTGAGTCTTGACCATTTGCTACCGCGAACGGTACCGAATACCCGCCGCGTTCATTGCTGGAGCATGACCTTTCTTTGTAACCAATCGAAGAGACCGCACCGAATTCACACTTAC
This sequence comes from Pyrinomonadaceae bacterium, assembly GCA_036559885.1. Lineage (GTDB taxonomy): Bacteria > Acidobacteriota > Blastocatellia > Pyrinomonadales > Pyrinomonadaceae > PSRF01. The sequence continues at coordinate 23,379 of DATBSH010000352.1, forward strand.
CAATACTCGTGTGCGGTGGTGTCCTGTGTGTGAGTGAAACAATGTGCCGGATACGCTGACCTTACGGCCCAATAGCGGACGATACTGGCGGTACTGTTCTTCCGGCGCTGTAAACGCTAACTGCAGTTCAGAAACATTCTTCTCTTCCTCAGCTTCACCATTACCCAGAACACAAATTGGCGATGACAAGTTAAGGAGCCATACGACTTCACGTGCGTCGCCCTTGCGGATGCTTTGATAGTTTGGGAGTCCGGGAAATGTTTGTCTTGAGAGCCGGCCACTTAGAGTCACGACTGTGGGTTCATAAGAGAGGCACTGATGAACGTTTGAGGTTTGCGGAATGAATGTCATCAAAAGCATCAACGTGAGATTCATAAAACGCTCTCAGTCGGCTTTTCGGTTCTAAATGTCAGTATGGTATAAGCGAAGGGCAAAAAAGAGGAAGATTTCTCCTCACTCATTTGAAATGCCGTTTTATAAAGTGCCCGCGTAGCTCAGTGGATTAGAGCGTTCGCCTCCGGAGCGAAAGGTCGCAGGTTCGACCCCTGCCGCGGGTACCACGCCAGGAAGCAGGAGCAGCAGGCAGGAGCAGGACAAACGAGTTCCTGCTCCTGCCTGGTGCTCCTGCTGCTGTTATCAATCTGTATAATCTGTGGATGGTTTTTCTGCCTTTGTTCTTGACCTAGTCGCATGCTAGTCTTGGAGTTCCCCGGCCCTCATTTCAAAATCCAATGCATATGACAACCACCTCTGATAGCAGGAGAACCGTTCTTGTAGTTGACGATTTTGACGACACGCGTCTGCTCTTACGGACCTGGCTCGAAAAGCGCGGATTTCATGTCGTGGAAGCTACGAACGGGATTGATGCCATCGCGAGCGCCGAGAACCACTCACCTGACCTAATCATAATGGACGTCCAAATGCCTAAACTGGATGGACTGTCAGCCACCCGGCGGATAAGAAAGGTCCAACAACTAAGCTCTGTACCGATAGTGGCCGTTTCTGCTTATGGCGCTGAGCAGTTTCGTGAACAAGCACTTGCAGCCGGCTGTGATGAATACGTCTCAACACCATTCGAGCCCAAGGCTCTTGAGGTAATCATTCATTCACTGATGCGGTGAAGGATCAAGCGTGGCCACATCAGCGTTCCAAGGACGATGATTGGTTCCCTCACCTCTTTCAAGATCAACTTCTCATTCTCCCCAAGCTTCAGCTTGGGGTTAGTGGCGACGCACAAACCCGAAACCGTTTCAACGTTTTACTTCGTTCGCTGAGTAGATGAGTGCGTTTGCGAAAACCGTTAAAACGGTTTCGGTGCCTTTAGCCTCACCTGCCCCCAGGCTAAAGCCTGGGGTGAATGAGAGATCGATTGCTGCACATTTGACAGCTATTATCGTTTGGTCTAACTTCCGCTTGCATTCCCCATCGTTCTATAAGCGGCGCAATCCCCTCATTGACGTCAAACATGAAGCTCTGTAAGCAATCTTCAATACTTCTGTTGCTGCTCGCTGTCGTCTCACTTCATGCTTCCGGTCAATGCACGCAAAAACTGACAGACCTACCTGATGCCCCCGAACTTCTGGGCTTTCGGATCGGCATGACGAAGGATCAGGTGAAAGCTCTCGTTCCGCAGACGAAGTTCGGCCACACTGACGACTTCGGCGTTTCGAAAACCACAATCAATCCTTACTTCGATCCAACAATAGAAAAGAGCCGTTATCCGAGTGTTCGCAGCATTTCGCTCGACTTTCTCGATGAGCGGTTGGTTTCTCTTTGGATTGGGTTTGATGAGACGTTCAAGATTCAGACAATGCCTGAATTCACGAAAGCAATATCTGAATCGTTGAGGTTACCGAACGCCTGGTCCACAAAAGGAAGGAGTCAGCAAATGCGCTGCGCTGACTTTCAGCTGATTGCTACGACCGTCGCCCGCGCCCCAAGTCTTCGTTTGCTTGATGTCGCTTCAGACGACACGATCGCCATGCGTAGACAAGCGAAAGACGAACGCGACTCAGCAGCGGAGGCAGCTACCGAAAATGGCGCGGCAGAAAATGAGACTGTTACAGCCGACAAGAACAGTAAGACCTACTATCCAGCTGGATGTGAGGCAGCAAAAGCAGTCAACGCACAAAACCGGGTGATGTTTAAGACTGCTGAAGAAGCACAAAAAGCCGGCTTTAAGATCGCTAGAAATTGCCAGTGAACTTTACTGGAGGATACCGACCACGCGAGGAACAAAGTCATGTTGAGAGAATTCAAAGAATTCATAGCCCGGGGTAACGTAATCGATCTGGCTATCGCAGTTGTGATTGGCGCTGCGTTTGGCAAGATCATCACATCGTTTGTGGAAGGTGTGTTGATGCCGCCAATCGGATTGCTACTGGGCAATGTTGATTTCGCAAATCTCTTTATTGACCTCTCAGGTCAAAGGCCAGTGTCGCTCGCCGACGCTCAATTGAAAGGACTGCCGGTCATCGCGTACGGCATGTTCCTTAACGATGTCATAAAGTTCATCATCATAGCGTGCGTAATTTTTTTGATCGTAAAGTCAATCAACCGGCTTCGCGCAGCACCTCCACCGCCACCGAATACAAAGGATTGTCCGTATTGTTTGACAGCGATCCCGCTCGAAGCGACTCGTTGCGCGGCATGCTGCTCGGATGTGAAAGCAGCTTGAGTATCAGCCGCAGGGGTCGGAAATGGTATCGAATGTCTTTCGAGATGATGCCACGGCCTTGCGCCGTGGTACTTCATGTTCGCCGCTAAAAAGAGCATCTGACACTTTATGCAGATGCCACGTGCTTGCCGCGTGGAGTTTCACGTTCGTTGATTTAGTGACGACAACTTATGAGACTTTTTTCTAACAAACGTGAGCTTCCACGCGGCAAGCGCGTGGCATCTATCTCGTCACATGCGCTTGTGTTAGCAGCACACGTGAAGCACCATGGCGCAAGGCCATGGCATCGTCAAATGCCTGCGTCTTAATCTTCTGTTATTATCGCCCTCCATGCGCGAGTGCCCCCGTTGCGAGCTTTGTTTTGATGATGATGTGCTTACCTGCCCCACAGATCAGGTAAACACGAAGCATACCCTTCCTGGCACTCGTTTACTCGCTACTCGTTATCTTCTTGAAAAGCGTCTGGGCAGAGGTGCGATGGGTCAGGTGTACCTTGCACGCGATCAGAATCTGCTCACCCGGAGAGTTGCCGTCAAAACGGTGCGACCAGACATTCTCAGCGATGAAGATCTCCAGGAAGGTGAAGCGATCGCCCGGTTTGAACGTGAAGCCCGCGCCGCTGCTTCCATTCGTCATCCAAACGTGGTCGACGTAACTGACTTTGGTCAGAGTGCTGAAGGCGTCTTCTTTCTCGTCATGGAATACGTTGAGGGAGAAACTTTGTACGACCTTCTCCGCCGCGAAGGCACAGTCACCCCGCAGCGTGCGTGCAACATCCTGCGTCAGGTCGTTGCCGGAGTTGACGCGGCTCACGACGTTGGCATTCTTCACCGCGATCTGAAACCGGCAAACATTTTCTTAATGCAACATCGCCGGAAAGCAGCAGGTGAAGACGGGTTCGTAAAAGTAGGCGATTTTGGTCTGGCGAAGATCGTGAATCCTGATCGTTCTGATGTGAGTTCGGCGGCCGGTCCTGCATCGAGGGGAATCGTCGGCACACCGGAATACATGTCGCCGGAACAGATGCAGCCGGGGGTCCCGCTCGATGCTCGAGCAGATATCTACGCGCTGGGTACGATCGCATATCACATGTTGGGTGGACGTCCGCCTTTCACAGGAAACATCACACAACTGATCACGCAAAAGTTGATGCAGGGCCCTCCTCCGCTTTCAACGCTACGGTCTGACATAAGTCCGGATGTCGAAGCGGCGATCATGCAAGGGCTCGCTAAGGACGCAAGCGATCGACCGGGAACTGCAAATCAATGGTTCGAAATCTTTGAAAAAGCTGTTGCCACCCACTCTGAGGAAGAAGCGAAACGCGGTGATTCACGGTTAGTAATCATGGCGCCGTCCGGCGCAGAAGTTTACGTCGATGATGAACGGTATGGGAGTGTAGGTCGTTCCGGTCGTATGATTCTTAGGTCGTTACCGCCGGGTCAACACGTGTTGCGCGTATCGCGAGCGGGCGAACCGGATGACGAACGTGTAATCGAGGTTCGCAATGACATCGCTGAGCAGATTATTGAAGCTCAATTCAAAGACAGCATTTCCAGCGCTCAATTAACGCCGTCGCGCGGTGGTAGTCTCGACAGCCGCACCGGTCCGTCGTCGGCGACACTCGTCGTCGTCCAGTGCACCAAATGTCACTCACGGTTTGCTGAAGGCGTTAAATTCTGCGGTCGCTGTGGCAATACGACGTTCGAGGCAGTCTCTGGTACAAACGCTGAAACTATCGAACCTCTTAGTGGCGCTTACGTGGAGGCGTCGCCGACCGACGTAACTTGCGGCCAGTGTGGCAGCATGTATCCTGCCGGCGTAAAGTTTTGCGGCCGATGCGGAATTCCGATAACCACCACGCGTCTTGATTGGAGCACCGCAAAACCCGTTGAGGTTCTTTGCAAGAATTGCGGCGCTTATTATCCTGCGAGTACGAGATTCTGTGGTCGTTGTGGTAAAGCGATGACCGCTTGAGCCTATTCGCACTTTCCTTATAATTTAGCGCTTCTTGATGCCTGGTTGCTGACTCTCTCATGAAACGCTGTCCAACTTGCGGTCGCACGTACACTGACGCTTCTCTGAACTTCTGCCTCGAGGACGGCAGCCCGCTTCAATCAGATGCTCCGCGTCCGGATCCAAATGCGACGGTGCGCTATCCGCCGGCCCGTGATACGGCCGAACCACCGCCCACTGAAATCTATCGGCCCGATTCACCGCACATAACTGGTTCGCCAACAGCGCCTGCTCAACAGTGGTCACCAATGCCGTCTGGCCCCGTGCGGCAAAAGAGTTCAAATGCTCTATGGTGGGTTCTGGGAGCACTCGCCATTGTCGCGGTATTGGGAATTGGTTTCGTTATCGTGCTCATCGCCCTTGCGAATATGGGGGGAAACACGAACAACGGAAACGCTAACGTACGCGTGGCAAACACAAACGCGAACACAAACGCAAACGCAAACACAAACGTTAACTCGTCGGGCCGCAACGCAAACACAAGCGCGTTGCCTGAAAGTGTTTTGGACGACTTCTCTGAAGCAAAATGGGCCTCCGGCAGTTTCCAGTTCGGCGACGTGTGGTACGCCAACGACGAATATCACATGCGCTCAAAGGAGCGGACTTTTATTGTGATGTATGCGCCTTCGGATACTTATGGCACGAAAGACGCGACTGTGAAGGTCACAGCCCGCAGCGTTGATGGCGCTGTTCCATCAAATGGTTTCGGTTTAATGGTTCATTGCGCTCAGTCAAAAACAAAGCAGTTAGAAGACTACGCGTTACTGATCTATCCGCAGCCCGAACCTGAGTTTGAAGTCGTGATGCATAAAGATGGCAACCAGAGCACACTCGTAAACCGAACGAAGTCGAGTGCTATCAGATCGGGTTCAACACCCAACCAGCTGGAAGTTAGAATCAAAGGGAACGACTTGGAGTTCTATGTGAATGGACAGTATTTGACGTCGATAAAAGATAGTCAGAATTACAAGGGAGGTCGTGCAGGGCTATACACAAGCGATGCCGTTGAGGTCGCTTTCGACGATCTCGAAATCCATCGCCAAAAGCCTCAATAAATTCCCCGCATGCAAGTCAACCTAAGAGTAATTGCCGGCCCTTACAAGGGTCGTATTTTTACTTTCACGCAGCACGATACGTTTTTGATCGGCCGAAATCCTGAGGCCCATCTCTGTCTCCCACAAGATCGATTTTTCTCGCGCAACCATTGCTTGTTGGAGATAAATCCGCCGCATTCCTTTCTACGTGATCTTGATTCCACGAATGGAACGTTCGTCAACGGACAAAGAGTGAAGCAAGTCTTTCTTAACAACGGCGATCAAATTCAGGGCGGCGAGACAATTCTGTGCGTGGAAGTGGGAATCGACCGCACAGGTCCCGCTGCCGCCAGTTCTGAGAATCAAACAACAGCGCCGATTCTTGTAACGGTGGAATGTCTTAACTGCGGCCGGCGTGAACATGCGCACGCCTCAGCAGCCGACGAGCGATTCACTTTCGTGTGCGAGGACTGCCGGATTGAATTGAAGAAATCGCCTCATACAGTGCCGGGATATGAAACGGTGAAACTGATTGGACGCGGAGGCATGGGCACAGTGATGCTCGGCCGCGCTCAGAAAACTGGGCGTGCTGTCGCAATAAAGACACTCCTACCGGAGTTTGCGGTAAGCGACAAAGCAATGAAGCGGTTCATGCGCGAGATTGATGTTGCGGCAGCATTGAAACATCGGAATATCGTGGAGTTTATTGATCGCGGCACGCACAAAGGTGTCGTCTATCTTGTCACAGAGTTTGTCGAAGGCTGTGATGCCTCGCGCCTGGCGGAGAGTTATGGCGGACGACTTCCCTACCAGGATGCCGTTTCGATCATTGCGCAGGCACTCGACGCGCTTTCATATGCGCATTCCCAAGGGTACATCCATCGCGACTTTAAAGATCAGAACATCCTTGTCAGCGGACATAGTCCGAACCTGGTCGCGAAGCTAACCGACTTTGGTCTGGCAAAGAGCTTCACTCATTCCGGGATGAGCGGCGTAACAATGGCCGGTGAGATGGCCGGCACACTCGCGTACATGCCGCCGGAGCAGTTGCGCAACTTCAGAGACGTAAGGCCGCAGTCAGATATTTATGCGGTTGGGATGACTGCTTACAGTTTACTGTCCGGCACGATCGCGCTGAACATTCCAAGCAAGAGCAGTATCAACGACACGATTCGCGCCATCTTTGAGCAACCCACAGTTCCGTTGAAAGAGAGAGCTAGTCACGTTCCCGAGCAGGTTTGTCTGATCATCGATCGCGCACTGTCAAAAGACCCAAAACAGCGCTGGCAATCAGCTACAGCGATGCGCAATGCGCTGCTGCACGCCGCTTAGTGAGTAGCTTGACGCGCTTCAGCAAAAAGATCCCGCTTCATCATCTCTGAAGGTTCAGCCCACAATTCAAGTTGCGGAAAATTTCAGGTTAGGAAGGGCGGCTTGCCCCCGCTTCAACCCTCTTAACACTGAAGCAAAATCTCACAATTCAAGATCAGGAAAATTGGAATCTTTCTGAGCTTGAACTGTCGACTTAAGCTTCAATGTGATGGAGGTGAGCGGGGGCAAGCCACCCTTCCTAACCTGAAATTTTCTTAAACTTAAATCTTTGGCCAAACCTTGAATGAAGAAAGTGAGTTAGCGTGAGGGTATTCGAAACACTTCATCGTCTAACTGCACATTATGTCTGACGTCCTCAAGCGTGAATACATAAGTCGAATCGGGTGTTCGTTCAGTTGTCTTGAAGGGCAGCTTGATTCCATCGACGTCCCGCCAGTCGCTGAAGTAAATCTCTGCTTGTACTGGACCGTGCGCGCTCGAGCGGGTCGTATCTCGTCGTAACAACAATCCATTCTCGACGTCGAAGTACAACTTGTCTGTTGTGCCAAGTCTCGACGTTGCTTCCACAATGAACACTTCCCGATTGCCGACGGTCCCTCGGCCCAACATATTCATTCGAGGATAGAACTCCTGCAGCTTAATATCTCGGTACAAGTTCTCGTCGTCAGCTGAGGCTGCGAGTTCCTTCGCAGAAGGTTGAGGAGCGCCCTTTTTGTCAGAGAACGACCAGGCGGTGTGACCATCGAAGCCACGTTTGAGCACGCCGATGCTCTCTCCTTTCATAACCTTGAGAGACATGTTAGGAGATTTGGAATACGTTTCGAACGTCCCGCTGGAGCCGGTACCCAAATCGAGTCTTCCCTTCGCAAACCGGCTCGTCAGTCTTGAGACAGTCTCTCGTCCACCTACTGCCTGAACGTATTTGTTGAGAATAGACGTGACAATTTCGTTTGTGTTTGTAGTTGATGGTACTGGAGCCGGCGTAACTCGTCCTGGCGCCACTGTTGCGGAGAGCGGAACGGGTTTTATGGTAACGCGCACGGTGCTGACGAGTCCCCATGATGGGACACCGCGTTCACACGCACGCGCAAACTGGGCTGCCGTGAGATTCGCTTCATCGCGCTTAAATGGATTCACGTTGACTGGCAGCGAAGACGGTTTGCGAATCACAAGGAAAGACGGATAGCCAGTGACTGCGTATTGTTCTGCGAGTGCCCGTTCGGCAGGCCCGTGCTCGGGATTGATTCGAACTTTAACGACTCCTCGTAAGTATTGCTGCACAGGCGGCGTCGGGAGATATCGGCTGTCTAACGCATGACAAAAAGGGCACCAGTCCGTATAGAAATACACGACCATCGGGACGCCCAGTTCACGCTGGAGTTGTGACGCTCGCTCGTACCCGGGAGCGTCTCTTAGCCAGCGATCTTCGAGCTGCGGTGCCGCGCTCGTTCGTTGCAGGGTGAAACTCAGCGAGGCCGTAAAGAAGGATAGTAAAAGCAAGGACCGGACGAGACTCTTCATGGGTTTTAGGTGAAAAACTGCTCAAATTAGCGTCGGGGCGTGAGGGGCGGGCGAGATAAACCATAGGTAGGATAACGTGAGGCTTCGAACCGCATCAAGCTGTTTCGTCAATGTCTTTAATTAACTCTTTACTTCCCTGTATTTTGGACCGCATAATACGACCCCTCTGCCGGAATCGATAGACAGAGGACGATGACAGCGCGGGCCTCAGCCCGCGCTTCGCATGAGGAGAGACAGAAAATGAGGACTATCTGGAAGGGTCACATACGCTTTCTGCTCGTCGCAATTCCGGTTCGCGTCTATAACGCCCTGGAAACCAGCGAGAAAATCCAGTTCAACCAACTGCATCGCGACGATTACGGCCCGATCGGTTACGACAAACGCTGCAAGAAATGCGGCCAGATCGTCTCGAACGATCAAATCACAAAGGGCTACCAGTATGAAGCCGACCGCTACGCCATCGTCGAACCCGAAGACATTGCGAGAGTCAAAATAAAGACGACCAAAGCGGTTGACATTGTCGGATTTGTCGACGCCTCAGAGATTCCGACGACGTTCTATGACGCACCCTACTACGCCGGCCCCGACGGCGCCGTCTCGGAGAAGCCGTACGCCCTATTGCGTGAGGTGATGAAGCAAACCGGCAAGGTCGGCATCGGCAAGGTTGTGCTACGCGATCGCGAAGATCTCGTAGCCGTCTTTCCGCATGGCGATGGATTAGTCCTACAAAAACTCCACTACCCTCATGAGCTCCGGAAGATGGAGGATGTGCCGGAACTCGAAGGCGCGCAGAAGTTAAATAAGAATGAGTTGAAGCTCGCGACCACTCTCGTTCAGGAGATGGCGACAACTCTCGACGAGATTGATACCGTCGATAATTACCATGAAGCACTAAAGTCACTGATTGACTCAAAGATAAAAGGCAAGAAGGTCGTGGAATTTGAGGTTGAAGAACTTCCCAGACTTGATATTATGAGCGCGTTAAAGAAGAGCTTGCAGCAATCTAATCGCAAGCCGATGGTGAAAGCGCCGGCGGCCACAACGAAGAAGAAGCCGCAGATTACGCTGGTGAAACCGAAGACGACGGCAAAGAAGCGTAAGGCCTCGTAACCGACAGACTTTTGGAGTGCGCCGACTCGTCGGCGCTATAGTGCTGGAACAGCTACGGTCGAAAGCGGTGACAAGTCACCGCACTCCAAAGGCTTGGTAATGAACGAAAAGACCAGCAAGGTAATCTCATTCCCCTCACCTGTCCCTTCAAAGGCAGATTATCAACGTGTCAAATCCTCTTACTCGCTAAAAGAAATCAAACAATTGTTTGGTCTCAGCGAGAAAACTATTCGCCGTTGGACCGAACAAGGAATCATTCAGGCCACTGCGACACCGGAATCTTCCGATCTGATTTACGACTTTCAGGCGCTTACACAGCTTCGCCGGATTCGGGAGTTGCGATCGCAAGGCCACAGCCTGCGACAGATCGAAGCGGAATTACAGGGTCAGTTGAATCTGTTTCGCGTTGAGCCGAATCGCGTCTCTCGTCTGTTGACACCATTTGAGGAGGCATTGCTGCTACACGAGCAGGGTGATTCCTCAGCGCCCGAACATTATGTCGAAGCAATCAGCGCAGGCGATAACGTGGCGGAAGCATACTGCAACCTGGGAATTATTAATCTTGAGAAGGGCCAGTTAGCCAAAGCTCTCGATCATTTCACGCTATCGCTGAAGAACGATCCTCGACACGTCGAAGCGCATTACAATCTGGCGAATCTTTATTACGACGCCGGTGATTTGCAATTGGCCAAGCTGCATTACGAGGCCGCGGCGCAGATCGAGCCGGGGTTTTCCCTCGTATACTTCAACCTTTCCCTTGTCTATCACAAGCTGGGCGATCTGAGCGGCGCCCTGTCTGCGCTGGAACGCTACCGCCAACTCGAACCGGAAGACGAAGACATCGAAGTGCTCAATCAACTTCTGAAAGCGATCCAGAACAGTAGGCAGTAGGCAGTAGGCGGAAAGCAGAAGGCGGAAAGCAGAAGGCGAAGAGAGTAGAAGGCAGGGTAGAAGACAGTTCCCATTGAACACTCACACACTCACAAGGAGACACTCACATGCTAAAAGGACATCGAGACCTCAAGGTTTATCAGCTTGCTTACAAGCTTGCGATGGAGATCTTTCATCTATCGAAGGCTTTCCCTCGAGAAGAAATTTATTCACTCACTAACCAAATCCGTCGTTCGTCTCGCAGCGTTGCCGCCAACTTGGCTGAAGGATTCCGAAAGCGACGTTACCCAGCTATGTTGCTAAACAAGCTGACGGACTGTGATGCTGAAGGCGCAGAAACACAAGTCTGGATCGACTTCGCTTACGATTGTGGTTACTTATCGAAGGAAAACCACAGAAAGCTCGCTGCTGGCTACGAACAGGTTGGAAGAATGTTGGGCGCTATGATGGCCGCTCCAGAAAAATTCACACCGCGCTAAACGCACGGGCTGCTTTCCGCCTTCTGCCTTCTGCTTTGGTGGTGGTGGGCAGGAAGGAACTGCCCACCTGGCTAGTATTGGACCGTAAGAAAGGTGAACGATCCGGAATACCTAGTGACTTATGCATAAGCCGAATCACACGATGGTTCCAGATTGCCGCTATCCTTCGAGCCGCAGTAGGCAGAACTCTGGTCCTGCCTTATAATCAACGTCCCGCTTGTTGGTCCCGGATTTACCAGGAGGCTTCCCCATGTCCGACAGCCCTAAAGCGAAATGCAGGATCTTGTGCGTAGATGACCATCATGACACGTCCGAAATGCTTAAACTTCTTCTTTCGGAAGAGGACTACGAAGTAAAAATTGCGGCAACGATCGAAGAGGCATGTGAGCTCGCGGTTTTACACGAATTCGATCTGTACGTCTTAGATAAGCGGCTTCCGGATGGATCAGGCGTCGACCTGTGTTCAAGACTGCAGCAATTGACGCCTGGTGTGCCGTGTATCTTCTACACTGGCGACGCTTATGAGATTCACCGTCTTGAGGCAATGGAAGCGGGCGCTGTTGCGTACATTCCCAAACCAGATATTGATGGACTGATCGATGCAGTACACAAACTGCTCTCCGAACGGGAATGTGCGACAGCGTAAACGTCGGTGGCTAGTGCGCTGAAGCAACTCAATTAAAGAACGGGAGCGAAGCTACCGCTTTCAATTATCCAAGCACTCAACACCCACGAAAAGCGGTCGCTTCGCTTCCGTTCTTTTAATTGAGTTGGCCAGTCGTCTCTTACACTCCCGGAACGCTTGCTTGACATCATCTCCCCCGCCTCTATAATTTTCCACGCTACGGGCCGATAGCTCAGTTGGTAGAGCAGCTGACTCTTAATCAGCGGGTCGCAGGTTCGAGCCCTGCTCGGCTCACCATTTTCCCAAACCTTCACTCCAGAGGCGCATCATGAGAATTTTCTGGTTCGCCGCCGTAATTGCTTTAATCGTGTGCGGCGGCTCGATGTGTCGAGTCAATGCAACCGTCTTCCGCGATCGCGCCGCCTTTAACGTGGCTTCACAGAACCTGCAAACCATCGATTTTGAGTCGATTCCCCGATTTTTCGAGAACGATAGAATGATCGACGGCGTCTCGTTCAACAGTATCGGTGGAATCGGATTCGGAACCGGAGTAAATGGTAACAAAACGCTCGTGGGGCAGACGGTGGGAGAGATCACGCTCTTAACCATACATCTTCCACCGGGTACAACCGCTGTCGGTTGCGACCAATTCACCCGACCGATGATCGTTTCTATCTCCACTGGTGATAGTGTCATGATGGATCCATCGGACGGCTTAAGTTTCGTCGGTTTCGTATCAGATCAGCCGATCCAGTCGTTAGTCATCTCTCTCGACTTTCCGGAGCCAACACCCTCCGCAGTTGTTGACAATCTTTCCTACGGACAGCGACGTGCTGGGAACGAACCTCCGGCTCCGCTTTTACTCATAACTAACGACACCCTCCGCGCAGTCGTACTTGATTCGGTTACAAAGGAGCGCGAGCCTTTCCATGTTCTCTCAACACACAATCTCGCGTCCGACAAACACACACGGCTAACGCTCTTCGTCGTTGGCGTTTCGCTCATATCTGCCGACAGACCTTTCGTAACAGTTGAGGTGGTAGACTCACAGCAACACCTCTTCAACCTGGAAGCTGAAGCAACAGAACGAGTGAAGAATCTTAGCTGGATGTCTCAGGTGACAGTCCGTTTGCCAGACTCGGTGAGTCCCGGTGATGTGAACTGCAGCGTTACGGTGCGCGGCGTAAAGAGTAATAAAGCATTACTTCGGATTGAGTGACTGTTCTGTGGTCAATGGCTCACCATTAGGCGGCTTAGGTATTACAGAACATCAGGAGCGAAGCGACCGATTTCAACTTACGAACTCTTTATTTCCGGATCAACCTTCACCTGCACAAACGGCTGTGGCAAAATCACGAGAGAATCAGACTCCATTATCGCTCCAACACAATGCGCCAATCTCCGAACGCAAGACCAATCCAACTGCTCTTTAGCTTGTTTGCGGGTTTCTGCCTTACCCATGCACTTGCAACTGCACAGATCCGATTCAGCAACAGCAGTCCGCAGAACACGCCGACAACGGAGGCACTGGCGCGCACAGTCACAATCTATCGCGACACGTACGGCGTTCCACACGTCTTTGGCCGCACAGACGCGAGTACTGTGTTTGGCTTTGCTTATGCTCAAGCGGAGGATAACTTCTGGCGCGTCGAAGAGAACTTCATCCTTGCGCTCGGCCGAGCTTCTGAACTGTACGGGGAGAAGACTCTGGATGAAGATCGATTGAACCACGCGCTCGAAATTCCTCGTCTTGCCCGCGAGGAATATGCACGGCTCGATCAACACATGCGCTTGTTATGCGACGCTTTTGCGGCAGGGTTCAACTACTACATCGCCCGTCATCCAAACGTTCATCCGCGGCTGCTGACCAAAATAGAGCCGTGGTACACGCTTGCTTTCATTCGCTATAACTATTACCAGAACGGCTTCGCGCGAGATAGAAACTTACGGCAGGCATCGCTACAAACCGCAGCAGTCGAAAACGATCTAAAGCCACATACCGGTTCGAACGGCTGGGTCGTCGGTCCCACAAAAAGCGCTAGTGGTAACGCGCTGCTGTTCATTAATCCTCACCTTCCATTCTTTGGACCAGGCCAGGTTTATGAAGGTCACGTGCATAGTGAGGAAGGTTGGAATTTCACAGGGTACACACGTTTTGGATTCCCCTTCCCGTACGTGGGCCACAATGAAAACGGCGGATGGGTGAGCACCGACAATGCAGCCGACCTCGAAGACGTATACCTGGAGACCTTCGATGACGCTGCTCGTCCACTTGCTTACAGATATGGAAAGGAATATCGCTTAGCCACTGAGCACGTGGAAGAAATTCGCGTCAAAACAGCAACGGGCCTCGAGACGCGTCGTTTCACGATGCGCCGAACGCATCACGGTCCCGTCGTCGCTGAGCGCGACGGTAAATTGCTCGCAATACGGATGGCAAAGTTTGAAGCAGATGGCTGGCTTCGCGAGTGGTATGACATGACCAAAGCGAACTCGCTCGCTGCGTTAAAGCGAGCAATGACTCCGCTCAACATGCTCTTTGGAAACGTTATGTATGCCGACCGTCAGGGAAACACCTGGTATCTCTACAACGGCGCCGTGCCAAGACGCGATCCTCGCTTCGATTGGACTAAACCAGTAGACGGTAGCGACCCCGCGACGGAGTGGCAGGGCTATCACACCATCGAGGAGTTGCCGCAACTGACAAACCCCAGAACCGGATGGATGCAAAACTGCAACACCACGCCATTCCTGCTGACCAGCGATGGCAATCCTGATCCTAAGCAGTTTCCGAAATACATGGTCCAGGAAGGTGACAATCCTCGTGGCGCGATCTCCCGAGAGATTCTGTCGAGCAAAACAAGCTTCACGTTTGAAGATTGGAAGCGATTGGCGTTTGATACTCGCGTGCTGAATGCCGATCGCCGCTTGCCCGAACTCCTTGTTGCACTCAAACAGTATCTGGCTTCTTCGACCCAACAAACCTCTGATGGGAGTTCACAACTGCGTGATGTCCAAGACGAACTGAACCGGTGGAATCATCGCAGCTCAAACGACTCAGTTGCCATGACTCTCTTCAGCCTTTGGCATGACCGGATCTCGAGAGATGAAAACGCAAATTCGATCACCGCTGAGAGACAGGTAGCCGCGCTTACAGAGGTTATCAATGCGCTTGAACGCGATTTTGGCACCTGGAAAGTCGCGTGGGGAGAACTCAACCGGTTGCAACGTCTCGATGAAAGTAAAGACGAACAGTTTGACGACTCGAAGCCGAGCTTGGCGGTCAGCGGCGTGAACGGCAATGACGGTGCTGTGTTCACGTTTTATGCCGCACCCGTCCAGAAACAAAAGAGGCGGTACGGTGTCGCGGGAGGAACTTACATCAGCGTGGTCGAGTTTGGACCGCGTGTCCGGGCGCTGTCCGTTCACACCTTCGGTGCGAGTGCTAATCCGATGAGTCGTCACTACACGGACCAGGCTGCACTCTATGCCCGAGGAGAATTCAAACCAGGCTGGTTCACCCTCGAAGAGATTCGAGCCAATCTCGAAGCGTCATACCATCCGGGCGAAGAACTGGGACCGCGGGCGTCCTCGCCCGCAACTGAGCGAGGCGAAAAATCCGCGCGACTGACGTCGCGTTTGCGGCCGGGACGGCCGCGCTCCCAGTAACAGGTTCTACGATTTCATTTAACGTAGCTCTGGAGGGAACGATTAGGCGTCCGTACCTATTAATGAGCGAAGCGACGATGAAGAAAATAATGCAGTCCGTCTGTCTAATTTTGCTTCTAGTTCTTACGGGCTACTCTGTTCAAGGACAGAATCCGACTTCAGCCAATAACTACGCGCAGCGCGGCATCGAGAGCTTCGAAAGGAACGACTTCGATGCTGCGATCGCAAATTTCAGCAAGGCAATCGAACTCAATGGAGAGAACCTCGAGTTTTGTTTTTATTTCCGGGGCATCG
>DATBSH010000353.1:0-4864 GCA_036559885.1 Pyrinomonadaceae bacterium
GATCGCGCGAGGAACTACTTTGCGGTTCTACGACGCGAAATCCGGTAAATGGCGCATTGTTTGGATTGCGCCGCCTACCGGAAACGTCGTGATGCTTAAAGGTGGAGCGGTTGGTGATCGTATCGTGTTCGAAGGAAGAGACGTTGACGGTTCGCCATTTCGATGGTCCTTTAACGACATCCGTCGTGATTCCTTCCTTTGGCGAGGTGAAATCTCGCCAGACGGCGGCAAGACCTGGCGCTTAGAACAGGAGATGCACCTAACGCGGCGGAATTCCACTACTTAGGCAGAACCGAGTTGCCGCGACCGCGATGTTGTGAAATCACAACCCTTAACATTTTTCGCCCGCGCTCGACGCAACTTAACACACACGGATGCTAGAACAGATGGGCTCGATTGAGTGTAATCGCCTTAACGGGGGTTAGACTGATTTAAGGAGGGTTAATCATGCTGAAAACGTTGCGATGGGTACTGCTAGGTGCGCTTATTGGTTGCGCATTCGCCGGAACCAACCGTACGCATGCGGCACAAAAACCAAACAGCGTTCTTGCGTTTGAGCATCTCACCTCGCTCGTTGGTGAATGGCGTGGGCTGGACGGCACTACTGAAATCAAACTGACCTATACGCTGACTGCTGATGGTAGCGCGCTCATGGAAGACTTTCGGTCAGCCAACGATGCGATGGTGACGATGTTCACTGTTGACGGCGATCACCTTATTGCCACGCACTACTGTGCCGCTGGAAATCAGCCACAAATGATAACTGGGCCCATCACGGACCCGTCAGCTAAGAGCCTGGTGTTTTCGCTTTCACGCGTTACGGGCATGAAGACTCCGGACGATTGGCACAACACCGGATTGACCGTCAATATGGAGGATCAGCAACATCTCACCCAGGTTTGGACGTACGAATATAAAGGGCAGAAAGGTACTAACACTTTTCGCTTCACACGAACGAAGAAGTGAACAAGCGTTTAATTCGGTTGCCGGCGGCTTCGGCCTTGGCTTAAGAGCGATAACACCGGAATCGATGAAGGTCACGGTATGCGAAATTCCAGACGAACTCTCCCGGAAAGATGCGGCGTGGTTGGACTTGGTGCGCTTTCTTCATGCTGACCCTACCGATGTTGTGGTCTTACCCGAAATGCCGTTTTGTGAATGGAAGATCTTCACGAGCAAGACCGTTGACTTAGACTCGTGGCAGCGTGCGATCGCGGCGCATGAGTCTATGCTCCCGCGTTTAGCGGATCTGGAGACGAAGATCGTCATCTCGTCGCAGCCAATCGATCTCTTGGGGAAACGTCTCAATCAGGCATTCTGCTGGACGAAGGAAAATGGCTACGAGGGCGCGCGAAGCAAGTACTATCTCCCAAACGAACCGGACGGGTGGGAGGCAACCTGGTTTGCTCGCGGCGACCCGCGTTTCACTCCGTTGGTGGTTGGCGAGTTGAGCGTAGGTTTCCAGTTGTGCACGGAACTTCTGTTCACTGAGGTGGCCCACGACATTGGTCGCGGAGGCGCACATCTCATTGCCGCCCCACGAGCGACCGGCGGACACCGTCGTTGGCTCATGGCTGCGTGTCTCGCCGCCGTGATGTCTGGATGCTTCGTGGCCACATCAAACCGCCGGTCATTTGACAGCGAGGCCTTTGCTGGCGGCAGTTGGGTTATCTCCCCTGAAGGCGAAATTCTAGGTGAAACTAGTTTTGATTCGCCCTACGTGACGGTGCAAATCGACTTGGAGGATGCTGCTCGTGCAAAGCAGACCTACCCTCGGAATCTGCCCGTTCCATAAGACAATAAAATAACTGTAATAGTAGTCGCGTCTAACAAGATGCGCTTTTGGAACCCAGGGATTGGGTTGGATCTATGAAGGAAGTTGAGAGAATTGAAGATCAACTCAGAAGATCATTCGATGGCGAAGCATGGCACGGCCCCTCACTGGCTGAATTGCTCGATGATGTGACCGCCTCAGAGGCCGCGTCGAAACCGTTGGCGGGCGTACATAGCATCTGGGAAATTGTGCTGCACATAACGAGCACGCAAAGGCTGTTTTGGGAACGGCTGCTAGGGCGCCCAACGGTTTACGCAGACGAAGAGGATTGGCCTCGCGTCAGGGTAAGAAACGATGCGGCTTGGTCATCTGCGCTTCAGTCACTAAGGGACGCGAACCGCCAAGTGAGGAATGCAGTGTGGGACCTGAATAACGATCGGTTAGATGAATCGATCGTCGAAGGATTCAGCTCAGTTTACGTAACGCTTCATGGCGCAGTGCAACACAATCTATATCACGCCGGCCAGATTGCACTTTTGAAAAAGGCCGTACCCGCTACGTGATGATCAACTCGCAAATCAGAAACGATGCCAACTAAGTAGAAGCCGTACTCACATCCGTCGATAACATAATGAGGCATGAACAAAATCGCTTTAAAGAATCAATTCCCAATTCTGTCCGACAAGATCATGTCCGTAGCTTTGATGTGGTTCTTCTACTACTAGCGTGAAGCCGGCTTCTACATATAGGTGACGCGCCGCTTTCAACACGTCATTCGTCCATAGGACGATTTTTCGATAGCCTTTCTGCCGAGCAAAGCGGACACATTCCTCCACGAGCCGCTTGCCAATACCCAAGCCGCGCGCCTTTGGTTCGACGAGTAAGAGACGCAATTGCGCAACTGTTTTGGATTTCTTAACCAGAAACACCGAGCCGACGATTTCTCCTTCCCGCTCAGCGATCCAACATCGTTCGCGCTTCGGGTCGAAGTTCTTAATAAAGTCTGAGGTAATCTGTGCAACGAGCGCTTCGAACTCTTCGTCCCAACCATACTCATGCGAATACAGCACTCCGTGGCGATGAACGACCCATCCCATGTCGCCGGGTTGGTGAGGCCGAAGTATGTACGGCACCTTGGGTTCGGGTTTTCGACCCAGCACTCGCTCAATGGTTGCCATCGCTTCGAGCAGATTCCCTTGATCGTCGGCAGAAAGATTCTTCAGCATTGCTCCCACGTCGTCTTGCGAGCGTACATTCAGGGGTTCGAAGACCTTCCGGCCTTTGGCGGTCAATTCTAAGTGGCTTTGTCGGGCATCTTTAGCCGATCGCGTCTTCCTGATCAATCCGCGTTTTTCGAAACTCTGCAGGATGCGGCTCAGATATCCGCGGTCTAAGCCCAACTCGCTGCCCAGCCGGCCGGCTGTCAGATCGTCGTGATGCGCAAGCTCGTAGAGAACCCGTACCTCCGTGAGCGAGAACGGGCTGTCGGCCCAGCCCTCACTTAGTACACCGATCTGGCGGGTATAGAACCGATTGAACCGTCGCACCGCGTCGATCTTGTCATTCCCTTTCATAAGCGCGCGTCATCCTAAACTCTTCGATCGCCTAACTTCAACAGCCCACTTCGTTGCCTTGGGCGTCTCCAGATAGTTGACATTTGCATCAACTTGGTTGATTCTGTCAACCATCTCGAAGGAGGCCCGCCCATGGCTGCATACCTGATTGTTAATATCGCTGAAATCACGGACGAGGAAACCTACGCCGCATACCGGTCGCGCGTCAACGATGGTCTGAAGGCGGCCGGCGGCGAATACCTGGTGCGGGGCGGAAAGGTCGATGTAATCGAAGGGAGCTGGCGGCCAAACCGAGTCGTCGTCGTTAGGTTTCCCTCACAGGACGCGGCAAAGCGCTGGTGGAACTCGCCCGAATACGCACAACTGAAACAATTGAGGCAGGCGTCAACCGTGACCGAGATGGTCCTGGTAACCGGTATTGAGAAGGAAGGTGCGGAATGACCACAAGTGCAGCAAGTTTCGCAATTGAACGCAGTGAGCAGTCGCGCATTGGTACAGTTGATTTCTCGAACCTCCCCTTCGGCACTTTGTTCAGCGATCACATGCTGATTGCAGAGTTTCGCAACGGAGCATGGAGCGAGCCCGTCATCAAACCTTATGGCCCGCTCTTGATTCCACCAAATATCAGCGCCCTGCAATACGGTATTTCGGTGTTCGAAGGTCTAAAAGCGCACCGCTCGCCCTCGGGAGAGATTCTGATATTTCGTCCCCACGACAATGCCCGGCGATTGAACCGGTCAGCTGCCAGGTTGGCGATGCCAAACCTTCCCGAGGAATTTTTTGTCGACGGGCTGCGAGAGCTACTTCGGCTCGACCAGCGGTGGGTGCCCTCTTCAGACCAGGGCTCACTCTATATCCGGCCGACCTTCTTTTCAATTGACGAATCCATCCGCGTAAAACCCGCAGAGCAATATATGTTTGTGATCTTCACGTGTCCGGTTGGTTCGTACTTCAATGCGCCGTTGGCAGTCTTGATCACGGATGAATTCGTTCGCGCATTCCCGGGAGGAACCGGCGATGTCAAGCCGGCTGGAAACTACGCTCCCGCGCTGCTGGCGGAACAGAACGCACGCGCGGCCGGCTTTCATCATGTCGTGTGGCTTGACGGTATTGAACGTCGCTTTATCGAAGAGTGTGGCGTGATGAATATTTTCTTTGTCATCGATAATCGGATAATCACGCCGTCGTTGAGTGGAACAATTCTTGGCGGCATGCTCCGGGACAGCGTGCTCACGCTGTTGCGCGACCTGAATCTGGAGATTGAAGAACGAAGAATCTCAGTGGAAGAGGTCTTCGCTGCTCATGCAAGCGGACGACTAACCGAGTGTTTTGGCACCGGAACTGCGGCGACCGTCTCGCACGTAAAGCGCATTCACTACCGAGAGCAGGATCTAATACTTCCCGACGTCGAACGCCGAACCGTCGGTCCCGCTGTGCGCCAGCGACTGATAGACATCATGACTGGACGTGCCGAAGACCCGTACGGATGGACCGATCGCGTCTAGATCAAACACGG
>DATBSH010000354.1:0-21395 GCA_036559885.1 Pyrinomonadaceae bacterium
TAGCGCCCTAAAGTAGCGCCTCCGCCGTGCCTCAACGGCAATCAGGGGCGAAACCAAACGCCAAGAATTGTGCGACAGATCTAAAATAAGTCCCTATCACCAGGGATCAGCGACCCTCATTCGCATCCACTTCTGTATGCATTGGCATCTTCTTTTGTATATTCGCATCCACTTCTAGAACTCACATGTTTCATCTGATCGATAAGTATACCCCCCCTTTGCGCTTCATCGTCTCACGACAGCCCATCCGCACAACTCTACGCTGCGCTCCGAGTGCTCCTCTCCGTTTCGCCCTGCGGTGTGCGGAGTGGGCGCTCAGTCATGTTCCTTCAGTCGCTACGAGGGGGAAGCTCCCCTTTCAAAGCACCAAACCAAAAGAAGGAGACACGACGATGGAGAGACAGACAAGACAATCAGCGGACATTCCGAAATGGTCAGCGCTTCTAGTTGAAGCAGTGAACAAGCCCGGCCTGATCATGAAAGCGTACTCGAATTTTCATTCTTATTCGCTGGGCAATCAATTGCTGGCACTCGTGCAATGTCAGATGCGCGGGTTGCAGCCTGGACCAATCAACACCTTTTCCAAATGGCAGGAACTTGGCCGACACGTCAAACGCGGTGAGCGAGCGTTACTGCTTTGTATGCCGATCACGTGCAAGCGACGCGCCGAGACAACCGATGAGGAAACAAACGGCGAAGGTACATTTACAGGCTTTGTTTATAAGGCCCGATGGTTTGCGCTCACACAGACGGAAGGTGAAGACCTTCAGCCGCAAGTGATACCCGAGTGGGATGCGAAGCGAGCGTTAGCGGCTCTAGCAATCGATCAGATTCCATTCGACAGCACGGACGGCAATTGCCAAGGATTCGCCCGCAAGCGGCAGATCGCGATCAATCCCGTGGCGCAGCTTCCGCACAAGACGCTCTTTCATGAGTTGGCCCACGTTGTGATCGGCCACACTACCGAAGCCGATTTTGCCGACGCAGAAAAGACACCGCGAAACCTTCGCGAAGTCGAGGCCGAAGCCGTCGCCCTTTTGTGTTGTGAATCATTGGAGTTGGAAGGGAGCGACTACTGTCGCGGCTACTTGCAGAACTGGCTCTACCAAGGAGTCGGGTTTGATGCGAGCGCAATTCCCGAAAAGAGCGCGCAGAAGATTTTCCGCGCCGCCGATCAAATACTTCGCGCAGGACGACCGATCAAGGAACGACCAGCGGAGTACGCGAACTAACCGGCAAAACAAAAAGGGTCAGGTATGCCCCCGAACGCTGCCTGACCCGCCAACACCAACATTTCAACCGTGAAAGGAGAAAGATTGATGCAAACAAACTCTAGCACACACCGACAGCGCTTTGCGCTTGGACAAACCTACATCACGCCCGCAGCGGAAGAGGCCCTCATGATCGCTGGACAGAGCGCGCTTGAGTTTTTGCGCTGTCACATGTGTGGCGACTTTGGCGAATTGTCCGAGGATGACTTGAGAGAGAACGATCTTTCGTTGAAGGAAGGGTTTCGTTTGTTGAGCACCTATGGGACAGCCAAAGGGCAGAAACTTTGGATAATCACCGAAGCCGATCGCAGCTCGACGACAATTCTCATTCCAGCAGAATACTATTCCGCACCATCGCAACACGGCGCGAGTGCCTCACACTCGCGCCGCTCTGTGGATACACTGATAAACTACGGATTAGCGAAACTTCGAGCCTGGTCGCTGCCTCTTGTAACTCCGAGAGGCGAAATTCTTGCATGTAGTGGACTTCGGGCGGTATAAGACGCAATACGAAAGCGGTCGGACCACTTCACTCTAATACCGAGTTGGGTGGCCAACCGTAATCCTGATCGAATGAGGTATCTCATCATGCCCTTCTCACAAGCGATCTATTATCCCTTTATCGATATAACGGATGATGCCTGGCTTAAGACATCCCTCCTTTACTGGGATTCCGTTCGCACAATTGTCCCGGAATCGATTGGCGACCCTTATTCATCGGGGACTGCGCAGGCCTTGCAAGATGCAGGCTTCTTGCTTCCGCTTCGGGTTCACTCTGAAATGGAAGAAATCGAAGAACTCGTCCCGGTGGTTTTGGCGCACCTCAGCTCACCCGACGGCATGGCGCTATTGGCTGGCGGTGCTGGCGGACTGACGCACGACATTCACATTGAAAAATTGCCTGACAGCATGGGACGACTCTTTGACCTTCATCCGGAGAAACTTCCGTACGAAATCCGCAACATACTTAAACGAATCAGTTCGCCGTCACGACGCGGTAACGAGTGGTTGAAGGTCGACGAAGGCTTTGCCATGTTCTACATGACACTGCTCGCGAACCAACTTGCTGAACGTGTGGATGCCGCAGTAGTAACGCCATCGGCTGCGGCGGAGCGCGTTGCAATCTCCGCAAGAATCGACGGTCAACTTCCTCCCATCCCGTGGCGGCATGGGCCTCCATTTTGGCGCGAATACGAAGCGTTCGGCCGGCGAAGACGCTTGCCCCGAAGATTGGCGCCGGGAATGCTCCCAGAACTCACAATTCAACGAGTCGCAGTTTCGCCGAACACGTCCGTCGATGACCTTCTGAAATTCAGAGAGGCGCACCAGGACGAACTTGCGCGGTTTCGAACGGAGATATCTAACTTAGCGGGCGCGGTCAACGAAGACCTTTCCATTGAGGCATTGCGACAACGCGTCTCCGACATTTATTTGAACCAGGTCAATCCCGCGATCGCCGACTTGAAGGAAGCTCTCGACGGGCGTCGAATTCGATGGTTTGCGGAAGGTTTACTCAAACTTGCTTCACTGTCGGCTGGGCCGGCGCTCGTCGCTGCCGGTGTGCCGGTTTCGACTGCATTATTGGCAGGTGCAGGATTGTCGTTTATTGTCTTGGGAACGATGTACAACGTCGATAAGAGGGACACGCTTCGAAAGGACCCATTCGCTTACTTATTGTCGGCGCAGAACGAGCTTGCTTAACAGCAAGTTGGCGCGGGAGTGAAGGTCTTTGCCGACTCAAGCGACCACTTAACTCAGGGAGACTCGTGATATGGCTTTCGGAATTGACGATGCGCTCATGACAGCCGCGGCGGGCATAAGCCTCACCGACACAGTAGTGCGAACAATAGAGTCTTATCGTAAGAAAGGGCAACACATCGACATTGAATTGCTCATCGAAGAAGTACGTGTTACTGCTTTGCAACGCATTGATGATGCTGATGAAGCTCTTACACAACTTCGACGTACGCTCAACGAACGCGATGTTGATTTGAACAAAACGCTTCACGATGCCATTGCAACTACAAGTTTCTGGCGTCCATTTGAATCTCACCGGTTAAAGCGCATCCGTCGCAGCTTCAACGCGCTCGCGGATGCAGCCTATAGTTCGATCGATGATATTGCTTCGCTCGTCCGGTGCCGCGAAAACACTCAGCCGATGGGCAATGCGGTTGTTGAGAGCGCGAAATCCAAGCAAGACTTGCAGCTTCGTCTGCTTCACGCGAAGTCGATCAATGATTCCATTGATCTCTTGCAGGACGAACTCACACGTCAGAAGAAAATTCTGAAGTAGGAGAATAACCCCCACAATCCACTGTGGTGCGAATGCCTGGGAAGATTAGCAATGTCAGCTCCTCCTGATTTTTCGACCGCGACATGCCAGTTACTAATGTTTCGCGCTAGTTTAATCTGCAGCAACCCTGGTTGTGGAACAATTACTCTCGGTCCAACCGACGCCCAGGGACACTTCGCCGCTAAATTGGGAGAGGCTGCGCACATTCGCGCCGCCCGACCGGGCCCGCGATATGATCCAAGAATGTCTGATGCAGAGCGGGCAAATCCTGATAACGGCATCTGGCTTTGTGCAAGCTGTCACACTTTAATTGATAAGAACAACGGCGAAGACTTTCCGGTGGAAACGCTGCTAGAGTGGAAAGGAAAGCATGAGGAAACGCTTCGCTCATTACTCCTTTCCCATCGCAGCATCTTGCCCGTCCTCCGTCAGTTCACGGAAGAAGGTCAAGTTGCTCAAGACGTAATCGATACGCTGGAAAACCACGGAGCGCTCTTTATGGATCGAAATTTCGAAGTCGAACAGAGTGTCATTCTCTCAATCGATCGCCTCCGCTCCGAACTTCAGCAACTGGCCAGGCAAGTTCGATACGACGGGCAGTTGAAGCAACTAATCAAAGACCTAGTTAGCGAGTGTAGAATGTTCATGAACCACACTGACCACTTCCGTGGACAATACTGGCACGAACTTGAAGGTATGCGTAATCGCGTTGGCGTTATTGTTCTTCGACTTCGCGAGGACTATGGCTGCAAGGTGCGTGGCCATCTGAATCGGATCATTCCATAGGGTGTTAAGCAGCTGCCATCGCCTTTGATTCCTAACGCAGTTGAATGAGTTCCAGACTAGGTGCTGCGCACCTGAAAATAGGGACACGCCACCCCCGAATTTCGGGGCTGGGGCGTCTACGTTTGTAGACGCCGCGTATACAATGTCTACTTGTTTGGCGACAAGGACTTAGCAGTTCTCAGGTAGACTTTGTATACAAGCGTGTGGCGACCGTTAACCGGACGGGGGATGACAAAATGAAGGAAAGCAAGGAGACCAAGAAGACTCGAAACATCACTTTTCGCCTGACGGATGAGGAGTATTCCCAGGTTGAAAAGGCGGCTGAGACAGCCGGCGACGATCCGAACAACTGGTGTCGGAAGGCAGCGACTGACAAGGCGAGTGAAGGGTTTGCGCTCAGCAAGAATGAGCGCCTCCTCTATCAGGAGGTCGCTTTGCTCAGGTTCCTTGTTGGCCACGGATTCAAGCTTCTACTGGGCACGAGCGACGCTACGGCTGCGGAGTGGAAAAAACTTATCGCACAAGCCGACCAGCGGTCAGAAAAGATTGTCGATGAACTTCTGTCGAGACGACGGTGATCAATCGCTTAGAGGCCCTCAGCCTCCGAGTGGCCTAGTCAGCAATAAATCCTTGGAGAGCGTCCACGAGGCCGGCCTCATCCAAGGTCTTCAATTGATAACGCGGCGAGTCAAGGTCGCAAAGTTCGCTTAAGTCGGCCGAGAGAGTCGCCTGTGCCGGGACCTTATCCAGGAAACCACCGCCGAGGACCGCATGAAGACGTTCACCATCATTGTAGAAGTACTCCTGCAACAACGGTACAACGCGGCTGAACCATGCGTGATGAAGTTCCGACCTGTCCTTGAGATTCATCAGATAGCTATGGCCGACCTGATGGTCGCGATCGAGTAGTAAGGCAACTCGGTCATTCAATTTTAGTAGAACCCTCGCGAGATCCACACCCGCAACGCTATCTAGCAAGTCGACATCCGGCATCAGCTCAACAAACGAAAAGCGCCGTCGCAATGCGAGATCGAGCAAAGCAATGGAACGATCAGCGGTGTTCATCGTGCCGAGCAGATAGAGATTTGGCGGCACACCAAACATTTCGCCCGAGTAGGGCAAGCGGACCTTTAGGGAGTTGTCTTGACCAAGGCGTTTGTCATCTTCGATCAAAGTGATCAACTCGCCAAAAACTTTCGCAATGTTCGCGCGGTTAATCTCATCAATGACAAGCAAGTATTTCGGGGCTTTCTCACCATGCGCCTGCCAAGCAGCTTCGGCTCGCGCACAGATGTGCTTAAAGACGCCTGGCCGTATTTCATACCCAATGGCATCAACCTCGTCGTCTGAGAGAAACGGCTTCAGCCCTTCCACAAATTCCTCGTACGCGAATGACTGGTGGAAGGTAACGAATTCGTAGAAGTCCGAAGCCTCGGTTTTATCAGAGCCTGGACTCTTAAACTCCTGCAACTCCTCTTGAAGTCTCTCGCTAACATACTCTCGACCGGCAGCAGTGAGCGTCCATTGTGCGTTGCTGTCCTTGTCGAAAAGAAATGGGGCATGCCTTGCCGCATAATTCACGGTCTTGCTCTCTGGGCCTGTATGGATTTGCAGTTGGGCCCAAATTGCATTGCTAATCTTTTCTGAATTCTTAAGCGCGGCGTAACTCTTGAGCGTTGGATAGTTCTGCAAGTCAGTTACTTTGAAAGGCCGTTTTTCATCCGCCAAAACCATCGTCAATGCGATAGCCTCATACCACTTCAAGCGCTGAAGAATTCTAATGCGACGGTCTTCGGCCGAGGCAAGCTCACGCAACTGGGGTCTGAGAAAGTGATCGGCAAACTGGCGTGCGAGATAGGTCTTGCCCGTTCCCGGTGGTCCATACATTATCAAGTTGCGAGTATACGTCGCGATCCTGAGGAGTTCCTTGATCCCCGCGGGAATTTCTACATCAGGTACGGGCAAAACCTTTTCGCCTTCTAACTCTTCAGTCTCCTCTTTCTCCTTCGGTGGAAATGAGTCATAGAGGAACCGCATCATTTGTTGTGGATCAAGACCAGCAAATTCTGGAAGACTTCGGAGCACACTAAGGAACTGGCGGTTGAGCGCAAGCACATCGCCTTCGGGTTTCGCTCCGAAAATGGCTAGGAAATGTTTCAAATGATCTGATTGAAATACTGGCAGGAATTGATCTGGAAAATACAACGACAAAGGCTTGCATCTTAACCCTTGACCGTTTCGACCCAGGTACTGACTACCGATCTTATCTAGATCATCAAAGTTGCCCGCTTCGACCGCGTTGATCAGTTCTGTCAGCCCCGTCTTGATTTGGGTTAAGGCATCATTCTGATCTTTGTAAGCTGGCTTCCATCTCCACTCACCTGCCTTCGCCCAGACCCCATACTTGCTTACGAAGCCCCCCAACGCGCCGAGCGGTTTAGTCTCATAGTCAAGCCAATGACTGAAGGTGTCCTTGGAATCTCCGGTGCCCAAAGCATATCGTTCGAGCGTAATGTCCCCGATCTTTTCTTTCGGAAAGCGTTTAACGAATTCCTCCCGCACTGTCCGTAGTTCTTCCGGCGTCGTCTTTGGATTTGTCTTCAGCCATACCTTCAAAAGGTCTCTCCACGATTCGCTGGCCTTCCGTTTCCTTTCCTTGTTGTACTCGACCCAAAGAAATGAATGCGTGTCGATTAGGTCAACATCATGCCCAAAGTCATGACTCAATCGCTCCCTGATCGGCTCGAGAAATTCAAGATAGGCTACATATCTTTCCCCCTCCTTTTGTCCCGTTGGCCGCTCCAAGCCCCACGCTTCACACGCATGATCAATTATGGAAGGCCGATAAAACGGATATCGCTCAGGAGAACGGGCGGCGAGCAATATAGACACCAGCCATCGCATTCGCTTTGGTTTGTCGAAATACTTCTTGTAATCGAGATCAGCTTCTCGTAGGAATTCGTCAATCCTTTGTGCCAGATCGCGGTGTTCGTCGAACAAGCCTGTGAGCAGTCCACGAATCCTCTCTTCCGGCACGGCGTCCAGGTATTTTCTAAAATCATCCGTCGTCGTGAAATGAGTAAGATTGGTTATACCCGATTGTGTCTTCTTAACCGCTTGGCGAAGTGAGGCCAGAAGATCCGGGGAGGCCAGCGCAGTATCTGACAAAGCCGGTCCCAGCGTGTTTATTAGCTGTTGTTTATAATCGCGCTCATACGTCTGCAGCTTCCCGCTCTTGTCGAACTCGACAAATTGATCAAGGGCATTTTGAAAGGCAGTCTCGTTCTTAATCATGGAAAGCTCCTTGGAGGATTGTCCGCAACTCAGAGGCAAGTCTCTGTTTGTCCTGTTTACTTCCGAGGTCTATATGTAGATCTACCGTGGCCGCTTCAATTACTCTATCGCTCATGTGCAGCGGAAAGCATGCGTGTAGAGGTTGGGAGAGTTCAGCCGTATGCGGGTACAACAGCAGGACTCTCGCAGACTGATAGCGATGAGCGTAAGCATGCATCTGATAGAAATCGCCTTGCGATATCCCAAGCTTCCGATCAGTTGTGTTCAATCGCTTATATTTAGTGTCAATTAGAACGGGAAAGCAGTTCGCGTTATCCCGAAAAACGAGGTCCGGCTGGACTTTGAACACGCTTTGTTGCTCACGGCTGGCCAAAAAGAAATTGGCACCGCGAGACTGTATTAACAGTTCGCAGTCCAGAAGTTGATCGTCGAGGATTTCGCTGCGGTGTCTGCGAATAAAACTCGCAATGAATGCTTCGAAGAGTCTATTCATGTCAAAGACAAACGCAAATGTTGAAATATCACCGGCGGCTATTTGCAGCGTGCCACCGTCGAGAAAGAGCCGACCCAGATTCAAGAGCGGTGCAAAGCGCTGATTGAGCCTCGTTAACTGTGCTGGGGTCGCATCTGATACAGTGACTCGGGGGAGCAAAGTCACTTCATCCATCAACTCTCTGAGTTCACTTAAAAGCTGCCGATTTCCGCCGTCCCGCGTGAGTTGCCAAAGACGCTCAACGACAAACCGAAAGATTCGATTCAGATGGTTGTCGCTAGTGAACTCATCATATTCAACAGAGAAAACGTGCCGGCGCCCTGGCCGCTTTAGCTGATCGCCAATCAGCCACTTTCCTTTTAGAACCGGTAGCTCATTCTCTATCGTGTTATATGTGCGATAAGCGCCGCGCCGCCATTCGTCTAGTAGGTGAGTTGCAAAAAGCCGGGTGAGAATCTCAAACCAATCGCGACCGCGCCTCAGCAAAGGCGCGATCGCATGTTCGCGAACCGGTAACTGCCCGGCGTATTCGAGCATGTGCAGCAGATTCCTGGTGGCTTCTTTAGCTCGCTGCTTTTCATCGGCGGTTTCACTCAGTTGATAAATCTTTGGGAGTATTTGAATAGAGCGGTTGCCTAAACGAACGACGCCGACATACTGCGCTGCTTGTAACGTCTTTGTTCGCCCTCGCACGGCTGCTCTAAGCACATCTGAGCCGAACGCAACGCGCATGCGTTCCAGAAGGGCGCAGTGCCGATTGTCCCAATCAAAGGGCTTAGACTCGTGCTCGAAAAGTGTGAGTGTCGTTGCCATCTGGTCCTATGTGCGCCCAACAGTATACATTCGGCTTGAGCCATGGCCCGAACGTTCCTATGATTGAACTTGCTTATGTTCAGTGGCCCCCGATGAATCTGCCAGGAGTGTAATACGACAAACACAGGACTCAGGCGGTGGCTAATCGCATGCGACGAATCGGGCATTCACGGCTCGCCGCACTATGGCTTTGGCAGTCTTTGGGTTCAGTGGCAACGTCGTGGAGACTTCTACAGAGAATTCTATGAGCTAGCTCAGAAGCATAGATTCAAAGATGAGTGCAAGTGGTCCAAGGCGCAGAGGAAATTTCTACCTTTCTACGAAGAGTTGATCTCATACTTCTTTCAAAGGCGCTGGCTTGTTTTCCAATGCCTCGTGGTTCGGAAAGAGGTTGTAAGGAAAGATGTCTACCATCAGAACGATTGGGACCTGGCGCGTCGAAAACATTACACGATGCTACTTACGCAAAAGATGCAAAAGGCCCTCCGACGGTTTCCTGATCGCGAACATGAGTTTCGTATCTATGTAGATGCGATCGCTTCTCGATACGGAAAGGCGGACGAAGCGATGGAGGTTATCACGAACAATGTTTTGAACCAGCAGTTTCGCAACAAGTCGCCAGTGACTTCTGTTGTCACGCGCGATTCGAAAGATACGCCCGCCATCCAACTCTGTGACCTGCTATTGGGCGCAGTCATGGAGACTTGGCAAAAGCAATCAACAAACAGTACTAAGCTTACAATTCGCAACACCATTGCGCGTCATCTAGGCTGGGAAGACTTGGATTCGGATACAATGCCAAGCGAACGAAAGTTCAATATATGGTATTTCTTCGATCCGGTGCGGGAGTCGAGAAAAGTTCAGACAAGAAAAGTAAAGCTACTTCATCCGTACCCATAATCGAACCAACCCCTTATATTTAGGGTTCAGAAGCCAACTATGCCGACACTGAACTGGATGGGGAAAGAGGCGGTGAGGAATCACCACCACACGGTGCCGTTTCGCCTTTTGCGAGATGTTGGCGAAAGGTCTGTTGGCGATCCTGGCAGCGGGAATTTGATCGTCGAGGGAGATAACCTCATTGCGCTGAAAGCGTTGTTGCCGTACTACGCAGGGCAAGTCAAATGCATCTATATCGATCCTCCTTATAACACTGGAAACGAAGGCTGGATTTACAACGACGCCGTAAATAGTCCGCTCATTCGTGAATGGCTAGGCAAGGCGGTGGGCAAAGAAGCCGAAGATTTATCGCGCCACGACAAGTGGCTCTGCATGATGTATCCACGATTGGCGCTCTTGCACCGTTTTCTGAAGCAAGATGGAGCGATCTTCATAAGTATTGACGACAACGAAGTCCAATCACTCAGATTTGTGATGGATGAGATCTTTGGGAAGCAGAACTTCGTTGCAACCGTCATTTGGCAGAAGAATTTTGCACCTAAGAATACAGCTAAGCATCTTTCCGAAGACCATGATTACATCGTTATTTACGCGCGACATGCCGAAATATGGAGACCGAATCTGGTTCAACGAAGCGATGAGGCGAAAGGGCGTTATAAGAATCCTGACAATGACTCACGCGGCGCTTGGACGTCTGGCGATCTTCAAGCGCGAAACTATTATTCTGAAGGGACCTATCCGATTGAATGTCCATCGGGCCGAGTGATTGCCGGGCCGGGCAAAGGGATGTATTGGCGGTTCGCGAAACCCAAGTTTCTTGAAATGGACCGCGATAATCGAATCTGGTGGGGTCCAAAAGGTAATAACATGCCGCGACTCAAGAGATTTTTGAGCGAGGTCAAGGAGGGCGTAACTCCTCAAACACTTTGGATGCATTCCGAGGTGGGAAATACTCAGGAAGCGAAGAAAGACTTACTCGCAACGGTCGACTTCGATAATTCGGATGAAGTGTTCATAACGCCAAAACCTAACCGACTACTTCATCGCATACTACAAATTGCCACCAAGCCAGGCGACTTGATTCTTGATTCATTTGCCGGCAGCGGAACCACAGGTCAGGCAGTCTTGAAGCTGAACAAGGAAGACGAGGGCAACCGCCGATTCATTCTGGTTGAGGTGGAGCCGAAGATCGCCCGCGAGATAACATCCGCACGCGTGAGCAGAGTTGCACGTGGATACACAAATGCAAAAGGTGAAGGAGTCGAGGGATTAAGCGGAGGCTTCCGCTACTGTGAACTAGGTGAGCCACTGTTTGACGCTGAGGGGAGCATTCGCGAAAGCGTTACATACTCTGATCTTGCGCGGCATGTTTACTTCACTGAGACTGGGGAACCGCTGCCGCGCGAGCGAGTTAGCAAGTCACCTTTGCTTGGAGTCTGCCATGGCGTAGCGGTCTATCTGCTTTTCAATGGCATCCTTGCGGATAAACGAGCCAACGGTGGCAACGTTCTTACTCGTTCGATACTAGCGAGCCTGCCAGAATTTGATGGACCAAAGGTCATCTATGCGTCTGGCTGCTTACTGGGCAAAGAAAGATTGCAAGCTGAAAGAGTCACGTTTCGCCAAACGCCATATGAGATAAAGATTGCATGATCGAACTCAAGGATTATCAAAATCGCGTCCTCGACTCGTTGCGTAGATTCCTTAAGCTCTGCTCGCAGACTGGAAACTCCGAAGGTGCCTTCCGCGAAGTTACGAAGGACGAAGATAATGAGACATCGGTTCCTTATGAGCACGTCAATGTAGCAGGTTTAGCGGAACTCCCTTACGTATGCTTACGCGTTCCCACGGGTGGCGGCAAGACTTTGCTGGCGTGCCACGCGTCTGGCATAGCGATGAAGGAATTGCTTCACGCCGATCGATCGGTAGTCCTATGGCTGGTGCCGAGTAACACAATTCTGGATCAGACCGCCGATGCTCTACGGAATCCGAGACATCATTACCGGCGCGCATTGGAGTTCGAGTGTGGGACCGTCGAAGTTTTGACGATTGAAGAAGCGCTTCATTTATCGCGCGCGACTGTTGACGGTCAAACCGTAGTGATAGTTTCAACGATTCAAAGCTTTCGGGTCGAAGACAAAACCGGGCGGCGAGTCTATTCGGACAACGGAGACCTTCAGGAACACTTCACCAATGTTCCAGTTGATCGGCTCTCAGACCTAGATAAGCGTGCTGATGGCGGTCCTATCTACTCGCTGGCGAACGCATTGAGGTTGCGCCGCCCAATCGTTATCGTGGATGAAGCTCACAACGCTCGCACCGATCTTTCGTTTGCCACTCTTGCCAGTGTTTCTCCGGCTTGCATTATTGAGTTCACCGCGACACCCGCAACGAAGGAGAATCGGTCGAATGTTCTGCATCGCGTTTCGGCTGCGGAGTTGAAAGCCGCGCAAATGATCAAGCTTCCGTTGCGGGTGGTAACTCAGGCAATCGGACAAAAGGATCAATTGTTGAGTGATGCCATCGCGATGCGAAGTGATCTCGAAAGGGCTGCTATAAGCGAAAGGCAAGTAACCGGCGAATATTTGAGACCAATCTTGCTAATTCAGGCTGAGCGCGTGGACGCTTGTGAGCCTTTGCGCGATCGCATGGTTCAAGAGTTCAACATCGGGCGAGACGAAATCAAGATTTCAACGGGCAAGCTGGATCAACTGAAGAATGTTGACGACATCAGTGCGCCAGATTGTCCAGTGAGATTCATCATTACAGTAGAAAAATTGCGTGAAGGGTGGGATTGTCCTTTTGCATATGCCTTGTGCAGCCTGAAGGAAACCCGCTCGGCTACGGCAATCGAGCAAATCGTTGGCCGCATCCTGCGCCTTCCGAACGCAAGCTTTAAACAAGACTCACGACTTAACTGTGCATACGTCTTTTCAGTCTCAGACTCGATCAATGAGGTGCTGGCCGAACTACGCGACGCATTGCAAGGCAATGGCTTCACCAAGGCAGAAGCGCAGCGCATAATCTTCGCAGTTCCGCAGAGACTGCCTCTTAGCGTCCAGCCTCAGACAATCCAGCTAGATACCACCACAGAAATTGACGGCGTGCTGGCGCAAGCGCAAGCAATCGAGCTGACAGGCAAGGTGCAATTCGATGATCACGGAACGCTTACCATTCTCGTCCCGCTCACAAGCGAGGAAGGAGAACGGGTCAAGCGCTGGGGAAGAACCGATGCGGTTCAGGAAAGGATTGCCGAGACGATAGAACTCGTGCGACAGATCGACGCGGCGTTTGGCGATGGCACACCACGGACTGCTTCACCTTTTGAATTGAGAATGGAGTTCTTCGTGCCTTTGTTGTGTGTGCGAGAGAACCAGGTCGTATTGCCGTTCGACAGTACGGTCTTGCTCGAACATGAATGGAAACTCAGTGAGAAAGATGCCTCACTGGAAAACTACGATCCCCTGGAACGGCCTGTTGGCAGGGCCGGAGTGCTAGATGTCAGCCTGAAGGGCGAAGTTGAAACAAATGTTCTTCAGCGGACACCGGATTTCGTTACGACCCTTCACCAGCAAGTCCTCAGCTACGGCGTACCGGGTGACTGGTCCTTGAATGACTTAGTGATTTTTCTGGACAATCAGATCGAACATCCTGATATCACATCCGCGGAGTCGAGGAAGTTTATTAGTCAGGCGGTGCGCGGCTTGATGAGTGCATTTGATATTGAGGACGTTAACGTACTGGCATTGGATCGGTTTAGGCTGCGCGACGCACTAGAAGTGCGAATCGATGAGCATCGTAAGGCCGAAAGGCAAGCTGTATTTCAATCACTTCTATCGCCGGATTCCGCGTTGACCGTTGACTCTTCGCGCGGGATTGATTTTCGCACCTCGATGTATGAGCCGAGCTGGCTATACAAGGGTTCATTTCAATTTCAGAAACACTACTTCACGCAAAAGCCTGGCGAGTTGCCGGACAACGTGGAAGGCGATTGCGCTCAGTTTATCGACGATCTCCCTGAAGTGAAGTATTGGGTTCGCAACCTCTCGCGGAAACCAAGTTCATTCCGACTACAAACTTCAAAGGACTGGTTTTACCCAGACTTCGTTTGCAAGCTCACTGACGGACGAGTCCTAGTCGTCGAATACAAGGGCGAACACCTCTACACGGATGCCGAAGAAAAGCGCCTCACCGGCCAGGCCTGGGAATCTCGCAGTGGAGGTAGGTGCCTCTTTATTATGCTTACCCGCAGGGACTTTTCAGATATCACTACCAAGATCCGAGAGGGCCAGCCGCGAGCTGACGAGTTCAAGCTTACCGGCTGATATGCAGGGCCTCTTGTTGAAACTAATGAAAGTGTCAGGTTTCCTCACGCTGTAGAACCGCTCACGGTCCCCGAAAGTGTCGCCTTTCTTCCAATAACGTGTCGCCTTTGGCGACGTTTGCGAGGTCGTAAGGTGACGCCTTTTGTCCACAAGGGTGACGCCTTTGGCGTCAGGTGCCGAGTTGGTTTCCTAAGCAACTTGGCCCAAGGGGTGTTTCCTTATGGCAACAAAGGCGTGTCTTTTTACAACACCTAGAACTGCACGACGGCGCTCTTACCGCAGAGCTTTTCAGTCCTGTGTGTCCTGCAACACCGAGCCACCGCAGTTTCATTTTGTTGAATCCGGTGTTGCGTTTTGCTCAATCGAATTCAGACTGATGAAATCACTCAGTATTTTCTCGGGTTTTCTTGGGCCACGGTGTTGTGTTTTGTTCTCTCATTTCGACGCCATACGGAAGGCCCAAGGTTTTTCCGATGGAATACTTGTAGGTATTTTGTTCACTCCGGTTTTGCGTTCGGCCGCATGTTGTGTAGGCCATATATGGTTGCGTTTTACAACACCCCCCGAACACACGTTGATCCTCCGGCCACCTCTCGGTCAGTTAGTAATTCAGAAATACTTTCCCGCTTCGCCGTTCGCGCATGAGCAATCGTCAGTCCACGCTATGGCCCAGTCTTTGCTAAAGAGCAGCTTCAGATAGATGAGGTTCGCGAGGCTTTCGTAAGGGATGGGAGAGGATGGCAAAACATGGGAATGGCTGATCGATTTCTTGAAAGAAAGCGAAAGTCCATTGGAATTCCAAGCGGTTTCTCCCGTCTACAGACAGTAACGGATTCGGTCTTTTGAGCGTCACCCAAACTCTTGCACCACGTGCTTGATCTGGGCCTGCCTTTCCGTCTCCGTCACCAACAACATTTTGAAAATCCCCTCTTCGGGGGAAGGGAGAAGTCTGCGATGAAAACGAGTCTAGGGTTTTTGACCGAGGAAGGCCGCACACGTTCGAAGAACGCAGCACGGCGAATTAGTGCCTATGCGGTGCTCATGTTCTTGATCGCGGGAGCGAGCGGCTATGGAATTCACCGGTATTGGATTAGTCCTGACCTGACACCACTGCAACGCATCTACTTCAAGCAATATGCGAAGAGCAGTTGGCGCAGCTATCTCACAAACTCGCACTCGCGCTACACGACGCTAGCGACGATTTTCACTGACCCAATCAGTAAGAAGGACGTGCAGGGCGCGGCAGTGGACAACAACGTCGAGCCGGTCCTGGACGAAGAGCGAAGAATCGTCTTCGACAAGAACCGCCGTCCAGTATTTCGACCCAAGCTAGGCACCGGCGTTAAGGCGCTCGTTTGGAACGACGTGATCGCAGCTGATGCCGACGCCTACAAGTGGTTGCGGGAATTGATGTACGCAAACGAAAGCATACCGGACATCTGGCGTCCCGCGTGGCTTGGCGGATTACTGATCTTCTTTTTCGGAACGATTGCGCTGGGGAGTGTAGATGCACTTGCACAACGTCGATATCTGAAGGGCCAGGCAATTCGTGGAACACGGGAGGTTAGACCAAAGCGCTACGAGCGCGATCACCAGAACGACACCGGCTACGGCATCACGGTCTACGCAAAAGAGCCAAGTCATCCACCAGCTATTGAAGCAGATTGCGCGACGCGGACCCGGCGAGGCGGTCATCTGTTACGACCCTGCGGGTGAGTTCATCCAGAACCACTTCGATCACGAACAGGACATCATTTTGAATCCGCTCGACAGACGTTTCCCGTACTGGTCGCCGACTCTTGAGGTCGACCATGCCAGCACGGGGACTGGTGCTACCGATCGTCAACTTATTGCTGAAAGCTTCTTTCCGACTCGTCAACTTACGGGATCGAACAGCGAGTTCTTCGTTAATGCTGCTCGCAACGTATTTGCGCGAATGCTGGAATTCAAACCATATGCGGCCAGCATTGTGGAAATGCTTAAAGACGAAAAGCTCATCGATGAGATCGTTGCGAAAACTGAACACGCACACTTGATAGATCACGGTGCGAAGGGACAGCGCGGCGGGGTATTGGCGACGCTTTCAGAGATCGGCGAATCGCTGAAGCTCCTGCCACCACGAGATCAATGCGAGCGAGAGGTCAGCTTGACGAAGTGGGCCGAGAGGCGCAAAGGATGGATCTTCATCACCTCCAGGCAGGACACACGAGACGCATTGAGACGGCTGCACGCGGCTTGGCTGAACATCCTGATGAAGAGACTGTTGGCAAGTGACTCAGGAAGCGAAAACCCTTGCTGGATGGTCGTTGATGAAGTGCATGCGTTGAAACACCTACCGGCACTATCAACCACAATCGTTGAAGGCCGAAAGTATGGCGTCAAGATGGTGCTCGGGACTCAGAACAAATCCCAGTTTGAGGAGCACTACGGTCGAGGCGCGGCCACAATGCTGGCCTCGTCTCACACGAAGATTCTTTTTCGTTGCAATGAACCGGAATCTGCCCGCTGGGTCTCCGAAATGATAGGCGAGGAAGAGAAAGAGCGACCGAGGATTGGTACAACAGCGACGGTGCAAGCCAACGGCAGAGATTCAATCAACTACTCCACCTTTACTGAACGCCGTTCAGTTGTGAGCAAAGAGCAGATCATGGCGCTGCCGAATCTGAACGGCTACTGGAAATACTCGGATGTAGTCGTGCCCTTTCGAATTGAACCGCAACAGTATCCTCAGGCCGCGCCATCTTTCATGAGGCGTCTTAGTCCACCGTCGAAGGACTCTCGTTTGCCGGAAGAAGGAGAGATTGCTACGGCGAATTGGCCGGGTAGGACGCTGTATGCGGGCGAACCAAATGGCAAACCCAAGAAGGCATACGAAGTGAGTGAGGAAACACTCAACAACATCGACCTAGAATTCTGAGGTGAGGGCCATGATGACGATCAGCAGTCCTCTTTCAGCGGCTCAGGCTGAAACCTACTACCAACAGGTGAACAACTCATTCGCTTTGTTCCTTCAAGGGAGGCGGTGAACAACTACGGTGAAGAGATCACGACGAGTGAGCATCGGGCTGGTTGGGATGCGACCTTCAGCGCGCCCAAATCGGTTTCATTGGCGGCACTCGTCGGCGACGACGAAAGAGTAAGAGTGGCACACCGAGAGAGCGTGGAAAAGGCCCTGGAGGTGTTCGAAGGTTATTTGCAAGCCCGAGGCGGAGGGAACAAGCCGGCGATTACGACCGGGAAGATGATCGCCGCACGATTCGAGCACACGGCGGCGCGGCCAGACCACGAAACCGGCTATGCCGCGCCGCAGCTCCACACCCATGTCGTAATCATGAACATGACCAAGACGGAACAAGGTGAGATTAGATCGGTGCAGCCGCTTGAGCTTTATCGCACTCAGCAATATGCGACCGCGATTTATCGCACGCACTTGGCCGAGAAGTTACAGTGTCTCGGTTATCAGATTGAAGTTGACCAACGAACCGGCGCACCTGAGATCAAAGGTTTCACCAAGGGGTATTTGCGAGAGAGCAGTCCACGGCGAGAAGAAGTCCGCAAGGAGGCTCAAGAGATGAAGGAGCGACTTGAGAGGGAAGGCGCGACGGTTAAAGAGGGAGCAGGACTTAATCAAGCCGCAGCGCGAACCAACCGAGCCAGTAAGCGATTCGACCACGCAGAAATGAGACGGCGGGCGTTAGAGATGGACGCTCGCTATGACAATCAGGCCAAACGAACCGTGCGCGAAGCCATCGAGCGCGGCGGTCTGCGTCTCTCTCAGAAGGAGGTCACGAAACGGGCGCAGGAAGCAGTAACCTTTGCTCGTGACAATGCGACCGAACGTGAAGCCGTCACTGATATGCGGAAAGTGATGGCCGATGCGCTACGGCGCAACATGGGATTGACCACATACGAAGCAGTTGCGAGCGAGCTTCACCAACGCATCGAGCTCGGCGAATTCGTTGAGATCATTCGAGAGCGACGACCGCAAGAGGCAACGACGCAGCGCATGTTGGAGATGGAAAAGTCCAATATCGAGACGATGCTAAACGGGCAGGGACAACATGCGCCGATCGTCGGCCAAGACGCGCGGCAGACGGTTGACGCGATCGCAGAGAGACAACAACTCAGATTGAATGACAACCAACGCACAGCGGTTGAGCAGATCCTCACGAGTCGCGATCATGTTATCGGCTTGCAAGGCGGCGCGGGCACAGGCAAGACCACTGCGCTATCGGTTCTAAGAGAAGTAGCAGAGAATGAAGGTTATGAAGTGCGCGGCTTCGCGCCGACCACCCGTGCGACAAAGCAACTCGCAGAAAGTGGCATTCAGAGCGAGACCTTACAAAAGTTCATTCGCCGGCGACCGGAAGCGCCCGAGAATCACAATCGGCTTTTCGTGTTGGATGAGAGTTCACTTGCCAGCACAAGGAACCTTCACAAGTTCTTAGCGCACCTTGAGTCCTCTGACAAGGTGTTACTCGTTGGAGACAACCGACAGCATCAAGCCGTTGAAGCAGGAACACCCTTCGAACAGTTTCAAAAGCACGGAATGGCAACAGTCCAGCTTAGTGAGATCGTTCGGCAACGCAAACCCGAACTAAAGCGAACCGTCGAAAAGCTTTCAGCCAGGGAAATGTGGGAAGCAGTCGATAGCCTTGAGCGACAGGGACGGCTTGTGGAAATCGCCGGCACTAAACAACGGTTGAAGGCTATTGCCGGTGCTTACTGCGAGAACCCGGAGAACACGCTCGTCGTTTCGCCGCGCAACCGTGAGCAAGTTCAACTCAACACGCTAATTCACGGCCAGCTGCAGCGCGAGGGCAAGGTCAGCCGAGATGATCACCAAATGACCGTTTACGTGAATCGTCAGGACATGACCGGCACCGAGCGCACATTCGCCAACGCTTATGTCCCCGGAGATGACATCATCCGATACAACCGCGCCAGTAAGGTCTATGACGTGAAAGTTGGCAACTATGCGCTCGTGACGGCAAAGGATCACAAAGAGAATGAAATCACAGTTCATTTCGAAAGCGGCCGCGAACTCACTTACAACCCTCAACGGCTTTCAGGCGTAAGCGTCTATCGCGAAGCAAAGCGTGAATTCGCGGAAGGCGACCGGATTCAATTCCGCGCACCGTTTACAGAAAAGCGCATCGCCAATGGCGAGTTAGCAACAATCGCCAAGATTGGCGATGAGGAAATGTTAGTGAAGTTAGACGGCGGACGCGGGGTCAGTTTCGAGACGGAGAAGTTCCGTCACCTCGACCACGGTTACGCCGTCACCAGTCACTCGTCGCAGGGAACAACTGTTGATCGTGTCCTTATCAACGCCGACACCAGCGAATCGCGCGTCTTGCTGAATGACCGAATGGGTTACGTCGCTGTGTCGCGCGCCCGAGAAGATGCGACCATCTACACGAACTCAATTGAAGAACTCAGAGGCGCCTTGGATCGGAGGGTCGATAAAGAGATGGCCCTTGAAGCCGTCCAGTTAAGCAACGAGCGCCGCAACGAGCTTCGGGACGACCAGAACCCATACGAATCGCAAAATCGTGGGTACTTGGACTCACAACAAGGTCGCGAGCCCGAAAAAACCGAAGAAGCCAATCAAGATAGAGGTGAAGCAGAAGTGGCTGAGGCGGAAGAGATGGAATTCAGCCTCGCCTGAACGAGAGCAAACACTTGGGGAATTGTATGAACATCAAGGAAGCCAAAGAACTGCCAATTTACCTAACGCTGAAAGAGGTTGCCGAACTACTAAGAGTGAAGCCGCGAACCATCTACGCCTGGGTAAGCG
Source organism: Pyrinomonadaceae bacterium (assembly GCA_036559885.1). Classification (GTDB taxonomy): domain Bacteria; phylum Acidobacteriota; class Blastocatellia; order Pyrinomonadales; family Pyrinomonadaceae; genus PSRF01. Next base: position 19,976 of record DATBSH010000354.1, read on the forward strand.
ACAAGCGAATACCTTATGAGCGCAAAGGCGGTCTTTTGCGATTTCGGCTGGATGTAGTTATCGCCTGGAATGAGCCGGCCCGTTAAGGAAATCGAGATAGAAAATCACGCGTTGCTTTGCTATCCTCAGTCCGCTCCTGTGATGGCTGCAACCGGAAAGGAGCACGATGTCAGTTTACAAGCGCAGGGGCAGATGGTTCTGTGACACTACGATCGATGGCCGGCGAGTGCAGCAGGTTCTAAAGAAGGCCCGCACGCGAGCACAAGCCATAAAGGCCAAGACCGTGATCGAGAACAAGCTCTTTGAAAACCGATACAAGGTTAAGAGGAGGCCGGAGATTAGCTTTGACAAATTCGTCAAGGATCGTTTCCTGCCTTACTCAAAGTTACACAAGCGGACGTACCCCGATGACGTGAAGATTTGCGACATGCTTAAGGAGACGTTCGGGCGGATGATGCTCTCCGAAATCAATCCGCCGCTGATCGAGAAGTGGAAGCAAAAACGTCGCGAGGGAAAGACGATGTACAAACGACTGCGAAATCCGGCAACGGTAAATCGCGAGATGTGCGTACTATCGAAGATTCTCTCTCTGGCGTTCGATGCTGAACTAATCGAAAGCAATCCTTGTCGCCGAGTGCGGAAGTTTCGCACGAACAGCGGAAGGATGCGTTATCTGACTTTCGATGAGGAAGCTAAGCTGTTCGAGCAACTTCAAGGTCAGGAATGGGTGCAGCGGATCGTTACGATGGCTATTAACACCGGAATGAGGCAGGGCGAGATTTTCGATCTCACCTGGTTCGACGTGGACTTCCCGCGAGGGGTGATTCACATTCGAGTCTCCAAGAACGGCAAAGACCGTTTCGTTCCGATCAATCAAACGGTCCGTGCAATGTTGGAAGGACTACCACACACCCGTGAGCATGTCTTTCCGAGTCCAAGGACGAAAGGACGGTTGGTCGACGTGAAGCGTCGATTTGATCTGGCGAAGACTGACGCAGGGATTAAGGATTTCCGCTTTCATGACTTGCGTCATACGGCAGCCACGCGGATGGCTGACTGCGGAGCGGACGCATTCACGCTTGCGGCAATCTTCGGCTGGTCAGACGTTCGAATGGCTCTGCGCTATACCCACGCCACCGATGAGGCGAAGCGTCGAGCGGTTGAGAATTTGGTGCGTCCGGTCGCGTCAAGTGACGAATCGGTGACAAATGAAAAAGGCAGGGTCGCCGCCCTGCCGTAAGTCATTGATTTGATTGGTGGAGCAGAGGAGGGTCGAACTCCTGGCCTCCGCATTGCGAACGCGGCGCTCTGCCAACTGAGCTACTGCCCCACGCCGATGAGAATACAGTTTCGAGTTTCGAGTTTCAAGCTTCGAGATTAAAGCTTAGTTTCAAGTTTCAAGTTTCGAGTTAAGCTTCAG
>DATBSH010000355.1:0-13630 GCA_036559885.1 Pyrinomonadaceae bacterium
AAGCTTGAATCGGAAATTCAATTAGAGGCAGCGCGTCAAAAACTGGAAGAATCCGACCTCCCTCTCATCTTTTTTGGAACACATGGCGCCGGTGATATTCCATAAGCGCAGACCACCAACTAAACCTACATGAAGCTTCCGTTCGACTTTGGCGTAAAACTGATTTTCCGCTTGGTCCTGCCCGGTTTCCTTTTGAGCCTGGGCTTTCTTCCACTGCTTCGGCTGGTGCTCCAACTGCAAGGTTGGTCTGACAAGTGGGAATACGCGTTTGTCGTGATGGTGATCCTCTTAGGGTGGGCCATCATTATTGCCGACATGCCAATTTATATTCTGATGGAGGGGAGACGTTTCTGGCCCGGCTTCATTAAGGACTTTTCAATGAAGCGCCAAAGAGAGCGTCTTAAGGATCTCAGGGCGGTTACTAACATCACCGAACCCCAAGAGGCGACTTCGGAAACGCCAGAAGCCAAAAAGAAAAGGGAGGAACTAACCCAACAGATACGACAGAGCAAAGCCGAGGCGTGGTTCGATCTACGCAGCGGTTTTCAAATGGATGAAAACCACGATTACGTAGTAGTACTCCCATCACGTCTGGGAAATGTAATCTACGCCTTCGAAACCCATTCAAGTCGCACCTACGGACTCGACGCGATCTTCTACTGGACGCGCATCTGGCTCAAACTCGACAAGGAGACAAGAGAAGAGATCGACAGTAATCAGGCGCTCGCCGACAGCACGGTCTACTCGTCGTTTGCTTTTTACACATCTGCACTCCTTTGGGTGCAGTATGCGGTAGCAAAGTTAGTTGTCGTAATCCTTCTGTGGGCCAACTTCGGTCCACGGCTTCAATACGACTTGACGCTGATCGATCAACGACTGCCGCGAAAGGGTGTCGCGTTATTAGTGGCGGCAATATTTCTCATCTCGGGCTATTTGATCTATCGAGTATCGCTGTTCCTTTACGCTCAGTTCGGCGAGTATTTCAAAGCGGTTTTCGACGTTAACGTCGAGGGTATAAACGTTGCACCGGTGATAGAGGAATTAGCCGAATTAAGTGCGGGAACAGCTTGCGCGTTGAAGCCGGAAACGTTGAAGAAGAGAGACCAGTTTAGGATCGCCGCGCGGTATTTGCAGTACTATCGGTACCGCTGCCCGAATTGCAATGCATTACTGAAGCCTGAAGAAATCAAGGACCACGTGTGTCCGCCGAAACCTCCGCCGCTTAAATCTGTAACCCTTCCCGTTGGTATACCGACCCCTTCAGTTGCTCCAACACAGCGTTCACCTAAACCAGTCGCTAGTCAGCGTCCCACGAAAGTTGATTAAAGCCCACCAAAAGGGACTAATCGGCAATTGCCAATCAGCAATGGTCAACGCTGCCCCACTTCGTGTAATGCCCCGCCGAATTCGTTACCGCATTTCACCTCTCTAACCAGCGAAATCCCTGAATATTGGGTTTTCCTTGATCCTTCATCCCTCATCCTTCATCCCTTTTCTTCCGGCATAGCCATTGCTCCTTGCGAGGTCAAGCCTCGCTGAACCTCTCTCAGCTATTGATAAAGGGAGTCGAAACCATGAGAGCAACGAGACAGAAACCACTCCATAACCCATTCCAGAATCGCTTCCACGATCCGGTTACCTGGCGTCTTGATGAGATGCAGGCCCATTCCAACGTGATTTGGCCACAGCGGCGGAGCCACCGAAGCAATGTTCAATCAGTCGGATCAGATTCGCGGAGCAACTACGCGAGCGCATTCGCTTTCATCGTTGTGCTACTCGCGTCGGTAGTCGTTGTGTTCAGAATTGTCTAGCAAATGTCAGATACGCTTCAGGTTGTCGTGACGCTCCTACACTCAAGGTTGGCGAAATGCATCAACCAGATGTCCGATATGCTTCAGCTTGTCGTGACTTGCCGCAGATTCAACTGTTTTCAGGAATGAGTGCGGCTGGGTTCGACGGCTGTGGCAAACATCAGTTTCTGAAAACAGTTGAATCTGTGGCACGTCACGACAAGCTGAAGCATATCGGACATTTGGTTGGCGTGTTCCTTTAAGCTTGACTGTAGGGGCCGACAACAACAAGCTGAAGAGCCTTTTGCAAAATTCGGATCGCAGTGGAATGGAGTCAGTACCACCTCGCGGTAGCGGGTGGGTGCGAAGCCCTATTCAGTACCGTTTCGTTCCAATCCACGTCTGCGAATAACTTCCACGTGAGACTTGGCCATTCGCTACCGCAAACGGTACTGAATAGGGCTTCGCACCCGCTACCGCGAGGTGGTACTGACCTCATGCCACCACAGTTCGAGTTTTGACACAGCCTCTGCCGTTAGGGGGATTTACGCTTACGCATCACAACGACAAGCTTAAGCGTCTCGAACACTATCCAGCACAATCCTCAATCGGCAATACGCCCCCGGTCACTGTTTTTTCAGAATGATCTCCACACGCCGATTCTTCTGTCGACCGTCGGGGTCATCAGAGCCGTCCGGCTTTGTATTAGAAGCTACAGGCTTCTTCTCTCCAAATCCCTGAGTCGAGAATTGCACACTGCCCAATCCCTCCTTAGCGACGAACCAGGCCTTTACTGACGCGGCCCGTCGTTCAGACAGTTTCTGATTGTAAGCATCATTGCCTTTCGAATCTGTGTGACCCTCGATTCGCACTGCACCTTTCGCCTTATCCTTGATGATCGCGGCTGCGTCATGAAGAGTTTTTTGCGCCGCTGGTCGCAAGTCTGCCTTATCGAAATCAAAGAGCACATCGGCGGCTAGTTCGATGCGAATCTCCTGGCCCGTCTCTTTTACTTGCAGGTCTTTAACCTGACCTCCCAGGTCTTCGACGCGAAAGACAAGATCGAGAATCTTGCTCTTTGCCAAGTCCATCGTTTGATTGGTCTCTTGTGCGACCGTGAACGTCGCGGCGGCAAATCCGACGAGTAGGCACATGATTGAGTTAAGCGCTCTCATCGCTAACCTCCTTGTCCTTTAACGGCTGATCGGTGCGTCGTCGATTGGTCCAAAATGCGGAATGACGATACTGATCTTTTGCACATCTTCGGGAGGGGCAGGGAACTTGGCCCAAACGTTTCCGCGCGAACTTGGTGGGATTTCCTTCAAGCCGCGGCTACACACGCAATTGTTCTCGCTGTCGCGCACTACGAAGTATTTCTTCTTGTTGGCACCATCCACCAAGGTGACGCCTCCGATGGTGCTGTAATCTTTTGCGCCCTGGTCTGGATCACCGTAGTCGTAACTGAACGAGAACCGATCCGGGCCATTATTGACAATAGAAAACTTCAGATTCACGGTGTTGTCACTCAAGCGCTTCAACTCCGTGATTTCGACGCGTGTTCCGGCCCTTTCGCCATCGGCGGTCGCAATCACTACCGCAGGAGCAGCATTAGCCGGTGCAGGTGTGTTCGTTGCGGTTGTTGCTTGTGGACTTGAGGCAGGACGAGCTGAGCCTCCTGAGGCTGATGGTTCTTCAGACCTGTTCGTACCCGCCTTGCTGCAACCTGAGACGATCATCAGTAAGAGCAGGGTGATTCCCAGGACAATCTTGGCTATAGATGTTGAGTTGCTCGGTTGCTGTGGAGTTGTGCGGATTGTTTCGTGGACAGTTGCTGTCTTTTCGCGAGTTGAAGAAAACGCAGCGGGCTTATGCGTTGTGGTTCGCATTCAAGGACCTCCTGTTGAGAATTAGTTATGTCGAACTTTTGGGTGACTGATTGTGCGGAATATAAGTTCGTTATCGCCACTGGTCAAGAAAAGTGCTCAAACCTCATTACCCACTCAAGCTTCAGCCCCACAATTCAAGCTTTGTAAAATTTCAGGTCAGGAAGGGCGGTTTACCCCGCTCAACTCCCATCACCAATCAAGCTTCAGTCCCACCATTCAATCCAATGTCCGATATGGCTTCAGCTTGTCGTGAGGTTACATAGACTCAACTTCTTTCAGAGACTCGTGCCGCTCTTCGCACCATTCAATGATCGATAGTGTGGTTTGTGAAAGACAAAGTGAAGCATATGGACATTTGCTTGAATGGTGGGACTGAAGCTTGAATGATAATGAAGCTTGAGCGGGGGTAAACCGCCCTTCCTGACCTGAAATTTTGCTGAGCTTGAATTGTGGGACTGAAGCTTCAGTTTTACTGAGCTTGAATTGTGGGACTGAAGCTTGAGTGATAATAAAGCTTGAGCGGGGGTAAACCACCCTTCCTCACCTGCAATCTAATTGCTTCAACATGACAACTGCTGCTGAGTCAAAGACATTTCGTGGCATGCTGGTTGTTGCTGCGCTCGCCCTGGGTCTGTTGGTGTTTCATTGTGTCTTCAACAACCGCTATGGATACTTTCGCGATGAGTTTAATTACCTGGTCTGCAGTGATCGTCTTGCCTGGGGTTATGTAGACCAACCTCCACTCCTACCTTTCCTGCTTAGGATCACTCGAGCGATCTTAGGCGACTCTCTTCGCAGCATTCGATTTCTTCCGGCACTGGCTATTTCATTGGTAGTTGTGCTTACGGCCATGATCGCGCGCGAGTTCGGCGGAAAACGATTCGCTCTTCTCCTCAGCGCAGTCGCGTTTGTGATCGCACCGATCTTTCTTTCAGACGGCAGCCTCGTGACCACAAACAGTCTTGAGCCGCTGCTGTGGATAGGATGCGTCTATTTTGCAATCCTCGCAGTCACACGAGACGCACGCTACTGGTTATTGTTCGGAGTGATGGCCGGATTGGGCCTCGAAGAGAAATATTCAATCCTCGTGTTCGGCTTTGGAATTGTTATCGGACTCCTACTTGCACCGCAGAGAAGATTCCTTTTGAATAAGTGGTTTTGGTTAGGGGGCGCGCTCGCATTTCTGATCTTTCTGCCAAACCTGATCTGGAACGTGCGGAACGATTGGCCCTTTGTTCAGCTAATGCAGAACATCAGGGCTGCCGGCCGCGACGTCTACCTCTCACCACTCGAGTTCTTTGCACAACAGATCCTGCTGGTCCATCCGTTGAACGCACTAATCTGGATCGCGGGTGTGATTGCGTTACTTTTCTCCGCGCGATTTAAGCAGTTTCGGTTTCTTGGTTGGTGTTATCTGGTTTGTTTCGCCACTTTCCTTGCGCTGAAAGGAAAGAATTACTATCTCGCTCCGATCTATCCAATGCTCTTTGCAGCCGGCGCGGTCGTAATTGAAAAGGGAATCGAACGAACGCGGCAGGGATGGTTGAAGCCGTTGATAATAGTTTTGTTGTTTGTTGGCGGAGCATGGCTTACACCGTTGGTAGTTCCAGTTCTCTCCGTGGATCGATTTATCTCGTACATGAAGAGGTTGCCGTTTGATGTGCCGCGTAGTGAGCACAGTCATGAGCGAGCCGTGCTTCCGCAGCATTACGCCGACCAATTCGGCTGGGAGGAAATCACAGCAAAGACAGCCGAAGCCTGGTCACGTCTCGGGCCGGAAGAAAGAAATGACTGCGGTGTCTTTGCCCAAGATTACGGACAAGCCGGCGCTATCGACTTCTTCGGCCGACGATACGGCTTGCCACCGGCAGTCAGCGGTCATCAGACCTACTTTTTGTGGGGTCCACGCGGTTATTCCGGCAACTGCATGATTGTGCTGGACGACGACAGAGAAGATCTGGAAAAACTATTCGAGCAGGTGGAGTTGGTCGGCACGTCCGAGGACAACCCTTATGCACTGGAAAGGAACGTAACAGTTTGGATTTGCAAAGGGTCAAAGTTTGGGACATTGGCCCAACTCTGGCCCAGGGTGAAGAAATGGCGCTAGCGCTTTATATTTCTCCGCGCAGGCAAACGCTCAGAATTGTGAGACTGAGACTTGAGTGATAATGAATCTTGAGCGGGGTAAACCGCCCTTCCTGACCTGAAATTTTGCTGAGCTTGAATTGCTGCCTGAAGGTTGAATGTGATGTGACTTGAGCGGGGGTAAACCGCCCTTCCTGACCTGAAATTTTGCTGAGCTTGAATGGTGGGACTGAAGCTTGAGTGGTGATGAATCTTGAGCGGGGGTAAACCGCCCTTCCTGACCTGAAATTTTGCTGAGCTTGAATGGTGGGACCGGGGTGGGTCTACTACTCCATGGACAACTTTCTCAGCACCTCGGCAAGTCTCAACACCTCACCCAGATCCTTTCTCGCTCGCGACGCCAGTTCAATATCGTAAACTCTCGGCTGCTGGAACTGAGGATTCTCGACAAAGCTCATGACAGCTTTGTCCAGTTGTAGCAACCCCGGCTCTAAAGTCAGGTTGTTTGTTGGTTCATCGGCTTTCATCTTCGGAATAGCGAGGTTCGACCGCAGTCGTTCAGCAAGTTTCTTGATCTCACCCAGACTCGATCTGATTTCCTTTTGAGTGATTCTCTCAGCGCCTGAGCGTTCAAACATTCCGGCCATCAATTGATTGTTGACGATCTGCAATTTGCGAAAATCGTTTCTAAGGGCTTCTTGAGCAAGCAGTTTCTCCCGAGCAAATTGATTGGCGTTCACATCACGTCGATTAATCCCGAGCGCCCACTCTCGATTCTGAACTTGTTGCTGGGTGGCTGACCGGCTTGAGATCTGGCCATGGGAATTCGAGACGAAGAAAAACAGTAGAGGGACACAGAAAAGTTGCGCGGAGAGCTGGGGAGCAAAGCGTCGCACGTGACCTCCTCTCACAGGACAGGTTGTTTATTCAGTTTTCCGAAGAAGCAAAATCGAAGGATTAACGACTCGAAGCGCGCGCAGTATATAAAGGAGAGACAGGCGAGGCAACAAAATTTTGAATAAGATCCAAAAAACCGTCGGATGTCAGATGTCCGATACGAAGCGTATCGGACATTTTAAGACCTTGACATTTACGAAGACCAAGATTAATTTCCCCGCACCAAAGTAAAACCGATCTTCATACGTTAGTCAGCAACGTTCGACTCTCCCCAAGCCGGTTTTTTAGAGAATTATCATTCCCCAAGTCTTTCTACGGTTGTCTGTCTCGAATCCGTAGAAAGCGATTGCTAATCATCACTCGCGGTCTTCATTTGAAATTATCCGGACTAAATTTCAAACCTCGATGAAAGGAACATCACATGAAAAAGGCCGCGTTAGCAATCTCTTTAATCGTTTTCGCCCTGTTGGTTTCAGCCCGCTGGGCGACAAAGGCTGTAAATGCGCCTCCCGACGAAGATGTTATCCAAACATCAGTTGATACCAGCTTGGCCACGTCCCTTTCGATCAAAGACATGGTCAATCAGTCAGACTTAATCGCGATAGGAAGTTGCGTCGACACAAAGTCTGTTTGGGTCGACCGTACTCTCGTAACCCTGGCGACTATAAGTATCGGCGAGACCCTCAAAGGTGCTGAGCTGGGAACAATCACCGTTGCGTTGCCTGGTGGCGTTGATGCGAATCGGAAGTTCCCGGTCGCAATGACATATCCAGGGGCGCCACGAATCGCTCCCGGTGAGGACGTGTTTTTATTTCTGACCGCCAATAGTGACGTTGCCGGTAGTTACACCGTGGCGGGGTTCTCACAAGGGAAATTCTCCATAGTGAAAGATGAAGATGGCGAGCAAGTAGTCACGCGTGATCTCACGAAGACGATGCTTAAGGACAATAACGGCGTTCGTCGCGGATCAGCTAACACGACGCCGCTCGCCAGCTTGAAGGCTGAGGTTAAGAAGCAGTTGCAACAGCAATAACGCAACTGTGCCCAATCCTTAACTGATCCAGATCCATTTCACTCAATCAGGAGATTCCCCGAGGAGGACCTATGAAAAGAAAGCTCACATCGATCTTTGTTACTGCATGCATGATTCTAATGAGCGTAGCGACTGCTCGTGCGGGCGGCGCGCTCGAAACGATTGACCTTACCGGCTTTCAACCATCCCCCATCCCTGGTCATCTGCTGGCGCGTGTAATCGGCATACGCTGGGACAGCCGAAGCATCCCCGTCCAATATCGAGTCAACAACACACTTAATCCGATCCCGAATCCATTAGGCCCTGCCTTCCTGTCAGTCGCAGATGCCACTACCGCGTTACAGGCGTCGTTTGACTCGTGGAATTCGCTGCCGTCATCGTTCATCGACATGCACATTGTCGGCAACACAAACAACCCTGGCTTGGTCGGATTCAATTTTGTTAATGAAATCAGTTTCCGTACTTCAGCTGCCTTCAATGCGATCGCTTCATCTCCATCAACAAATTTCATTATTGATGTCAACCTTACGAATGGCGATGATATTGATGGCGATGGTGATTCTGACGTCTCCAATGCGATTACTACCGCACAGGATGTAGACAGTGATGGTGATATCGAATTTCCTGCCGGCTTCTATAAAGCTGGCACGATTCTCGATAACGACGTCCAGTTCAACACCAAGGCTTCAAATGGCTTTCGTTTCACTGTCGATCCGGCCCAGGCTGACACTGTGACACGTTCCGTGGATCTTCAGTGCGTTGCGACCCACGAATTTGGCCACTCATTTGGTCTCTCTCACGTACCGAATAATCAGACAAGTGCAACGGATGGTAACGGGGCAACAATGTTTCCCTTCATTGACACAGGTGACCCCGCATCGGAACTGGCCCAGCGTACTCTCGACATCGATGACATCGCGTTCGCGTCCTGGTTCTATCCAGAAGGCACAGCGGCATCTGGTCCAGCAGCGCTACAACTGGGAGACATACCATTCACGAGCAATTTCGGGTTGATCAGGGGCGAATTGCGACACGGAGTTTTAAATCAACCAATCGCAGGTGGCTACCTTCAAGCAATCAATAGAGACACGGGAGAGGAGACAGTCGGTGCTTTCAGCGGCACTGCGAATCTCTCATTTAATCCGGCTACTGGAGGGTTGTTCTTCGTTCCTACTGCTGCGCAAGGGATCGTGAATGGCAACTACGTGATACCCCTCCCCATGGGCAATTACAACGTGCGGGCCGAAGCAATTGACGGCAGCCCGGTGGCTGCTAACAGCATCAGCTTCACTTGTCAGATTGGGGCTTTCTATGGTCAGCAGAACTTTATCGAAGAGTTTTGGAACAATAACAAAGAAGGCGCGATTGAGCGCGAGCCCGGCGACGGCAAGAACGTTCACGTCAATAATGGATTTGTTAGGTCGGGCGTAAACATTGTCACCAACCGAGTCTTCAACATCAGTAACTTTGGCGCGCGAAATGCCATCGGGTTTATCAACTCGCCGGCATCTCGGACCTACGCGGTAGCTTTCCCGGCTGCGCAGATCAGCGCGCTAAATGGCGGCAACCCGACAATCGTTCAGGCTGGGTTATTCGATACAAATGTTGTTGATGCTTCGGTGCCGGTGTTATTCGGAAACGCATGGCTGACAACAGGAGTAATCAATCCTGACGGCACTGCCACAATCGATCTAGTCACTCCGCTTCGGTCGTCACCAATGTTCCTGGGTCAGGATACTGACTTCGCGCCGTTCTACTTTACTGAACCAAAGGATTTGAGCGAGACGATTCAGGCGGGCATTTCGGCCGGAACGATTCAGAATCTGTTCCTGGTATTGCAGATACCAGCTACGACGCCGTTTCCGGGTGTCAGCGCACAACCGCCATTGGTTGGATTGAACAACAGCCCAACGATCTTCGGACTGTCGTTTCTCTCGAATGATGCAGGGGCTACGTTCACGCGAGTAAATACTTTCAATTTCCGGTTCTCAATGATTTTTTCCGAGCCGGAGTGAGGTCATTGCCGATTGCCGATTTGAATGCCACCACACCTCCATCGGCAATCGGCCCAAATGTCCGATATGCTTCAGCTTGTCGTGAGGTGCTTAAGATTCAACTGGTTTCCTGTAACTAAGGTTGACATGGCTGAACGTGGCACTAGTTCCTGAAAGAAGTTGAATCTTTGGCACGGCACGGCTTTGCCTCAAAAAGTCGATTTCGGTGGTAACGAGTTCGTGTTTAGTTCGTGTGAGTTCGTGGATCGTTCCTTTTGTCCAGAAAACTAGAGACGATCCACGAAGTCACACTAACCAACACGAAACCAAAACACTCCTGCCTCGAGCTAGATCCGACTTTTGAGGCAAAGCTTTCAGCAAGACTGTTGTAAAAACATTGGACTTAGCTGATTCAGTTCTAATCTGCGTAATCGGTGGAAATCTGTGGATCTGCTTCCTTCGCTGCAATTCTGGTACCCACTTAACTGTCACAAGAGTTGGCACCAAGGTGTTCTTATAATAAGCAAAACTTCGGAAACCACTCTGCCTGCTCGATTAACTGATTGATTGGAGAAGGAACATGATTAGCGTGTCACAAGATGTGCGCTATAGCCTGCGCCTCCTGCTAAAACACAAGGGGTTTGCCGTAGTGGCGGTGCTGACGCTGGCACTGGGTATTGGTATTAACACGGCAATGTTCAGTGTGTTGAATACATTTCTGTTCCGCTCTTTGCCCTACCCGCAGTCCCAACAGTTGGTGAGAGTATTTCGAACGTCGCCACACTCGCAAAGTTGGCCGCATTCAGCCGGGAATTTTTTTGACCAGCACGACCAAAATACGGTCTTTGACAAGATGGCCGCCTACAACTATGCCAGCCGTAATCTCACCGAACCCGGACAATCAGCGGAACGTCTGCTCAGTCTGGCGGCGACCGCCGATTTTTTTCCAGTGTTGGGAGTACCCCCGGCGCTTGGCCGTGTATTTAGACCTGAAGAATTCGAGCCGGGCACTGATAACGTAGTTGTCCTTACCGACCGGTTTTGGACGCGCCACTTTGGAAGCGACCCCAACGTCGTGGGACGAAGAATTCAGCTCGACGGAAAGACAGTGGAGATTGTCGGAGTAATGCCTCCGGGATTCGAACATCCGATGCTTTGGGGGCCGATGGACATATGGCAGCCACTGACGTTTACTCCGGAACAGAAGGCGAACCGTGACACCAACTTTCTCTCTTCGTTTGGTCGTCTCAAACCCGGCGTCTCAGTCCAGCAAGCAGAGCAAAACATGGTTGCGTTGGCCGTTAACCTCGGCAAGCAGAACTCGTCGAATCAAGGCGAGAGCTTGCGACTGGAGCCGCTCGGGCGATCGATGTCTGACAGTATCGGCAGAACTGTCATGTGGTTCACATTTGGGCTGGCAGGTTTTGTTTTGCTGATTGCGTGTGCCAACCTGGCTAACCTTCAGCTCGTTCGGACTGCGGCGCGGTCTCGCGAACTGGCGGTTCGCGCCGCACTCGGTGCCGGTCGTTGGCGACTGCTGCGACAGTCGTTTACTGAGAGCATTCTTATAGCGCTAATCGGAGGCACAATCAGTCTCGTCATTGCCCTCGGCGCCGTTCGCTTCATCAGTGTGCGCCTCTTCAGCAATTTGCCCGGAGCGAATGTGCAACTGGATTACAAAGTGTTCGCGTTTGCTCTTCTGTGCTCAGTATTGACGGGAGTGCTATTTGGGACAGTTCCTGCATGGTTGGCATCGCGCGCGGACGTAAACTTAGCGCTGCGAGAGAACTCGCGCGGATCGACTGCAGGACGATCTCAACACCGGCTGCGCCACACACTCATTATCGGCGAAGTAGCGTTTGCAATGGTGTTGCTGGCTGCCGCCGGACTGTTCCTCCGTGGCTTGCAGCGCTTTATCAATTCAGATCCGGGCTGGCGTGTTGATGGACTGCTGACAGCACAAATAACCCTTAAGGGAGACAAATACACTAGCGATAAGCAACGGGTGGTTTTCCTGACAGAAATGGAAAATCGCCTCCGCACGCTGCCCGGTGTGCAGCACGTTGCGATTAGCGGTTCAAACCCGGTCTTTGGTTTCAACAGCAGTAGCTCGTTCCTCGTTGAAGGCCGACCTGAGCCTCCGCGGGACAAGTTGCCGGAAATGTTTTTTGAGCCTGTAAATGGCGACTACTTCGAGACCCTCGGTGCTCGTTTGCGACAAGGCCGTACCTTTAATTCAACAGATACGGCTGATCATCCCAAGGTTGTTATCATCAATGAAACAGCCGCTCGTACATTTTGGCCGAACGAAAGTCCGATCGGGAAGCGCATAAGTAATGCTGGTCCAAAAAGAGAGTTTTACGAAATCGTCGGCGTAGTTAATGACCTCGCCTTTCCTGGTGAACTTGGCGAACCATATACGCGCTTTGAAGCGTTTTCGCCCCTGGCACAAGTTGCTCCCAACTACCTCACGATCGCTCTGCGTACGTCAATGAATTCGGAAGCGGTTAGTAGCACTCTGCGCGGGTCAGTTGCCGGCCTTGATTCTGATCTACCTGTTTACCGGATCCGCACCGCACGAGCTGCGGTTGATCGGGGCTTGGGCAGCATCTCGTTGCTCGGAAGCTTGCTCGGGGCCTTTGCAGTAGTGGGTCTTATGTTGGCCGCGATTGGGATTTACGGCGTTGTCTCATACACGGTAGTTCAACGTACCGGTGAGCTCGGAATTCGTGTGGCACTCGGGGCACAGCGTCATGATGTTATGCGGTTGGTGCTGGGCAAAGGCGCATTCCTGGTTTTGAGCGGAGCCTTGTTTGGGGGGGTGGGAGCGTACGCCGTGTCCAGAGTATTGATTTCTCTCATCCCCGCGTTGCCAACACACGATCCGCTGATTCTCCTGGTAATGGGTTTTGTGCTCGTTGTGGTGGCGCTAGTCGCTTGTTACATCCCGTCGCGCCGCGCAACAGGAATCGATCCGCTGGTGGCGCTGAGATCCGAGTAAACAGCGGCTCTGCGCCGCTGAGGGGTTCTTATAGGATTATTTCAAAAACACAAAGTAAATGAGCAGCGCAGATATAATCACTAAAACGAGGATGTACAGTATTCCCGATCCTCTTGTCTCCATAATCTTTTGCTGCTATTCCCTCCGCCGCCATGTTTTCCAATGACTCTGGCGTCTTTGTTGTAACGCTCGCCAGCTTCGCGTCTGCGAGCGTCCCGATCTGGATTGATTGCCCATTGGTAAGCAAACCAAATGGAGCAACTGATTAGACAAAGGCCGAAACCACATCCAAAGCTTCGCTCAGCATCATTTGCCCCGCCGGCATGGTTAATTTGCGAAGATGAAGTAGATGATTAGCGCGGCAAAAATCAGCAGTCCGATAGCCGCGATGATGTCTGCTCCATGCTTTCTGAGTGACACAGAGCTATCCCTTGGGAGGAGAAACGGTAGCGCGGGAGTTCTACTTTGATATGCCTATAGAGTGAGATCTATTTCGCCAAGCAAAGACAGCACTACGGCGTGCTAGCGTTTGAGGTGGCCTGAAAGGGTCAACGGAGCCAACATCAATGGCTTGCTGCCGCTCAATTCTAGCTCACCAACAACGAGGGCCGGTCACAAAATGAACGCGGAAGCCTAATCGGATTGGTTTTGCCTCTGAAGTCCGAATGGCGCCCCGGCTTCGCTCCAATGCAGAGCACTCAGAGCGACGAATGACAAAGTTGCCGACAAACTTTTTACAAACGAATCTGCGAGTCTGCCAAATAATTCCCGGCTACCAATAACAGAATGGCCCGGCAACATTCCCTTAATCAGAACGTCATAAAAGGAGAATGCACGAATGGCAACACCAAAAGCAGGAGCGTCTACGATAGCAGCTAAAGACGATCGAACGGCACCACGCACACAAAAGATCACTACCTTTCTTTGGTTCGATAACAATGCTG
>DATBSH010000356.1:0-3419 GCA_036559885.1 Pyrinomonadaceae bacterium
CATAACCCCAAGGTCGGCGGTTCGATCCCGCCCCCCGCTACCAAATACCCCATACACCTCAATAACTTACACAGATTCGGCTCTTTCAATTCGGATTTGGCTGTGGCCAATTTGTGTCCAGAACAGACAGCACGCAACGTATATCGAACTGCAGCCAATGCTAAAGAATGGCAGGAAATGGCAAATTGTAGATCAGCTGAACGCGTTAGCAACTATCAAAAACAAAAGGACTTAGATCATTGGCCGACCATGAGACCAAAACTCCCACGCTCCTTCAAAAGTCAAGAAAAGCGCGGTCTATTTCCTAGCCCTACAAAAGATCTTGTATTCACATACTCGTCTTGTTCATGATCACAAGCCATGCGCTTCGGATCATCGCTTGGGACGGAGCCGAGCCTTTCCGCTACCTTTGAGAACTTACTGAGATCGCTTTGAGGAATTCGCTGCGATGGTGTTGTAAATGTGAAGGCCTAAGGGTTCAAACGACCATCGAACCGATAATCTTCCGCCAACAATTCGTTGGAGGCGAGCGGCGGGAGCGCGTTTTGTAAGATGACGGGTCTGGCGATGATTGAATGAATGCGCGCCGCGAGCGCGACGTTTCTTATCCACAGCGAATGCCGACCGCCAGCGTTCAATTTGATTCTTGACATTTTCGAACTTCGAGAATAAAAGACGCAAACTCTTTCATCTCAGTGACGTACCCCCAACTTCACTTCTACGGAGGGCTCATGTCGATCCAATCTTTAACACCACCACAAGACATCACCTGGACGCGCATGTCTTTTTCACGAGACATGATCGACACCAACTTCGCCGATCGCGTGTTCAGTCCAAAGTGGCGTTCTTCTCTTGCTGTCTATTTTTACATCGTTCCGGAAGAAGAGACGGCAGACGCCTATCCCAACTCACGAATTGTCTATCTAAAAATGACGTGCAGTATCACTGGCTGGAATCCGTCGGAGGCCTTGCGCGACGCAAAGCAAACTGCGCGCGAAAGTGGGACATGGGACGATTTGCAGAGCACGCTCTGGGAAGTCATAACGGCGAGTGGCTGGGCGTCGAAGTACTGGCCGTGTTTAGGAGCAATCATGCAAGTCGCGGTCTATCCGAACGATCCCGAAGGAGTTGCTCCCGATGATTATCCCTACATCATGGATTTTGAGCCGAAGAAACGAGAATTGTTTGAAGCGGTTACTGAAGGCAGTGAATCGCTATCAGGAACAACCGATACCACGAGTTTGACTAAAGGCAGCACCTCAGTGAAAAGCACTGAATATTCCGGTTCGGCGGGATTCAGTGTTGGCCCGATTGGAGCGAGCGCATCGGCCAAACGGACCAAGAGTGAGACCACCGTAACTCAGAATCAAACCGCTACTTCTCGCGAAGCAAGAGAGACATTGAGCCGTACGACTTCGAGCAGTCAGATGTACCAGCTCTTTAACGGTTATCATCTGGGATCAAATAGAGCGCTGTTCGTCGTTGCGCCGCGGCCGCACACAGTATCGAATCCAAATCAAACCGAGTTCAACCTGATCGACGGTGAAAGAAAACTCGAAGGAATTCAGGAAGTGTTTCTTGTCGTTCACATGCCGCGCAGCCTTGATGGTTTTTGCATTCAGGCAGGGTTGGACACCGGCCACGAGACCACCACGATCACGCCGTTCTTTACCATAAGAATGAAACCTAAAGACAACGGCGATGTTCCGGGCGATGGGCAACCACCTCCGCCCGATCCACCGCCGCCACCGCCGGACACACCGATTAAGCAATTGGTCATAACGCGTCGCATCATTCAAAGTTGCGGCACATTCGACGAGAACGGAAACTTCAATCTACGGCAAGTGCAGGAGCCTGTACCTAAACCGCCACGTGATTGGGTTGTCGGCGAGTTAGCGTGGCCGGCGCGTGCGACTCGTGCTTTGTTGCGCTCGGCGCCAGCCGACGCCAGAAACGTCAGGGCTGAAGTCGCGAACACTCTCAACATGCAGCAAAGCCTTATCAACCGTTCGATCCTCGATCTCGTTTCAACTGTGACTTACGAGCCTCGCGCATTTGTGGAGTCAGACGTTTTCAAATCACTCGTTGCCAACGCGGCCCGCACGACAGACCTGCCGCTAACGTCACTGGCAAACAAAGGCTACATGAACCGGCGCTTGTCTCAATTACTCGTTAAGAATCGAGTAACTACTCTTGGTGAATTGATGAATAACCCTCAGGTCGGAGCCGAGGCGTCCGAGGCGGTGTCTTCGCGAACGTCGATTATCGATAAGTTGCTGCGATCGGTTTCTCGACCCGAAAGGTAAAAAAAGTTCCGTTCTTCGCCGCGGTTTAAGCTGCAGGAAAATCCATGCCTCCTCCGGAAACTACGAGTCCGTCAACAACTCCTGACAGGGACGTCCAACCCGATCCCGGTCGCATTACCAACGACATGACGGACGATCAAATCCGCGATGCCTTGCGCAAGGCATACAGCGCAATAGCCGAAGACGCTGCAACCGAGTTTTTGTTTAATCCGGAAATTACTCCCAAGAACCTCGAGTCGTTCAAGACTTTACTTCGTGATGCGTTCGAGACGAGCGACCAGAATTTCAAGGAGCGTTTCGACACGCTGAAAGCGCAGGTCGTCGATGAGATCGCACCCCAGCTCATGCCTGCGACGGAGGGCGCTGACAAACTCTACGTTCAGAAAAAAACAGACGTAGCGCCAACATCACCAAACGTGGCTCAGGGCGCCGATCCAGTCAACCTGTTCAACGGCAGTTTTGTTTACAGCGCGACGGATTGTCACCTCAGCGGCGCAGGCATGGACTTTGTCTTCACCAGAACTTACTCACAGCAGGCGCTTTACGATGGCCCACTCGGTTTTAATTGGGACCATAGCTACAACCTCTGGCTGCGAATCGACGCTGCCGCGCAAGTGATCTATCGCTCTACGGGCGAACTAACGGAGGACACATTTCGCAAGCACGAGCAGCACGACTACTGGGTGCCACCGGAGGGCGCCACCGGGATCATTCTTGAGGATAACAATTCTTTTGTTCTTAGGCTACCGCGCGGCGAAAAGATTGTTTATCAACCACATCCGACTTTGCAGCCTTCGATCCACGTCGTTGCGCGAATCGAGGATCGCTTCGGCAATAACCTCAACTTCATTTACAACGACGGTCTGCTGGTCAGAGTTCAGGTCAATCATGCTGAACGCGTAGTAGATTTTCAATACGACACCCAGAATCGGATCACCGCTATTCGCGATTTTTCAAATCGAGTGTGGAGATACGACTACGACGACGTCGGCGATCTGATCGCAGTCACGCGGCCGGCCACGCCTGAGCATAAAAAGGGTCTGACCACAACCTACGAATATACTGGCCCACTCAACTCAGACGTTAACCTGCAACACAATCTAATCTCGATCA
>DATBSH010000357.1:0-6344 GCA_036559885.1 Pyrinomonadaceae bacterium
GGTCTTGCCTTGCTGGATTGCTTGTTCCGCCACGGCTATCGCCTCTTGCTTCTTTCCCGCCTTGTATAAAGCGCGGGCTTTGGCCGAGAGATTTTGGAATGTAGTCTTTACCTTGATTGATCGCTCAAGCCAGGCAAGCCCTTCTTCATCATCAGCTGCACTACTGTTTTGCAAAGCATAGTTTGACGCTTGCAAGGGAGTCCGCCAGTCATCAGCTTTCGCGGCATTAACGGCGGCGCGCAGTTTTGTCATCGTCACAGCGTTAACATCCGGCACCTTAACCGTGAATGGCACCGTGACTTTTTCCCATCGTATATTCACTTGAGCTGAATCATCGGTTACGGGATCGATCGTATACTGCAGCCACTCCGTGTTTTCGCTTCCCCATTGCGGTTTTGCCTTGACGCGAAGAGTGTCCTTCTTTGGATCGTAATCAAAACTTCCCCACTGATTTGCAGTGCCGTTGAAAACAATGGTCCACTCATCTTTAGTTGGAATAGTGTGCAAGCTGTAGCTGCCCGCGGGAAGCTTCTGACCATTGATCAAGACATCGTCAGTGACTTCGAAGGTCGTCGCTTCATTGGCTCCAGTCCGCCAAACATGGCCCCACGGAACGATGACCGCATCTTTCGGCCTTACGTTTTGATCGTCTAACGTCGCCTCACCTTGGACGTTCGCTTGTGCAGGAAGCGGATCGCCCCAAATCTTTCGCCCCTTCACTCCGGGACGGCTATAAGTGATCGTAACGTCGGTCACGCCAATTGTTTGCATCACGGTCGCCTTTTGACTCGGACGCGGCACACGCACTTGCGCAGCCGTCGCGACAACCGCCGTAACGAGAACTGAAACTATGAACAAAGATGTATAGAGACGCTTCAGGAAACTCATTGTCTTTCTCCTAAAAGGTGGTTTGGAAGGCATTATCTAACGGTTAGAGTGCCTGCGGCAACCTAACGGTCAGGTCTCTGTATGTGTTCGTTGACGCGTTCAGCTCGACACTGGAATTTGACTCAAGAACGGGAGCGAAGCGACCGACCCTAACTAACGGTATTGGTAACGCTAGTTGCAATCGGTCGCTTCGCTCCCGTTCTTTAGTTGAGCCAAAATGGTCGAGGGTCACCAAGCACAAAGATCGTTCTTTGCTTCCCACTTCCCGTTCGTGATAAAACGCTCAGCAGTTCTTCATCTTAAACCCAAATTCAGTTTGTCAGCTCGAGATTGGAGGAGAGTTCCGATGTCCACCACATTTCTACGTCGGCGCGCGCTTCGTGTCGCTTTTCTGCTTACTATTGCCGGTTCACTTAGCCTACTTCTCGTCCAAGTCTCAAGTCGCGTTCATGCACAAAACGGTTCAGGTGGAGGCACTCGGCTGCTTCGAACGCCAACTGTGAGCGCCACGCAAATTGGTTTTGCCTATGCAAACAATATCTGGGTCGCGCCTCGCGCCGGTGGAAGCGCACGGCGCCTCACAAGTTTTCAGGGACAAACTGCTAATCCGCATTTTTCTCCCGACGGTAAGTGGATCGCGTTCAGCGGCGAGTACGCCGGAAATTTTGATGTCTACGTAGTGCCTTCTGACGGAGGTGAACCGCGACGACTTACGTGGCATCCCGGCGCAGATCTAGTTGAAGGGTGGACGCCCGACGGCAAATCAATTCTGTTTTCATCAACACGCGCAACGTGGGCGCCGAGTGGCGCTCCGAGATTCTGGACAGTGCCTGCAAGTGGCGGAGTAGAAGAACCAATGCCTCTGCCGCGCGCTTATCAAGGCAAGATCTCTCCGGACGGAACTCGCATCGCCTATCGCATGAACAACTCCTGGGACGAAGAGCGTCGCAACTATCGCGGCGGTCAGAATCGTCCGATCTGGATCGTCGATCTTAAGACCTACGATTTGGTGAGTCCTCCATGGACAGACTCGAAAGATGTTAGCCCCGTATGGGTTGAAGATTCTGTCTTCTTCATCTCCGATCGCGACGGCGTTGCCAATGTTTGGGAGTACCAAACCAGCAGCAAACGACTTAAGCAGATCACGAAGTTCACCGACTTCGACGTCAAAGCGATGGACTCCGGCGTCGGCTCAATAGTCTTCGAGCAAGCCGGGTACATTCATGAGCTCGATCCGAAGAACGGTCGCGAACACATCGTAACGATTTCTGCAACTGGAGATTTCCCTTGGATGATGCCCAACTGGGAAGACGTCACTAATCGCCTTTCAAATATCGCGCTCTCACCAACGGGGAAACGCGTTGCGGTTGAAGCCCGCGGCGAAATTTTCACCATCCCGGCTGACAAAGGCGACGTTCGTAACCTAACAAACTCAAGTGGGTCCGCCGAGCGAGATCCCGCATGGTCTCCTGATGGGAAGTTTGTCTCTTATTTCAGTGATAAATCCGGCGAATATAAACTC
Organism: Pyrinomonadaceae bacterium; assembly: GCA_036559885.1. Taxonomy (GTDB): domain Bacteria; phylum Acidobacteriota; class Blastocatellia; order Pyrinomonadales; family Pyrinomonadaceae; genus PSRF01. The sequence goes on from DATBSH010000357.1 coordinate 2,411, forward strand.
GTGATCGAATCTCAGGATGGTCTGACACCGCCGCGCGAAATCACTCTCGAGAAGCCAACTCATTACTACACACCATCCTGGTCGCCTGACTCGAAGAAACTCCTTTTCACTGACACAAACCTAAACGTGTGGGTGTTGGACATTGCTTCCGGACAAGCAAAGGTCGTGGGCAACGATCCGTGGATGGTGCCGCAGCGTACACTTAATCCTGTGTGGAGCCCCGACTCGAAGTGGGTCGCATACTCCAGTCGTTTACGTTCCTTGTATCACGCGATTTTCATCAGCAACGTTGAGACTGGCGAATCGAAACAAGTAACAGACGGACTTGCTGACGGGGTGTGGCCGGCGTGGGACGCGAGTGGAAAGTATCTCTGGTTTCTCGCGTCAACAGATTTCGGTTTGCGTTCACAATGGCTCGACATGACTTCATACGACCGGGAAGAAAACTTTGGTCTATATCTGACTGTGCTGAAGAAAGCGGACGCGAGTCCACTGCTTCCGGAAAGCGACGAGGACAGGGGCGTTGGTACAGGCACGAGAAGGCTTCAGCCCGGTGCATGCGCTGGAGATGCGCCTGCCGGTGGAGGGGACGCGTCAGGGGGAGCTGGAGACACTGGGGGACCGCAAACGCCGCGTGGACCACGCGGTCCGGTTACGGTTCAGATAGATTTCGATGGGCTTTCAAAGAGAATCATCGCAGTGCCTGGTGTGCCTGAACGCCAGTACTCGGAACTACATGGGGGAATCGACGGACAAGTTTTCTATCTCGAAGCAGGACGACCAGCAGCTGGCGGCGGTGGTGGCGGAGGCGGCGGTCAGTCAAATGAATTGTGGCGTTACCGTCTTTGCGATCGGCGCGCCAATTCGTTTGCTTCCTCGGTAGCTACTTATGAGATCAGCGCCGATCATCGGAAGCTGTTGTATCGCGCTGCGACTGGCGGTTTCGGCGGTCAGGGACCAGGCGGAGGCGGCGCTACACCACCACCACCGCAGTTGTATTTAGTCGACGCCGATCGTACGGCACCACAACCCGGACAAGGGCGACTGAACTTCTCGTTGCGGATGTACCTTGAACCAAAGGAAGAATTTAAGCAGATCTTCAATGAAGGTTGGAGAAACCAACGCGATTATCTCTACGTGAAGAACATGCACGGCAGCGATTGGCCGCGTATGAGGGAGATGTACGGACATATGCTCCCCTACGTGATGCATCGCGCGGATCTCAACTACCTCCTCGACATGATGGGGGCGGAGATTGCCATCGGACATTCGTACGTCCGTGGTGGGCAGATGCCTTCTGTGCCGCCGGTTGTCGGAGGTTTGCTGGGAGCCGACTTCGTGATCGATCAAGGACGCTACAAGATCACTAGGATCTACGACAACGAGAACTGGAATCCTGACCTGCGATCGCCCCTCGCCACACCGGGCGCCAACGTCAACGTCGGTGAATACATCCTGGCGATCAACGGAGTGGAGCTGAGAGCGCCTGACAACATCTTCCGTTTGCTGGATGGCACAGCCAATCGTCAGACCGCGCTTACCGTCAACACAACTCCGTCGATGGAAGGCGCGAGAACCGTTACGGTGATACCGGTAGCCAGCGAGCAAGCATTGCGAACGCGCGCGTGGGTCGAGTCCAACCGCCGCTTCGTAGAAAAGCTCTCCGACGGTCAGCTGGGATATGTATATCTTCCCAATACTGGTCAGCCGGGCTACTCCAGTTTTAATCGCTACTATTTTTCGCAGCAGGACAAGAAAGGAGTCGTCGTCGATGAGCGTTTCAACGGAGGCGGATCGGCTGCCGATTACATCATCGACGTTTTGCAACGCGATTTCGACGGCTACTTCAACAACGTGGCCGGGGATCGGTTTCCTTTTACAAGCCCATCGGCGGGTATTTGGGGACCCAAGGTGATGATCATCAATGAGATGGCCGGTTCTGGCGGCGATCTTATGCCTTACATGTTCAAGCGGCGAAAAATTGGCCCATTGATCGGCAAACGGACGTGGGGCGGGTTGGTCCATACGGCCGACACACCACCGTTCATCGATGGCGGATCAATGATCGCTCCGCGCGGTGGCTTCTTTACACGTGAGGGCAGATGGGCGGTCGAGAATGAGGGCGTGGCACCCGACATCGATGTTGAAAACTGGCCCAAAGAGGTGATTGCCGGACGCGATTCACAACTCGAGCGGGCGGTACAAGAGGCGATGACGCTGCTGAAGCAACGACCAATCGATCGGCTATCGAAAGAACCGGCGCCGCCGACATGGGGCCAAAGACCGTAGACCAAGGATGAAGGATGAAATGTGAAGTCCCTCATCCCTCATCCTTCATCCCTCATCCTTACTGTTTTGTGGTAATCTGCGCTCCAAAATCTCCCCGGGAAGTTCCGAACAATCCCGCCATGCGCTTCAAGCTTCCCCTCGTCTGGTCGCTGTCCACCATCGTCGCCTTAACTCTGCTCGCATTCAACTCATCAGCTCAATCGCCCAAAAAGAAACGTCCAAAGCTGAAGGACTTTGGGTCCAGCCTCAAGCGCATGCGTTGGGACCCGATTACAAAGACATCAATTCAATCCAGAAGTCCGGCGGAGCACATTAAGAACTCCGGCGAAGACGACGTAATTCGAATCGAGACGAACCTTGTTACTTGCGACATTCTGGTAGTTGATCGCAAGGGCAACATCGTGCAGGGCCTGGCAGCGAATGACTTGAGTGTAACTGAAGATGGAGAGCCGCAGCAGGTGGTGCATTTCCTTCGCGGCGACAACGCCTCTATCCCACGAACGATCGTACTGATAATCGACTACAGCGGTAGCCAGCTCCCATATCTTCGCAACAGCATTGACGCGGCAAAGTTGATGGTCGATAAACTCGCGCCATTAGATCTGATGGCGATAGTTACCGACGATGTAGACCTGCTTATCGATTTTACAAACGATAAAGACAAACTAAAGAAGAAACTAGAGTCGCTTATTGAGCGAACGAAGAACGATGATGGTTCCCCAGGCTTTGGCCCAGGCCAGCGATTGGGAAAGAGTGTTCAATACAGCGCCTTAATGGCAACTCTTAATGAAGCATTTCTTGAAGAGGATTTGCGACCAATAATTGTGTTCCAAACGGACGGCGATGAAATCTACAAGCTCCGCGAACCCATACTCACGCCGACCATTCCACCTGACTTGCCCGAGGAGCTGAGGGCACAGGCAGAAATAAATGTCCAAACGCGGATTCAACACATGCGGGAAAACATGGTTGAGTTTAGTTTGGCGGATATTTATCGCGCGGCGGACAAATCACGGGCGACGATCTACACAGTAATTCCCGGAGTCAAATTAATTGGTCGAAGTCCTGAAGAACAGATAATGGCTAAGAAAAATTCCGAAGCAAGCTTTATGAATCTTGTTGACAGATCCGCCGAAAACGCACTGGAAGCGATTAAAGAATCCCAAACCCAATGGCGGTTCAATTCGCCCCGGAACGTGGCTGCGAGAACTCGCGAAGCTGTCACAATGCAAACGGCCCTGGCGGCTCTCGCACCGCGAACTGGTGGGTGGACTGAGATTTTGGAAACACCAGAGCAGGCTGAAGGAATTTACAGTCGGATATTTTCTGACATCAACCAGCGTTACATCGTCGGCTATTATCCAACGAATAAAAGACATGATGGTAAGCAACGGAAGATCAAGTTCGAGATCAAGGGACATCCCGAATACTACATACTCGGTCGAAACTCCTACTACGCCCCCAGCTCGCAATAACTGTTGAATCTGTGGCAAGTCACGACAAGCTGAAGAGGGTCTTGCAAAAATCGAGACAATGCCACGCCCTTGCGGCGTGGTGTTTCACGTTTGCAACTAGAAAGAGCCGTGAACCGATTTTTGAGATGCCACGTGCTTGCCGCGTGGAGTCTCACGGTTGAGACTGGTAA
>DATBSH010000358.1:0-15414 GCA_036559885.1 Pyrinomonadaceae bacterium
GATCCTCATGTTTTCCGTAATGGGCATTGTGTCGGTCAGCGCACAGACACGGCCCGCAACCAGTGACTTCAAAGTTAAGTATCGAGTGACTTACCTGACTGGAGGGCAGCCACACTCAAGTGAATCACTCACGATGATCAAAGGAGCGCGCGAACGCAGTGAGAGCCGAATGGGGTACGGCTACGACACGATTAACATCACGCAATGCGATCTGAAGCGAACGATTCAGTTAAGTGATTCGGCGAAGAAGTATCTGATCACTCCGATGGAGACTGATACTTCCACTTCCACCCCACCTCCCGCTCCAACTGCGCCCGCTCAAACTGCTCCTACGCGGACCGGCGGAACCGTAACGTACGTCACCACGGCGATCGACACGGGTGAGCGACGCGAGATGTTTGGCTTCACCGCTCGTCACGTAAAGAGCAGTACGACGATCCAGTCATCACCGGACGCATGCAATCAACAGAATCTGCGCACTGAGACGGATGGTTGGTACATCGACCTGAGCGTGGCCTTCGATTGTAATGTTGGTCGCCCTCCATCAGTTGGTTATCGGCCTCTCGCAGCAGGCGGCTGTAGGGATCAAACCAGGTTTCGTCACGAAGGCAACGGCAAGCTCGGCTATCCGTTGATCGAAACGATGCGCATGTTGAATGCGTCAGGGCAAGTTACTTTTTCGACAACGAAAGAGGTGTTCGAACTGTCTAGAGAAACTCTCGACATCGCCTTGTTTGATATTCCCGCGGGCTACACGCAGGCGATGAGTCAGCAGGAACTTTTCGGTGCGCCATCGGCGGCCGACATGATGGGCGCCACTACTGGCGTGATGCCCACCAATACCGCAACACCCGCGAGACCTTCAGCTGCTGTTAGTACTGCCAAGCCCGCTGGCGTGATTCGAGTCGGAGTAGTTCAGATTAACAACAAGGCAGGAAAGCCGGTCTCTCAAGATGTACTGCGACAACGGTTAATTGGCAACATCCAAACCACCGGAATTGAAGCTGTACCGTTGAACGGAATTTCCTCGGGGGAAGTAGAAGCAGAGGCAAAAGCGAAGCAGTGTGATTACATTCTTTATACAGATCTCGCCGCGCTGAAGATGAGCAAGCTTGGCGGACTATTTGGAAGCGTCGCTGGTGCCGGAGGTATAGGTAAGACGGAAACCAAAATGGAATTCAAGCTGTTTGCTGTTGGTGAAACGTCGCCACGACTGCAGTCGACCTCGAGCGCAAAGGAAGAGGGAGATGAGAATAGCGCCGGCATGGCCATCGATACAGAAGCAAGAATGGTAGTGGCCGAGATCAAAAAGCGAAGAGGCTAGACTAAACTATCTCACAGATTCCGAAGAACAGGGGCAGGAGCAGCAGGCATGAGTAGGATTCACTTTCTTGCTCCTGCCTGCTGCTCCTGCGCCTGTCTCTATTGCTTTACCTTCGTCTTCTTATCGGTTGTTTCAGGTGGCAGTTTCTTGGCTGCTTCGAGTACTGACTGCGCATCCTCAGTCCAAAGTTCGAAGCTCGCAATCTCTGCTTCCGTCTTCATCTGATCCTTCAGCGGAGTGAGTTGTGACTGGACGGTATTGACGGCTTGAACCAGCCGCCGGAGTGCTTTGGGAATTAATGGATTACGCTCGTCTCGCGAGCTGACGTCGTCAATATTGGTAATCGCTTCGTCAAGAATGTGCGCGAGATCGCTGACGAGTTCGGCGCGAGAACCCGAAGGAAGTTCACCCCACCTCTCGGCGTCCTTCTTTAGCTGCTTGGCATTAACTGCTGAGGTTCCGTTTAGTACGATCAGCCGCCTTTCCAACGCATGAACGAAAACATCGATGCGTTTGTCGAGAATTTGCGCGTCCTTGACCAAGTCGATTTCCTGAGGCGTCAGGTGTTCCCGTGTTTGAGCGGCGGCGTTAGTCGCAGCGAGGTATACAACGAACAGCGGCAGAATGAGTCTGAGGACTGGTCTGTAATTGATCATGGTTGTGGGTTTTTCGGCGTGGGTTCGGGTTTCTCGTTACCTTTTTCTGTTTCATTCTTGTCCCGTACTACCGTGTGGCCGTAGAACGAGTTCAACGCTTCCGTTCTCCCATCGCGCGCGTAATCTTCGACTTGTTTTATCCACACTGCGAATTCCAAAGGTGTAATTCGTCTCATAGCCGTGAGACGCGGCCCGTGAGCTCGCAAAGTCAGTTCCAGCCGCTTATATAAATCGCGAGTCTTGTTTGAGTCCCGCTTTAACGCGGCAAGAGTTGTAAGCGCGTTTTCTATCAAGGCGTGATAGGTGCCGACTTCGGCGGACGCAGATTCGAAAGCGGATTGCGCAGTGTAGTTCTCTGCCGACTGAAGATGCGTCGTTGCAAATTGGATTAAAAGTCGCAGGCGATCCTTCGCTTCCTTCTCGAGATCGAGTTGGTCACGCTCGTTCTTCGGAATGATCTTCAATGGCGGCGGAGCAGTTAATTGTGGGTCAATCGGTTTTTGTGCGGTAGCGGCAACTACACACAACGCCAGTAACACAAATGGCATGGCTGAACAGAATACATATCGGACGTGAGCGTTCATGCTACCGATTTGAAGGCTTCTTTTTGACCCCTTCTCCTAATTGAATTTGCCGTCGCAGAGGCGGCAAACGCAGTTTGACTTTATCGATCTCGAGTTGATTCGTTGCCGGGTCGGCTTTGGTCAGGAACTTTTCGTATGACGCCAATGCGTCGGGGTATTCTCCAAGATAGTCGTGCGCAGTAGCAATGAAGTAGTGAGCGATTACCACATCCGGTTTGGCACCGATCAGCCATTCGTACTGTGGAATCGCCTCAGCGTACTGTTTCATCTGATACAACGCCGTCGCCAGATTCGCGTGCGCCGGATAGTTATCCGGGTTCCTCTGCACAACCTGTCGAAGTATAAGGGCTGCTTCCGGAAAGCGACGCGCTTGCACCAGAGCAGCGGCGTAGCCGACCGCGTTTTCCGCCGAATCGGGTTGGATCTCCGTTGCGCGTCGATATAGTTCCATCGCCTTTTCTGGTGCGTCTGTACGATAAGAGGCACCGAGCTTTGCGAGCAGCATTGCGTTCCGAGGATTCTTCTCAATTAGTTTTTCCAGTGCCTTGCGTGAAACGCTGATCTCATCACTATTTGCAGCTTCTATTTCTTCAGGCGTACCAATTACGTTAGTCCTTCCGTCACCTGCCGGCGCCTGCACTTGTAAGCCCGCTGCTTTTGCCACCGCAGCTGCTTCTTCAACTCGTCCAGATTGCTGTAAGACGTAAGCCAGCCGCGACAGAATGACTTTGTCGCCAGGTTTCGTTTTGTCAGCGGCTTTCAGATCGGCAATGGCTGCGTCATAAGACTTCTCTTCAGTTTGGAGATCAGCGCGTTCGATTAAGGCCGCGAGATTACCCGAATCCTCCTCAATAATTCGGTCGAGAATCTTTTTGGCCGGCGCTTTATCACCCTTTGCCCGTTCGGCCACTGCCAGAACCACCCAGGAGGATGCCGGCGCCTCTTTAACTGTGGTCGCTTTTCTAGCGAGGTCAAGTGCCTCTTTCGGCGCACCGCTTCGTAACTTCATTTCCGCCAGCATTCTGAGAGCGATGGCGTCTTGAGGATCTACGGAGAGCGCTTGCTTAAACAGGCTCTCCGCTTCCGAGTCTCGTGCTTGTCGAACGAGCAGTGCCCCAAGCGCCGAATAAGGGAGTGACCAATTCTTCTTCAAACCTATTGCTCGACGGAATGATGCTTCAGCCTCTGGTAATCGTCCGAGAGAAACTAATGCGCCACCCTTCTGGAACTCCGCCTCGGGGAAATCAGGACGCACCTTCAACGCTTGTTCATAGAACTCTAGAGCCTTTTGCAAGTCACCGCGCGCGTGGGCGCTTTGGCCGCGTTCAAATAGCTTTATTGGATCCGCGGCGTTGTCGCCGAAAGGGTCATCGGTTTGCGCGCGTAGTTGAGGAGCCAATACGATTATTAGCGTCAGGAATAAGCCGGAGGTGATGAAGATTCTGGGTGGGAAATACAAGTTCATTTCACACGGTTCGGATTCTATTCGCACGCAGGAAAGAAGCGAAGCAGGAGACTTTGAATGGTAACACGCGAATGTGCACCAATCCAAAAATGACCGCGCAAAAGACCTGCTAAACCAACCATCAGATGCTGGTTGCGTTGCGATTGATGCATGCGCTACCATGCGATTCATTAATCATAAATTCGTCAAGATATGCACGAGCACTGGAGGTGTCAGTCTGCTCAGGAGATTGAACTGACAGGTGAAGCCAACGGTTAGCGAAGAGGCAGATGCAGCGGGTTGCATGATTGCTCCGGAAACGGTCTCGAAAGAGGATCATCTACGAAGACTGTTTCGTGAGGTGGGTTCTGTTGTAATCGCCTACTCAGGCGGAGTCGACAGTACATATGTCGCGTACATAGCGAACGCCGAGTTGAAAGACAAAGCCCTTTGCATAACTGGCGATTCGGCGAGTCTCCCTACTTACCAACGAGAAGAGCTGAAACGTATCGCCAGCGATTTCGGCTTCAACCATCAGACGCTCCTTACGCAGGAGCTTGAGAATCCTAACTACCTCGCGAACAACTCCAATCGCTGTTATTACTGTAAGGACGAGCTGTACTCGCAATTGGAATCGATTGCTGATGAACGAGGTATTAACACAATCGTAGATGGCTCGACAGTCGACGACCTGCGGGACTTTCGACCGGGACGCCAGGCGGCCAAACAGCATCGAGTGCGAAGTCCATTGATTGAAGTAGGTTTAACTAAAGCAGAAGTGCGCGAGCTCAGCAGAATCGCATCCTTGCCAACGTGGGACAAGCCTGCCAGTCCGTGTCTGTCTTCACGTATCGCTTACGGAACGGCGGTTACGATTGAACGACTCAACAAAGTAGATCAAGGTGAAGATATCTTGCGGCGTCTTGGCTTCAGAGAGTTTCGCGTTCGTCATCACGATTCGTTGGTTCGTCTTGAGATCTCGCCAGAGGAAATGCCGAAGGCCTTACGGCCGGAGATCGTCGACGAACTAGCAAAACGTTTTCGCGAATTAGGGTTCAAATACGTCACGCTCGACCTTCATGGCTATCGCAGCGGTTCGATGAATGAGTTGTTACCGTTGCAACGAGTGCGTCAAGGATCTCAGGAGTAACGATCGTTACCACGGAGACATTATGGCAAGCATGTACAGCACAGTTTACGTCGACGATATTCGGGAGATTAAGGAAGAGAATCCATTTGAGTCGATGATGTCGCGATTCGATCGCGCCGCTCAGCTGTTGGATCTGGACCCTGATCTCTACGCAGTATTGCGCGTGCCAAATCGCGAACTCAAAGTTTACATCCCCACCCGCATGGACTCGGGACGGATTCAGGTGTTCGAAGGGTTTCGGGTCCAGCACAATTTTGCACGTGGTCCGGCAAAAGGTGGTATTCGTTATGCGCCCGACGTGAACATCGATGAAATCCGCGCGCTGGCGGCCTGGATGACGTGGAAGTGTGCGGTGGTTAATGTCCCATTCGGTGGAGCAAAGGGTGGGATTATTTGTGATCCTCAGCAAATGTCCTCTGGTGAGTTAGAGCGAATGACGCGACGGTACGCGGCGGAGTTACTCGACTTCATTGGACCAGAAAAAGATGTGCCTGCTCCCGACATGAATACGAACGAGCAGACCATGGCCTGGATCATGGACACGTACTCAATGCACGCACGTCATACCGTGACAGCTGTAGTTACGGGAAAACCAATTGATCTTGGAGGTTCGTCAGGTAGGAGAGAAGCGACAGGTCGAGGTCTTCTGTTCGTTATCAATGAGGCTATAAAGCGGTTCAAGATGCAGCCCACAGAAACACGGGTGGTGGTCCAGGGTTCGGGAAATGTCGGCGGAATCGCGGCTCGCTTGCTTCACGAGTCGGGTTACAAGGTTGTAGGGATATCGGACATCCATGGAGGTATCTATAATCCCGGCGGGATCAATATCCCAAAAGCTCTTAAGTACCTTCAAGAGACACGGTCATTTGAAGGCTACGAGAACGTCGAATTTGTTGACAACCAGGAACTGCTCGAGCTCGAGTGTGATGTATTGGTTCCAGCGGCTACCGAGAACCAAATCTCGTCACACAACGCCGACCGAATTAAGTGCAAGGTGTTGGCTGAAGGTGCGAACGGGCCCACCACCGCTGCTGCTGACGAAATCCTGCACAAGAAGGGCATTTTTGTGATTCCTGACATTTTGGCGAATGCCGGTGGCGTCACAGTTTCCTATTTTGAATGGGTCCAGGACAGGATGGGGTATTTCTGGCGAGAGGATGTCGTGAACGAGCGACTACAGGACAAGATGGTGGCCAGCTTCAATGATCTGTGCCGTTACGCCGACGCTCATTCGACCGACACGAGGACCGCTGCATACATGCTCGCGATAGACCGCGTGGCCTATGATACGAAGATGCGTGGCTTCTATGCGTGACTGAAAAAACATAAACAAAATGGGCGCTAAGTCTTGAAAAGGTCTTGATTTCCGTTTTAAGGTAGAGTATGGTCTGGCATGATTTAGGACTCGGACCATCGCCACGATTTTTTTAGATTTAAGCCATAGGTTTGAGCGACGAAATCATTGACAGCAATAGTCTATTTCCCTATAAGAAGTGGACTAAGACTTTCAAAAGCAACTCGGGAATAGCGTATTGATGAAAATGGAATACTTCGATTGCGAAGTATTCTGTTTGCATAGCAGTCCGAGCGCCTCCGTTGGATCTCATGGTCCATGCGGTTTGGTTCGTTGACAACTGTAGTTGGTCTACCGCGATCAGAAGGTTAGGTCAATAAGCACGGGGTTTTCCAAATCGGCCGGTCGAGTTGGTAGCTAGCTGCACAGAATTTTTATACTCATTTCGCAGGAGGAATGCGATGAGACTCGCAACTAGGGCGCTTATTGCCGCGCTCGTAACGTTGGCGCTGTGTGCCGCAGTGTCAGCTCAAAAACTCAGAGGAGATACTGATCCACGTAATCAGTCTCCGTCAGTTGGCACAGGTGGTCCAGAGGGTGGGCCAACGGGACTATTTACCATCTACGATGGCTCGACCTTACGCCGCGGAGAGTTTACGTTCAGTATTGCGTACAGCAATTACGATCGTGACCCCGGTAATGTCGATATTGTTGATGTTCCGCTCAGCTTCAACGTCGGGATTAATGATCACATAGAGTTGTTTTTCAAGACGAACGGTTGGCGCGGAATAAAAGTTAATAACCCAAGCAATCTCTCGAGCTTCTATCTGCCAAACTCGCAACTTTTTTGCGGTGCCGTTCTCTGCAGCGGACCGGCGATCATTTTGGCGCCATCAGGACCCAATGTTGGAACACTACGCGGCACCGCCCTGTTCCGTCCGCTGAATAACCAGCCATTCGTACAGTTTCCTTTCGTCGGCGGCACCGCAGGTACTTTTGGTTTGGTGGGGGGCGGTGCGTCATTTGGTTTTCCGGGATTCAATGCTCAGTTGGGGCCGCCAGTTGCATCGCCCAATAGCGGCACGTTTGGCCCGGCTGATACTTTCCCGGGCATCGGCTCGCCGGTTGGAGGCATCCTGCCTGGAGTTGTATTAGCAACCACAACGCTACCCGCGACAGCTCTGACGAGGGCGATAACTGTACCTCTCACCTTTACGGTTGCTCCCGCTTACTTGCCCGATGCACCGTTTGTTAACCGTCTGTACGGTGAATCGAACTTCACCAACTTCGTGGTGGGTGCGAAGATACGTTTTACGGGCCCAAACAATCCATTAGGCTTCGGATTGATTCCTTTTTATCGCTGGTATCCAGACAAAGCTGATGACTTCTCTGGTTTTAACCAAATGCAGAGAGGTGCTGGTCCGGGTGGTGATATTGGTGACTTCGGTCTTGTGGCCTTCGTTGATGGCCGCTTGAGCAAGCACGTCAACCTATCGGCGAATGGCGGTTATATTTTGAACAGCAATCCGAAAGGACTGGGCGACTTCGTTCTACTTGATCGCCCGGATGAATTTTTGGTAGGCGCCGGCGTCGATTTCCCGATTAATGAGCACTTCCAACCAATTGGAGAACTTCGTTCCACGACGTATGTTGGTGGGCACACACCGAATGCTTTCGGAAACAATCCTGTTGACGTTATTGGTGGCCTCAAGATCTATCCGCGCCGCTGGTTCGGTTTTGGTTTCGCATATCGCAGACAATTGAACCAACAGGATAAAGATCACTTCAGTGAGGCTGATTTTAATATCCCGATTCAGCAGGTCACTAACGTTAACGTGCCTGGTCGCGGGCTAGTCGTGGTGCCCGGGACATCACGCGCAGTAACTTCTCAAGGTTTCCCGATTGGATTCAATTTCTCAGAGGATCCAAACGGCTTCATCGGTCAATTCTGGGTCGGACGGCGCAATGTGCGAGCGCTGCCTCCGAAGCCAAACGTAGCTCCGGTCATACGTGCTGTGACTACGTCGATCTCGTCGATCACGCGACCTTGCCCGCCGCCGACTACGTCAGCGACGTGTACTCCGAGCGGCAACGAGGTTACGTTAACGGCTGACGCGTTCGATGAGGACAATGACACCTTGCTTTATACGTGGTCTGTCACAGGCGGCCGTCTAACAGGCGAAGGCAAGACGGTTACCTGGGATCTCTCAGGCGTCGCCAATGGCACCTATACAGCCACAGTCGAAGTCGATGACGGCAATATGCATAAAGTCAGCGGCACAGCGACTGTAACGGTTGCGGACTGCGCAGACTGCAAGGTTCCATTCGTATGTCCGACGGTCTCGGTGAGCTGCCCGAGTCAAGCAGATCCTGGTACGCCAGTTACGTTCAACGCGACGATCAGTCCTGACCCTGGGGTTCCAGTAACGTACAACTGGTCAGTATCGGCAGGTACGATTACAGCCGGTCAGGGCACGAACTCGATCACCGTCGACACAACTGGCCTTGGTGGTCAGACCGTTACAGCTACAGTCAGTCTGGGTGGATTAGATCCGAGCTGCACTGGCACCACGGCATCGTGCTCAGTCACGATCACTGCACCGCCGCCACCGGCCGTGAAGTTCGACGAGTATGGCAACATCAGATTCAATGATGAGAAGGCCAGACTCGACAACTACGCGATCCAACTGCAGAACCAACCTGGTTCGACAGCGACGATCATCGTCTACGGCAGCTGCGCGGGTGAGGCTCAAACTCGTGGAGACCGTGCTCGAGACTACCTCGTCAATACTCGCGGTATCGAGGCGAGTCGTATCACAGTCGTCGATGGTGGATGCCGTCCAGACTTGACGGTTCAGCTCTGGATTGTTCCGGCAGGTGCCACTGCGCCGGCAGCCGACACCACCGGCAACATCACGCCATGTCCGGAATGCAAGAAACGCAGAGCGACTCCGCGACGGCGTCGAGGAGACGAATAAACGTGGTTTGACTCCCAAAGAGTCAATCCCTTAAACCAGTGGGCGATGCTTCCATGGAGCATCGCCCACTTACTTTTGCGCCCTTTCCGAGGCCGTACCAATTACAACCACCCCGCGATTTCGGCGCATCCTACCCTGCGCCCGAACTTCTGGACACAAAGCGGGCAAACTGTAATAAACTAAGAGGCCGAGAGCTTTGGCTCTGAATTGTTTAACGCCTTGGATGATTAACGATGAATAGATTTAAGAAGTGCTCCCCCGTCTTTTTCACCTTACTGATTTCTGCACTGATTGCGGTGGCGGTTTTCTCCGCCCGTGTCACCGCCGACAGCTCCGCGGATCCTGCTAACTACTCAAACGATTGGCGTCCCACCGGACCACCCGGTGGAGATGTCCGTGGCATGGTGGTGGATCCTGGGAATCCGGATCGCTTCTATTTTGGTACCCTCGACGGCCAGATCTATACATCGTCAGATGCTGGTAAACGTTGGGAGCTTCTGCACAACTTCGGAAAGCCCAGATTATTCGTCGATCAGATAATCGTCGACCCGCGGGATTCCCGTGTTCTTTACGTTGGCGCTCATCGTCACAACGAGCCCGGAGGGTTCTTCAAGTCGACTGATGGTGGCCAGACTTGGAGAGAGCAGCCGCAGCTGAAAAACGAGGCGCTGCACTCGCTGGCCCAATCAGATTCAAATCCGGATGTTCTAATTGCCGGAACATTCAATGGCATCTTCCGGTCAGATGACGCCGGACAAACGTGGCGCGCCTTGCCGACGCGTGATGTCGAAGGTTTGGAGCACGTGGAATCGCTCGCAATTGATCCACGCTCAACCGACATCATCTATGCTGGCACATTCCACTTGCCATACAAGTCGACGGATGGCGGACAAACCTGGCGATCAATTAAGAACGGGATTATCGACGATTCTGACATCTTTGCTATTGATATCGACCCGCATGATCCCAATCACATTATTGCGTCAGCCTGCAGTGGTATCTATGAAAGTAAGACCGCCGGTGAAAGCTGGCGAAAGGTGCAGGGTATTCCTTCCCAGTCGAGACGGACGCGCGCGATTCTGCAACATCCTTCCGTACCGGGGCTCGTATTCGCAGGTACCACTGAAGGGTTCTGGCGTTCCGAACGTGGCGGCGACCCTGACTCGTGGATGGTAACCACCTCTCGTCAGCTTGAGATTAACTCCATCGCTGTGCACCCGTCTCGCCCTGACATGGTTTATATCGGCACAAACAATTACGGGGTAATGGTCTCCAACGATGGAGGCAAAACGTTCGTTCCTACTAATGGTGGTTATAGCGGACGGTTCGCAAACGCGATAGTTCCTGATCGAGAGGTTCCGAACAGGATTTACGCCTCAACTATCAACACTGCCACCGGTGGCGGATTCTTTTTTGTGAGCACGGACAATGGAGAGACGTGGCGACCTTCGATGCGAAGCATGCCCACGCGCGTAATTACTTACGCAATCCTCCAAGACGTACGCGATGCAAACTTGATTTATCTTGGGACCAATCTGGGGGTCTATCGCTCCACCGATCGCGGAGCTTCCTGGGCGCCAGTCTGGGCGCCTACAGCTCCTCCGTCACAGCCGAAGAAGAGTTCCGCCAAGTCGACGGCAAAACGCCTGGTCAGCACTGCAACTCGCCGGAAACTGCCGCGAGCATTATCTCCGGAGGTAATTACTCAAGTTCAGCAAGTTCTCAATAACGCGGGTTACCACCTCGGAGAACCAGATGGGAAGCTTGGACCTGAAACGCTCGCTGCATTAAAGCGATTTCAAAACGACCGCCATTTGCCGCCGACAGGCAAACCTGACGACATCACCCTGGCAGCTCTCGGAGTTTCCAGAACGAACGGATCTAATTCGACAGAACAGCCGAACATAATCCTTGCTGATGCAGTTTATGCTCTGGTTCACACTGTTGACCCGGAGACTCAACGTCCTGCTTATCTTGCGGCAACTAATGCAGGCTTATACCGCAGTTTCGATCCGAACAAAGGATGGCAGAAGCTCTCCTACGGAGAAGGAATCGACCCGCGTACGACCACTGTATCCACTAGCCTTATCGCACCCGAGACTATCTGGGTCGGCACAACGGCATCTGGGGTCTTGGCATCGCATGATGGAGGCGACACTTGGCGACAGGTCGATATTCCTCAGGATGCGGCCGTTAATGTTGTGGTGGAGGATCCGCGGCGACCTGAACGCGTCTACGTAGGCACCAAGCGTGCTTTCTACATGTCGAAAGACGGCGGCAAGAGCTGGTCACGAAGAGGTGGCAATCTTCCGTTCGGCGATTTCACCAGCATTCTTGTCAACCCGCGGAACACTGACGAGATCTTTGCCGGCAACGCTTATCAGTCTGGAGAGATTGGAGGCGGTGTCTTCAGGTCAATCAATGGCGGTGAAAGCTGGGCGCGTATAGATCCAAAGGAAAGACGTTTGCCTAGTCAACGTATCTGGGCTCTGGCCTTTGATGCCAATGATCAGAATACGCTGTTCGTCGGCTCTCATTCAGCTGGCGTTTACGTCGTTCCGCGGACGGTCACTAATCTTAGCTCCGGTCGCTAAATCATCCCACATGGCGCGGAAAGCTGAGTGGCAATCAAGCTCAGCCTTCCCGCCCGTAAACTACGCCTTCAACAACCCTTTCCGTTTTCCCTCACGCTTTTGTTCGTCGCCTTGACATGCGCTTACAGTGGCGTGTACATTGCCGCCCTACCCGGAAATAAGCGGCGGGTGTTTGTCGGACCAAGCGGGTGAACTGCAGCAGGGTGGTATTAGAAACAGATTAGATTCCACAATTCCAAATCCAAACGGCTCGTTTCCTCGCCAGATTTAAATCCGACAACACTAAGGTCAGTAAACATCAGGCCGCCGAATCCTGTTCAGCAGTCGTCGATACCTGCGATGACTGTTCGAGGGAAGGGCGCGATATGATCTTCGAACGCGTCTCTAACCTTACCGGGAAACTACAGGAGTATTCATGTCGAGCGAACAACCCAAGCTGAGCAACAGCGAGGCTAACAATAACTCAACCACCGGCGAGTCAGAGACTGCGCCGCAAAAGACCAGTGCTGCCGCGGCAGCCGGACCAGCCCCTCAACCAGCCACCGAAGAGCAAGAAGAGGCTCGAGCGGGCGGCGATGTCGATTTTGGACAACTGCTCGACCAGTTCGAACAGGAACAAGCGACATTGCAAGAAGGCGAAGTTGTACGCGGTACTGTCGTCGGCCTTAGTGAACGTGGCGTCGTAATCGACTTCGGCTACAAGTCAGAAGGCATCGTCAACCCAGCTGAGTTCACTGAGAACGGCGAGATCACTGTAAAACCCGGAGACGAAGTGGAAGTGCTCGTGAAGAGCATGGAAACTGCCGACGGATTGCCCGTCCTGTCGCGCGCCGATGCAGTGCGAATGAAGGCTTGGGATGATCTCGATAAAGCGTACCGCGACGGCACTAGTGTAAAAGGCAGAGTTATCGATCGCATCAAGGGTGGGTTGCGCGTCGACATCGACGGCATCGCTGCTTTCCTGCCAGGTTCCCAGGTCGATGTGCGGCCAGTGCGAAATCTAGACAGCCTTCGCAATCAAATCATTGAAGCGAAGGTCATTAAGCTAAATCGAAAGCGATCCAACGTTGTCTTGTCTCGCAAGGCTGTGATCGAAGAGGAGAATACCGGACGAAAAGATCAGACTCTTCAGCAAATCGAAGAGGACATTGTTGTCGAAGGTCAAATCAAGAACCTTACGGACTACGGTGCATTCGTCGATCTCGGTGGAGTTGATGGATTGCTGCACGTGACAGACATGTCCTGGGGCCGGCTTCAGAATCCGAACGAACTATTCCACGTCGGCGATAACATTCAAGTGAAGGTACTTAAATTTGATCGAGAGCGTGAGCGAGTGTCCCTCGGTTACAAGCAGCTGCTACCCGACCCATGGTCCAGTGTCGAGGAGCGCTTCCCAGTTGGTACTCGTGTGAGTGGTCGGGTTGCCAGTGTTGCTGATTACGGCGCATTCGTCGAACTCGAAAGTGGCGTAGAGGGCTTGGTCCACGTCTCTGAAATGAGTTGGTCGAAGCGGGTGAAACATCCAAGTAAAGTCGTGAACCCGGGTGATTCGGTCGAAGTTGAAGTTCTCAGCGTTGACCCGAAAGCACGTCGTATCAGTCTGGGGATGAAACAGATTCAGGAGAACCCTTGGCAAACGTTGCATGAGCGATATCAGGTTGGGAGTCGGGTTCATGGCCGGGTGCGAAATCTGACAGATTTCGGTGCATTTATCGAAATCGAAGATGGAGTGGACGGATTGGTCCATGTCTCTGATATTTCGTGGTCCAGACGAATTAAACACCCGAGCGAAGTGTTGAAGAAAGGGCAGGAAATCGACGCCGTTATCACAAGCATCGACACAGAGAACCGCCGGCTGTCGCTTTCCATCAAAGACCTGGAACCGAACGCCTGGGAGAAGTTCATGAACGAACATAAGCCCGGCGATGTGGTCCGTGGTAAGGTAGCTCGTTTCGCCAACTTCGGAGCCTTCATTGAGCTCGATGACAATCTCGAGGGCCTGTGTCACATATCCGAATTATCCGAAGAGCGCGTCGCAAAACCCGAGGATGTGGTCCAATTGGGCCAGGAGATGGATTTTAAGATTCTGCGGATTGATCCAGAGACCAAGAAGATTGGCCTATCTGCCAGGGCCGTCGGTAAAGACGAGCCGATTGTAGATACAAAGGTCTATTCTTCTGAGGCTGGCGGAGGCATGGCTTCCCTCGGTGAACTCGCAGATTTTGGCCTGAATAAAGCTGAACCGGGCGACGAGTAACCGGGGTGTTCGCAGGTCAACAACCCTGTTCCAAGCCTCTCTTCCAGAGAAGTTCGGTGCAGGGTTTCTTTGTGCCGCACGTGTTTGAAAACAGCCATCTAATCCGTAGTAGATAGTCTTGCCCGACCAGATCATTTTCTGATAGTGTACGGCTAGCCTTACCTCGACATTCATAAGATTCTCTTTGCGTGGACTTATCATTTTTGATTCAGATCGCATTCCTTAATTAATCGAGGTGATGCATGACTAAAGCAGAACTCGTCGAAGACGTAGCCCGCGCGGCTGAACTGACAAAAAAGGACGCTGAGCGGCTGGTTGAGATTGTCTTCGAAAGCATCATTGAAACTCTGAATCAGGGCGAGAAGATCGAGCTGCGCGGGTTTGGCAGTTTTCGTGTGCGTGAGCGTGGAGCGCGTCGCGGCCGTAATCCCAAGACCGGAGATCCAGTCAGTATCCCCGCTAAGCGGGTTCCCTACTTTAAGCCAGGGAAAGAACTCAAAGAGTTGATTAACGACACCAACGCTGATTCTCACTCGGCGTCTGCGATGTCTGCAGTGAACGACGAACCTCGCCAGCCTCCTATCCTCTAATTACGACCCGAGGAATAACTTAGTGGACAGACTCTGGAGCCCGTGGCGCGCGAAGTACATTGCTTCAGGGGTCGATTCACAGTCGTCTACGTGTGTCTTTTGTGAAATCGGCAACGACAAGGAAAACGATGAGAAGAACTTTGTCCTTTTTCGCGGACAATTCAATTTCCTTGTGCTTAATCTCTTTCCGTATATCTCAGGTCACATTCTAGTTGTGCCGTATTTACACCTTGCTGAGTTCGACAGCGCTCCTAAACAGGTTACAGACGAAATGATGGACCTGCTAAAGCGTTCGCAGACCGCTCTGCGAGCCGCTTACAAACCAGCTGGTTTCAATGTAGGAATGAATTTCGGCGCGGTGGCTGGTGCTGGTATCGTCGATCATATCCATGCACACATCCTGCCCAGATGGGGTGGTGATACAAACTTCATGACGACAATCAGCGAAACCCGCGTGTTACCTGAGAGCCTCGAAACTACGTACGCAAAACTCCGCGACCAGTTTTAAAGCAGAAAAGCCATCCGCAGATTAAGCAGATTACA
>DATBSH010000359.1:0-7704 GCA_036559885.1 Pyrinomonadaceae bacterium
GAAAGGTTGGTCAAGCCCTCGTTGCGAACTTCAGCAATATACTCTGGAGTGATTTTGAAAATCCTCATTTTGACCAGACTCTCAAAGGGCTCCTTGGCAAAACCCATTTGAGTTGCCTCAGTAACAAACTTTGCGTCGATCTTGAAAATCCGTGCTTTGACCAGATCCTCCATGTCCAGGTTCGGGAACCCGCTGGCTTTCATCTCACGCATAAACGTGGAATCGATCTTGAATATGGCTGCTTTGAACAGATCCGAGACCTGGAGCTTACCGAAGCCTGCCGAGGACAAATCATCTGCAAGAGCCGTCGTGATGTTCAAGGCCGCAGCTGTAAAAAGTCTGTCCTCAGAATTCCGTTCGTCGTCGGCACCCTTTTCGAAGTCAAATCCCCGGCTCTTCATCGCGGAAACAAAAGCCTGACTACCGGTGAAACGAAATGTTCCGGAGCCTTTCCCATCTTGAAAGCTGCCTTCACACTCAATTGTTCCGGCTTCACGAACGAGTTTGAATTTCACCGGGCCGCCGTTCGATGCTTGCTCGCGGGTTAAGCCTTGCAGATCCGAAAAATCGTAGTTCTGACCTATCTGATGTTTCCCACTCTTTTCGGTGCGTCGCTGAAAGTTCAAGTGGATTTTGGAATTGTCATCAACAAGTGAGGCTGTCCACTCGCCTGAACTCGCACTTTGTGCAATGACGTTGGAAACAGTACCGAGGTTTGAAGCGGCGACTAACCCTGCAAACGCCAAACCCATGACAAGGGCGACAACAACGAAGAGACGCATCCAAATTTTCGTAGGCATAGGCGGATCTCCTTCGATTCAATTTTTTGACATTCAAAGTTCAAACGCTACGCGCCGGGGTTTGTTGCAAATAATTTTGTTGGGTTGAACCTGCGGAAGCCGCAAGGGAAAGAATGGTTATCATTTGATTGTAATCGAGGCCACTCACTACAGAACCGTGAGCGGTAGCGACCGGATGCTACAGTCAACTGTAGTAAAGATAGGCGATACGTTACTTGAGTGCTAGCATCCGGTCGCTACCGCTCGCGGTTCTGTAATGAGTGGCGAGGTCCAATCTCCTTCTGTTCGTGGCCGAACTGAGTTTGGGAAAAAGGCCTTATCAAAGCTGGCGAAGGCTCAACCGAGAAGTCCGCATCGGCCCACGACGGTTGAAGAGTTGCCGCCTCAGTCGTCGCTACGCGACGCGAGCACAAATGTTAACCTTTTCCCCGGCCTTGAAAGACCGGGCTAAACTCATACCGACGCTACGCGTCGAAAACCGCTTTTATTCCGGTTTTCAACTCCACTGAGTGATCCACGTTGCAAACACGAGCCAGGCGTGAGTATATCCAATGATCAACCGTAAAGGGTGCGATAAGACGAGTAACGACCCGGCCATGACAGTTGCACGGTGTGGGCGTCCGCGCGTGAAGAAATCGTAGAGCTGTTTTGAAAAGGGTTTGAAATCAGGGCACTGCTTTCGTCCCTCGTATTCGCGCGATTCTACTCATACTCAGGTAAGCGTCGCATCATTATTTCCTTTACGCGTTCGGGCGTAATACCGTGATAGTACTCTTGCGCTAGAGGGTGGTCCGTTTCTTCCAATTCGAAAGTCGGACGCCAGCCTGGTTCCTGGATGTGAGCATACATTTTTAGGTTTAGCGTATCGGGGTAGTCATCTATCTGAGTACTCAGCCAGGAAAACATCGGCGGCAACTCGATACGCTTTGGGTCTTCAGTCGTCTTTAGCAGCGTTTCGAAGTTGTTCCGGCTGAGCGAGCCCCATACACCCCAACGAAAAGTCTCCGTGCTACCGATGATGGGCAGTTGGATGATTCCACGTACAAAGAAATCACGATCCTCAATTGCGCAGTAGTCTTCGTCAAGGAACGTCGCTGGATGCTCCGTGCCGGAAGCCGGGACCAGGGGGTCACGAACGTTCGATGCCTCATATGCTTTCTCCCAGTAGCTGGGGGAATCGTAACTGAAATCGAGGCAGGGGCCGGTGTGCCATTCTTCACAACTGCCACATTTCCATCGAAGGTTATCCAGATCACTAAGCGTCACACTCGTCCGCGTATTGCGGATGCGGGCTCGTTCATAGCACCCAGCACACAGCAATTGAAACTTTGTCAGCTTCTCTGATTCTTCATTCCAACCGCCGTATGTAGCGCGTATAAGGTCACAATCGTCACACCACGCATCGGGAAATCGGTTATCGTCGGAAGGTTCGTCTCGATTGAAACCAAGTCCTGCAGTGTTACCGACGAGATGACTGCACACGAATGTCTCCTCAGATTCGCCATGCGTCTCGCATTCGATTTTGTTTGCCATTGTCGAACTATACTGGCGGGGACAATCGATTTGTGTCAACGAATGTAAATACTTAGCAAACGCTTGAAGGTCGCTATACTACTGGCCTCATTCTTTGGTACGCGTATAATAATCCGCCACATTCCTTTGCTCGTGCGAAACGCGCGTTCAATCTGTTCGGCAAAAATAATGGAGGTCAGATCGATGACTTTGAGAACTTTAACTCCAAGAACCTTTGGCTTTTCAATTTTCTCGTTTCTCCTGGCGCTCGGGATCTTGGCCGCGACCACGCCGATGTTCGGCGTCCTGGGAAAGGATTCGGCAATGAACATCCAGGACGACCGCGCGGCCGATCGCGAGGCCATTCGCGCGCACATCGACAGCATCTTCCAGGCCTTTATCAAGAAGGACGCCGCCGCATTGCGTGCGACGCACGCCGACAACTGGCTCGGCTACTTGGAAGGTTCGCGCACGATGATCAAAGGCATCGAAGGCTACATGGACTACAACTACGTCGATCCGAAGAGTCCTTACGGGATGAAAAGCTACAAGATGCGCGAGTTTGACATGATCTTCAAAGGTGATGCGGCCTTTGTTTGCTTCGTCGCCGATCTCGAGTCACTCACGCCCAACGGTCCGTTTCATCGCGCGCTCCGCATTTGCGACTTCTATACGAAACAGGACGGCCATTGGATCCAGAACGGCAGCGACACGGCGCTCCATCCCGAGTCCCTGGAGGAGCAGCTGGCGACGCGACGCCCATTGCCGGAGCAAATGAAGAAAGGTCTGCTGGAGGCGCGCGAAGCTGTCTGGCGTGCTTACTTCGCGGGCGATCGCGCCACACTGGAGAAACTAGTTCCAGAAGACACTGTAACCATTGAAGCCGGCGACGGTAACAACTGGTCAAACCGCCAAAACGTGCTGGAGGGTTCGTCACAGTTCGCCAAGAGCGGCGGCAAGCTTATCAAACTTGAATTTCCGAAAACCGAGATTCAGGTCTACGGTAACACTGCGGTCGTGTACTCAAACTATGCTTATGAATTGGAAGCCGATGGTCGGCACATCAACCAGTCCGGCCGTGTGACCGAGGTCTTCGTAATGCGCAAAGGCCAGTGGGTCAACCCCGGCTGGCACATGGACAGCGGAAGGTAATCCTTTGTAGGGGTGGCACTCTGTGGCCACCCCTTCGTTGATTGTCACACGCCTGGAGGGTAAGTGATACCGTGACGAGGGGCGGCCACGGAGTGCCGCCCCTACAATTTGTTTTCGACATCCATTCCATTAGAATCGCCTTCGAACTAATACCTCTCAAAGGATCTCTACCATGCGCAAAAAGGAACTTTCCCCTCCTGTCAAAACGTCGAAGCCACGGAATAAGATCCTTGTCTTATCGTTCGCGTTGTTGATTGCAGTTCTTCCGTTGACGCGAGCGGTGGCTGAAGACTGGCCGCAGTTTCGCGGACCAAATGGGAGTGGAGTTTCAGCGGCGAGAGGCCTACCGGTCGATTTTGGACCACGAAAGAATGTAATTTGGAAAACAGCTCTGCCACCTGGCCATTCTTCACCGGTGCTGACACGGGATCGTGTCTTCATCACTGCGTATGAGAAATACAGACAGCCGGTGACCGGCCGTAGACCGAAGTCAGAAAAGATCAAACAAGGCCCAAGTACCGAACAGAAAATTTCCCGAGACGAGAAGAACGACTATCGACTCCTGGTCATTTGTCTCGACCGGCAAACGGGAAGGCTTCTTTGGCAGCGCGAAGTTCCACGGCTACGCGTGGGCCGTTTACAAAATGTCAACGGTCCCGCTTCCCCGAGTCCAGTGACCGACGGCTCCAATGTTTATGTTTTCTTCCAGGAGTTTGGGTTGGTTTCTTACGACGCTGCCGGCAAAGAACGATGGCGGCATCCATTCGGTCCGTTCAATATGTTCTATGGGTTTGGAGCGTCGCCCATCCTGGTCGATGACAAGGTAATCCTGCCGGTCGATCAGGACAGCCCCAGCTCGTACCTGATCGCAGTCGACAAGAACAGCGGGAGGCTGCGTTGGAAGGTTGACCGTCCCGTTGTCATCTCGGGTTACTCGACACCAATCATCTACCAACCAAAAGACGGTCCGAAGCAGATTGTCATTCCCGAATCGTTCCAGCTCTCGGCCTACTCGGTGGCGGATGGCAAAAGAGTCTGGTGGGTTCGCGGTCTGGCATGCGAGATGAAATCAATTGCCAGCAACGATGGGGAATACCTTTACATCAACGGCTGGGGCTTCCCGACAAATCAACCCGGACAACAAGTCAAGACGATTTCCTTCGCCGAGGCGCTGCCACGTTACGATAAGAATGGTGATCGGCAGATTGCAAAGTCAGAAGTCTCCGGCGCGGAGCCGATGGACAAAATGTTGGACGCCGCGTTTGAAGCCTTTGATATGGATCGCGACCAGAAGTTGAATGACAGAGATTGGGAAGTCTTCCGCGCGATGATGGCTTCAGAGAATGGTCTGCTTGCAATCAAGCTTGGAGGGAAGGGAGATCAGACCTCGACCGCGATTCGTTGGCGCTACTCGAAACCGGTGCCCCAGGTGCCTTCGACGCTTCTGTACAAAGGCGTGCTGTACATGATCAACGATAGTGGGATTCTGATCTCGTTCGATCCGGCAACCGGTAATGTAATCAAACAAGGACGGCTTCATGGTGCGATCGATAAGTATTTTTCTTCACCGGTTGCCGCCGACGGCAAAGTTTTTTTGATCGGTGAGGGAGGGGCAGTGTCGGTGTTGAAGGCCGCTGGAGATTGGGAGGTGCTGAAGGTGAACGAGCTAGATGACGAGTGCTTTGCGACCCCGGCGATTGCAGATGGAAGGATTTACATCAGAACTCGCAGTGCCTTGTATTGTTTTGGTGTGTAACTCAAAACTTTTGAACCGGCAGTTTTCACTGCTGTTCAAGAATCCCACTCAATTAACAGAAATTTGCAGGTTGGGAAGGTGGGCTTGCCCCCGCTCACGATTCGCTGCCAATTAACTTTGAGGGCTACCGAAGACCCTACCGGATTCCAACCAGCCCTTGCACCGATTGGATCAATTTCTCGGTGTCGTAGCCGACGCCGTCTTTGAAGACGATTTCTACCTTTTCAATATCTGCAATACTCGCCGCAGGATTTCCTTTCACAACCATTAAGTCAGCCTGTTTGCCAGCAGCAATGGAGCCAATGCGCGAGTCCTCTCCGAGAAACTTTGCGCCGTTAAAGCTGGCGATCTTGATTGCCTCCAGCGGGGTGAAGCCGGCTTCAACCAATAACTCGACTTCGCGCAGGTCGCCAAAACCGGCCACGACGCCGCCGTTTCCTGTCGGGTCGAGTCCGGCGAGCAATAATCCGCCGGCCTGAACAAAGGCGCGTTCAAAATCCATTGCCTTGCGCAACAACGCCGTGTAGTCCGAAGTCGAAGAGACGCGCGCTCGCGCCGTCAAATAACGCACACGCGCGTCCGTTGACATCACGCTAAATACCCGTGGGTTCATAAGTGCACTGGCCGCTCCGATCCCATTTTGCGTTAAGGGCGCGCCGGCGGCTTCGAAAACCGGCAGCGTGGATGTGATTGCCACTTTCTTCGCCACGAGCGTGCGAATGGTTTCCTGAGCGCCGGCGCTGTTCAAATCCAGTTGGCGCAGGCTGGTGGAAACTGCAGCGCCCGGGCACTGATCAGGTTTTTTGTCCGGAACGAACTCCGAATCTGCGAACAAACCGTGCTCCAGATCATCAATGCCGATTTCCGCCGCTTCACGATACCCGATCGAGCAAAGGTGACCCGTCACTTTCAGCCCACGTTTGTGCGCTTCTTCAACAGCAGCGCGCAACTCGTCGCGCGTGATGTTCATGTACGCTTTGAAGGAGGTCGCGCCTTCATCAGCCCAGAAGTTCACCATGCGGCGCGCGTCATCAGCCCCGGTCAGCTCGTGCATCACTGGCGTAAAGGAGCCACGGCCTTCCAGGTATGGCCCGGTGATGTGCATTTTCGGACCAATCATGCGGCCGGAGTCAATCAGCTTCTTGATTTCCAGGTCAGTAAACGGCGCCACGCTGCCGGTAGTGCGAATGGTGGTAACGCCAAGCGCGAGATAGAGTCGCGGAAAGCTGCTGCCCATGTTCGAGTACATCGGCGGCGAACCTCCCATGGGAAAGAACATGTGGTTATGCATTCCTACGAGGCCAGGCAGGACCGTGTAGTCTTTGAGATCGAGTATCTGGGCGTTGGTCGGCACACTCGCAGTCGTGCTCGGGCCCACCGATTGGATCTTTCCGTCAGCGATAACGATGGTCTGATCGTCGCGTGGCGCGGCGCCGGTTCCATCGATCACGCGCACATGGACCAAAGCAACTAACGGCGATTCGACTCGGATGAATTGTTGGCGTTCAGACGCGGGCGCCTGCGCCAGGCAAGCAATGAACGCGCTGAACAGCAAGACGGCTGCAGTAGTGATCTTCATGAATTGTCTCCAAATGCTCGGTAGCGTGGGGGAGTCGTTAACCACCTCTAGTTCTTTGCGTAACTTTGCGAATCCTTTGCCATCTTTGCGTTGAAGAATTGTTGCCTGAGCTTTATCGCGTCAGGAATCCGACGCAAAGAGCGCAAAGGATTCGCAAAGTTACGCAAAGAAAAACGCGGATTCAGAAGCCCAGGCTGTTCTTTATGCCTCTTGCTAACGGATATTTCAAGTGTCGTCCTTCGCATCATCCTGAAATCGGGAAGATAGAACAGTTTTCACTGATGCGAGACCGAATCAGGACTAAGCGAATCAATCGGGGCTCGCGCCCAGGTTGGTTAGAGGTTTGACGGAAGGGCACAGCACTTCCTCACATCAGACGGCAGAGCAGAAAAAAGGAAGATCACGAGGACGGAGGAATGTGCATCCCCCGGCTCACTCAGCTACAATCGCGGGCCACGATAGGGTAGAAAATCAACCAAACGTAATCGTTCTGATAGACGATTGCCGGGACAACAAATGCTTGATCTTAACTACGTGCGGGAAAATCTCGAGAAGGTGCGCGCCGGATTGCAGGCGCGCGGTGTCGCGCCGGAGGCCTTGGATAGTTTTGCCGAAGCTGACGCTGAACGCCGGCGAACTATTGCCGAGTCAGACCAACTCAACGCACAACGCAATGCCGCCAGCCGTGAAATTGGCGCCTTGATGAAGGAAGGCAAACGTGACGAAGCCGAGGGGCGTCGCAAAGAGGTGAACGAGCTTAAGGAACGCATAGCCGAGCTGGACCAGTTGCGCGACCGAGCTGAAACCAGCATGCGGGATCTTCTGGTCTCGCTTCCCAATCTTCCTGCGGAAGACGTTCCGGTCGGCAAAGGCGAAGCGGAGAATGTCGAGGTAAGGCGTTGGGG
>DATBSH010000360.1:0-5769 GCA_036559885.1 Pyrinomonadaceae bacterium
AAGTTCAGGCGCTCACCCGTCGGATCATCAATCCGCGCCAGTCCACCGCGGTTGGTTGCCACCCAGAGGCGGCCTTTCTGATCTAAATAAATGTCGCGGACCATACCTGACGGTAGATTGTCGTCTCCTGCGAACGGCTTGAAGCGACCTGATGTGTAGCGGCTCAATCCACCCGCGTAGAAACCGATCCAGAGGTTACCGGCGCGATCTTCGCGAAAAACTGTCGGGGCATGCGGCGGCAAACCATCGGCGGTTGTAAAGCGATGGAAAGTTTCTGTAGACCGCTCCCACCTGGTGAGTGTTGATTGAGGATTATCAAGTGTAGCGATCCAGATGTCGCCGTGTGTGTCTTCATAAAGGCGAAAGATCTGATCGCCAGAAAGACCATCACGCGTGGTGTAGATCGCTTTCGGACGCGCGTCAGCAAGGTCCTCGAGCTTGCTAACCTTATCAAAGCGGCAAAGACCCTGACTCGTAGGGACCCACCATTCTCTGTTTCGATCTTGAAAGGCGATCTGATTCCAACCCCAGCCCGGATCTTTGATACGTTTCGGTAGGCCGGGCTTTGTGACGATGAAGTTTCGCCCTTCGAACCGATGAATAAGACCTTGGCCGCTAATGACGAAAAGCTCGCCCGCGTTATTCTCGAAGATAGACGCAATGCGTCCGCTGCTCAGACCATCCTCTTCCCTGTAGGTAACGAAGCCATTATGGGCCATCTTCATGGCACCGCCGCTCTCCGTACCCAGCCAAAGATTTCTGGCCCGGTCCTCCATAAGCGTTGTAATGTGCTTATCAGTCAAGCCTTGCGCTGTTGTATAACTTCGAAATGCGTGATGGTTGTCACTCGTCGTCGGTATGAATTCGCTCAGCCCGCCTGCCGTTCCGGCCAATAGTCTTCCGTCACCGGACAGAAGTAATGAAGTGATAAAGTTGTGTGCGAGTCCATCCCGCACCGTAAAAACACGTGCCACTATTGGCCGTTGCTGATTGGGTTCCGCCACAAGTTGGCACAAGCCCAACGTCGTTCCCACCCAAATGCGGCCGTCACGATCTTCGAGGAGTGCACGCACGTCGTTGAACGCTAAACCGTGTTGCCTTGTGTACCTTTCGATGCGGCCCTCGGGAAACCGTCGATAGAGACCGGCCTGAGTGCCAATCCACAACGTGTCGTCCCGCCGATCTTTGAGAATCGTCCATACGCTTGTTGAGTCCGCATTGTCTGTGGGTAGCCCAATATCCACAAAAGAAAATGTCCACTTGTTCTGCACCAGTTCCAACCGGTAGAGGCCGGCGTCCGTCGCGCACCAAACAACGCCCGCTCGCTCTTGTTGAAGTAGATTAACGCTGAGAGCGCGCTCGTTATCGCTCGGACTAAGGAAGACAAACTTCGGGTGGGGAATGGATCGTTCATCGTTGGCCTTAATCTGCAAGGAGGCGGCGGGATTGAACAGACTCACGCCCTTGTCGGTGGCAATCAGGTAAGTTCCATCC
The DNA here is from genome assembly GCA_036559885.1 of Pyrinomonadaceae bacterium. Taxonomy (GTDB): domain Bacteria; phylum Acidobacteriota; class Blastocatellia; order Pyrinomonadales; family Pyrinomonadaceae; genus PSRF01. The sequence continues at coordinate 1,495 of DATBSH010000360.1, forward strand.
GCAAGTTCGAGCAGATCTCTTACGGACGCGCTCGGCAAGCCATGCTCGATCCCGTAATTCACGAAGTCGTAGCCATTGAATCGCGATAAACCCTCGGGCGTACAAAACCAGAGGAATCCATGCGAATCACGAATGATGCGAGAGATGTAATCGCGGGGTAGTCCGTCAGCGGTTGTATAAACCTTCAGTGGCAACTGTTCCGCTCGGACTCCACCACAAACGGTCACGAGCAGGCCGATGAATAAAGCGAGACAACTCGAGATAGTCTTCGCTTTCGCTGGAGCCAGGCGCATAACGTCTCCCGGACAAGTCGAGGCGGTCGGATTGACTATTCTATTTATCGCACTTTGGGTACGGGCTATTCAACTCTTCGTGGTCTAGACTTAACCTAGGCGAGCGCAAGTCTTTGAAGATAGTGGTCAGATTAGTGGAGAAAACTACGACTTACCCATTTCAGCTGGTTGGTCAACGCTACGTCAATTCTAAGAATCCCGGTAAAGCGAAACGTTTGTTTAGAGTAATGGTGAGCCGAGCAGGACTCGAACCTGCGACCCACTGGTTAAAAGCTGCCTTTGCCGAATCAAGGCAAAAGGCAACAGAGTTTCATCCTAGCCAAACGATTTTTGGTGTCTGTTTGGTGTCTATAATAGGAGAGCACCCGTGAGACTAAAGAGAATCCTGAGTATTTGAGAGACGAGATCTAAATTCTTTGGCCGAAGGTGGTTACGCGTAATTACTTCAGTTATAAGCGCTTAGCTGAAGCGCAGAGATCGAGTCCCCCTTCGGCACCATCCCTTTATAACTCTCTTTACAATCAACGACTTGCATTTGGTGCCGAATCTGGAACTCGATTCCATCGCAATATATAGACACCAAGTATTGCTTCTATACAGTATTGTGTAGGTCGAGACAAGGTTCCTTGGTGTCTATTTTTTGGTCCAGTAGATCCTTGTTCCTCGATTCCTGGATCACCCCCCATTACCAACGGATTTTAAGCCCGATTTGCTGGTACTTACCGAATGTTACTGCGCACGACCAAGTAGTAGTTAGCCAAAGCAAGTTAGGTAATGCTAGGTCCGATCACGTGAGTCCCTCTTCTTTGCCTCATCTTCGGCCACCTTTCTCAACTATGAAGCGCGGTTCCTTGCGCGCTGCATACCGCACCGAATAACTTCGCCGTCGCGACCACGACCATAAAGAAGAGGCGATCTCAGATCGGAAACTTGTCGCAAAGTTAGTAGTCAGCACTGAAAAAAAAGTCGTTGACAGGAACCATGCCCACTCGTATTATATCGCGTCTCGATATAGCGCACACCGATATACCTGAGTTCCTAATGGCAAAGCAAAGACCAGATCCGGAAAAATTACTGCCGCTGAGACCATCAGTGTTTCACATCCTGTTGGCGTTGTCTGACGGTGATCTGCACGGTTATGGAATTATGCAGGAAGTGTCGGAGCACACAGCTGGTCAAATTCGTCTGGGTCCCGGCACGCTGTATGGCGCGATCAAAAGATTGCTCAACGACGGCTTGATTGTCGAAGCTGATGAACGTCCCGACGCGGCCTTGGATGACGAGCGCCGGCGCTATTATCGATTGACGGATTTTGGCCAGCGCGTGCTGAAAGCGGAAGTGCAACGAATTTCAAGAATGGTTTCCGTGGCGCAGCGAAAGCGACTGATTCCAAAACCGCGCAACTGAAGCCAAAACGCCATGAAGGTTTCCCAAAAAACATTCCAACTAATGCTGTGGGCCTATCCGCGAGATTTTCGGCGTGAGTACGGGTTTCTCATGACTCAGGTCTTTCGCGATTGTCGCCGGGCTGAGATTCGCAGCAGGGGATCATTGGGGCTCGTGCGCTTGTGGCTTCACACGTTTTTCGATGTCGCCCGATCCGCGCCCCGCGAACGTTGGGATCACTTCCGAAAGGACAACTCGATCATGAGCAAGCTAGGCAAAGACATTGCAGCACTACTTGTCTGTCTCGCAATAGTTATTGGCGCCTTTTTCCTACTCTCTTACGGGCGAAAGAACGAGGTTTCGATGATCCTTACATTCGGTCGGGTGCTGGATGCACTGGTAACGACTGGAATCGTCGCCAACGTCATCATTTTCCTCCTGATGATGACCAGTCGTTTCAATCCCCTACGAATCGCTCTTTGGACCTTACTGTTAGTTCACGGTGTGTTGTTGCTTGCGGCTGTAATTATCGGCGGCCGAGTCGATCCAACTTTTAAAATCGGCGGCGTGCTAATCGGGTATGTGGTTAGCTTTCTGTTCTGGTTCGCCGTGCATTGGATCTGGTCCACCGGAAACAAGCAGGTATCTGTGAGCAGTGAGCCGTGAGCCACCAAAAAGCCCATCAAGTTTTTACTTGAGATTGATCGCTAAGACTCCCACGAAACGTTAACAAATTTTATTTTGGAGGCTGCTATGAAGATCATGTTCAGGCAGAAGGGCATCGTGTTGTTTTCGATATGGGCGATCCAAGTTTCCACTGTCTGGACGTTAGCTCCTGACGGGCAAAGATCGGTTCTGGGGCAATCCGCGGGCACGGGTGTCATCGCCTCGCGAATTGATAGGGTCGAGAACGGACTGCTGCCACCCGCCGTGCTAAAGGGCGAGACGCCGGCAAAGATGACGCTCGCCGATCGTATGCGGTTTTACAAAACACCCGGAGTCAGCATTGCCGTGATTAACGAGGGCCGAATTGAATGGGCGCGCGGCTATGGTGTCCTCGAAGCCGGCGACAAGGAACCAGTGACGCCGGAGACGCTTTTTCAAGCGGCCTCGAACACCAAGTCGCTCACGGCCATGCTGGTCTTGCGGCTGGTCGAACAAGGCAAGCTCGATCTTGATAGCGATGTGAATAAGTGGTTGGTTTCCTGGAAAGTTCCCGACAACGAGTTCACCAAAGATCAGAAGGTAACGGTTCGACGTCTGCTGTCGCACACGGCGGGTGTATCCAACCCAGGTTTCATCGGCTACCCGGTCGATAAGCCACTGCCGACCTTCCGACAGATACTGGATGGCGAGAAGCCCGCCAACTCTAATCCGATTCGTGTCGAACTGAAGCCCGGAACCAAGTTTCTTTACTCGGGTGGTGGCTATGTGATCTTGGCGCAACTGATCATGGATGTGACCGGCAAGTCTTTTGCAGAGCTGATGCAGAAGATGATCCTGGAAAAGCTTGGGATGACCCACAGCACTCTTCAACAACCGCTTTCGCCGGCTCTGGCTGCCAACGCAGCCGCCGGCCATTTGCCTGATGGCAAAGAGATAATCGGCAAGTGGTTCGTCCTTCCTGAACTAGCTCCCGATGGTTTGTGGACCACGCCGACAGATCTCGCTCGCCTCTTGATTGAAGTTCAGAAAGCGAGACTTGGAAAATCCAATAAAATCCTCTCTACGAAGAGTATTAATCAGATGTTGACCCCTGAGATGGAAAACGTAGCCCTGGGCTGGTTGGTCGACGGAAAAGATGACTCGGCGCGATTCGGTTTCGGGGGCAGCAATGTGGGCTACAAATCCCGCATGCTGGCCTACATGAATTCAGGTCGAGGTGTCGTCGTGATGACGAATGGAGAAAATGGCGCGGAGTTAACGACGGAGATTATGCGCAGTGTCGCCGCCGAATATGGCTGGCCCGATTTTCATCCCCGAGAGAGAGTCATCGCCAAAGTTGATCCCACAATCTATGACTCATATCTTGGTGAGTATGAGATTGCTCCCGGATTCATCCTCTTCGTGACCAGAGAAGGAGACAAGCTCTTTAGTCGGGCAATGCCGATACCTACACCCCAGAGCATGATTGATCAGCCTAAGTCAGAAATGTTTCCAGAGTCGGAAACCACATTTTTCGTAAAGGACGCGGACGCGACGTTCACCTTCGTCAGGAACGACAAAGGCCAGGTGATCCAAGTCAAAATGCAGCGCGGTACGCGAATGTTTCCGGCGAAGAAGATCAAGTGACGCTTTGACAGATGGCTACTATCCCCCTGTCTTGGTGAAACATGTTTTTGGTGTCTGTTTGGTGTCTATGATAAGACGACAACAGAGAGACTAAGGAGAATTAGGAGTAACAGCGAGACGATCCGCAAATTCTGCTAGGCAAGGCGTTGGGCGGATCTTATGCAATACACCGACTTACAAGGTTGAGTGAGATCGTCTCCCGCCTTCGGCAAATCACCCCTAACCCTTAGGCGCAGGTAACAGAATGTACTGAACTCATCGTCGTGCGGATGTAAGGGGCACGGGCTCGGTGTAAACGCGTCTT
>DATBSH010000361.1:0-4137 GCA_036559885.1 Pyrinomonadaceae bacterium
CAGACACGGGGACACGCGGACGCGGGGACACGGTGACGGGCAAGCGGCAGAATCTCAAACTTCAGATCTCAGATCTCAAAAACAAAAACTCACGTGCAAGTTCCTCTACCTGTGCACCGGCTACTACGACTACGAAAACGGATACACGCCGGAGTGGCCCGGCGTCGAACGCTTCCGCGGAACAATCGTGCACCCGCAGAAGTGGCCCAACGACCTCGACTACGCGAACAAACGCATCGTCGTCATTGGCAGCGGCGCAACGGCCATCACGCTCGTGCCCGCGATCGCCGAACGCGCGGCGCACGTCACGATGCTTCAGCGCTCCCCAAGCTATGTCGTCATGCGCCCCTCACAAGACAATGTGGCGAACTTACTACGACGTTGTCTACCTGACCGCGCCGCATACGTGCTCACGCGCTGGAAGAACGTGCTGGTCACAACGTTCTTTTACAACCTTGCGCGAAAGAGGCCCGAACTTTTCAAGTGGATGGTGGCGAGAGGTGTGCGCAAACACCTGAGAGAGGAGTATGACTCAAAGCATTTCACGCCGCCGTACAACCCTTGGGACCAGCGCCTGTGCATCGCCCCGGACGCCGACTTCTTTCGCACCATACGTGAAGGGCGCGTGTCAGTGGTGACCGACCACATCGAGACGTTCAACGAACGTGGGCTCTTGCTCAAGTCTGGCCAGGAACTCGACGCCGACATCATCGTGACGGCGACTGGACTCCAACTTAAGCTAATCAGTGGGATGCAACTCGTCGTGGATGGCGCGCCCGTGAATTTACCGAAGACGCTTGTCTACAAGGGAATGATGTTTAGCGATGTACCTAACCTCGCCTTCGCTATTGGCTACACGAACGCGTCGTGGACTTTGAAATGCGACCTTACCTCCGAGTACGTCTGCCGGCTTCTGAACCACATGGACCACCACGACTATGAGGTGTGCACGCCGCGCGTGAACGACCCCGACATCCGCGAGGAGCCGGTGATCGACTTCACATCCGGGTACGTCCTGCGTGCGCTGCACATGCTCCCGCATCAGGGATCGAAGACGCCCTGGCGCTTGCACCAGAACTATATGAAAGATCTTTCGATGATGCGTTACGGTCGAGTGGATGATGGCACCATGCAGTTCAAGTCTTAGCTTTGACACCCTTCCTGACTGTCTATTGTTTGTCGTAGACCGTGGTGCTGGTGATCTTCTTGCCTTGTGCGTCAGTTGCTGTTGTGGTCACGGTGCGTGACTTGCCATCGCGCGACACCACAACGCGACCAGTGACTGTGGCCTTACCGCCTTTCTTGTTCGTAAACGTCAACGTGCGAGCATTAACCCGCCGGTACGCACGCATATCTGCTTGCGGATCACCTGTCACGGGGTAATCCTTGCCATCAAACTTTCCAGTCCATTCACTGTGAATGGCGCTGCCACTAGCGTCGACGCCATCTACGGTGACTTTTATGTTGTCGCCCGAGGCTTCGTAAACCACTGTGTTGTTCTTAACCGCCCCAGCCGGAACCTTTGATTTCGACTCATTCAGCTTCCACGTGCCCATGTGTAGTTTGACAGCGGCGAGCTGCGGATTGGCGACTACATATATCGAGGCGGCGACAAACACGATGGCAAGAGTTAACACGATCGTTTTTGCTTTCATGTCATCCTCCAAAGAATTAGTTGTGGGTTGATTCGGGCGGATTCTAGTCCTCTGTGGTTCCAACCGCAACTTATAGGTTCCTCGGGTGGTGCTCTAAATTGAAGCGTATCGAACATCAGCTACTGTTGACAGTAAATACTGGCAGGAGTAATATGCCGCGCATGGCGCATCCGGTGTTGAGAGAAAAAGGGCGCAAGTATGTGGGATTGCCCGAGTTTGCGCGGACAGGTGGGCAAATACTCTCAGCCATGGATCTGGAGCAGGAACGAGGGACCGTCACTAACGTTCCAGATGAACGCACTATTCGCTACTACCTCGCTGAGGGATTGGTTCAGGCGCCAGAAGAAAAACAAGGGACGGCGTCGGTGTTTGGATACCTGAATTTATTGCAACTGGTCACGGTTAAGAAGTTACAGGCCGAGCATCTGCCGATTCGAAAGATACGGGAGTTGGTAGCAGGAAAAAGCGAGCAGGAACTCGAGACTCTTCTTGGTGCCGGAGGTCCGGCAAGAAAGAACGAAGCCAAGCGGTATCTCGAGTCATTGTTAGCGCCGTCGACGACCGTGGATCTCGCAGCAAAGAGTTCAAAGCAGATGTCTATGCGGGCAGCTGCTCCGTCAGGCAGGAGCAGGAGCAGTAGGCAGGGGCAGGAGGAAGAGCGGGAGGAGACGGAGCGATCGTGGCAGAGAGTCGAGATCGAGCCTGGGCTGGAACTCCACATCCGCTCTGATTACGCGCCGCCGGCGACAAGTGCGAGAAGCAGAAGCTTGCTGGAAAAGGCCATTCACAGATTACGCAGATTACGCGGAGAGAAGGAGAGATAGACCATGACGCAGGAATACCCGAAGGTAGAGTTTTTCACCACACACGCGAAGCTGGAGGCGGGGCGAGAGCAAACCGTGGATGTTCTGATTCGCATTACACCACCAACCCCAAAGCTTGATTTATCTCGTCGTCCTGATTGGAAGGGGCGTCCTGATCTGAATCTCAGTCTGGTGCTGGATCGTTCCGGGTCGATGGAAGGCCAGAAGATGGTCCGCGCACGTGAAGCGGCCATGTTTTGTGTCGACCAGATGCTACCGACTGACCGGCTCAGTGTTGTCACGTTTGATGATCATATCGAGGTGTTGTTTCCCAGTGAGCCGGTGACGAATAAGCAGTCGATGAAGGACCTGATCTCGCGTGTTAACGCGCGGGGCTCCACTGCTTTGCATGAAGCATGGGTGCGCGGCGGTTTGACTGTTAGCGAACGGCTGCTCGATCAGGGCATCAATCGCGTTGTGCTCATAACTGACGGACTCGCAAATGTTGGCATCACCAATACGGATGAGATTGTCACGCAGGCCATGGGTCTCTGCCAGCGAGGAGTCAGTACATCGACGATTGGCATTGGCGCCGATTTTAACGAAGACCTTCTGATGCCGATGGCCCAGTCCGGCGGCGGCAATGCGTGGCATGTGGTAGAGCCTCAAGATATGCAACACATTTTTCAGATCGAACTCGAAGGTCTGATTGCGCAGTTTGCTCACACAGTGTCGTTGTCGCTAATTCCGACAGATGGTGTTCGCATCGTCGATGTGCTTAATGACTTTGAGTTGACGGAAACGGGACGTTATCGATTGCCGAACCTGCAGGCTGGTTCGCCGCTCGATGTAGTTGTGCAATTAAAGGTTGGAGCGGAGGAAGTTGGCACTCAGATGCGTCTGCTCGATTTGCGGCTTGGCTTCACTCCGCAGGAGATGAAGAACGCAGAAGTGTTGAAACAAGCGCACACAGTTGAATTCGCTACTCGCTCAGAGGTGGATCGCAGTCCGTTGAATGAGGAGGTCATTAAGGCTGTGCAGTTTTTGATGAACGCGCGGGCGCGAAACGAAGCGATGAAGCGAATGGATCAGGGAGACTACTCCGGGGCTGAGGCTGTGTTGGGTACTGCCCTGAGTGCGACTCGTCAAGCGTGTGCGAATTTCATCTCGGTGCCATCAGTAATGCAAGAGTGTGCCTCGCTTGAAGAAGTCGCGAGCTCTTTAAAGGACCGGCTCCATGACAAAATGAGTCGCAAGAAGTTGGCGTATGCAGCTTTCAGTCGCAGAAGAGGGACGTAATAGATTGCAAATGTCCGATATGCTTCAGCTTGTCGTGCCGTGCAGAAGATTCAAGCTAACAGGAAAGAGTCAACCCAGTGTCCGATATGCTTCAGCTTGTCGTGCCGTGCAGCTTTGCCTCAAAAGTCGGATCTAGCTCGAGGCAGGAGTGTTTTGGTTCGTGTTGGTTAGTGTGACTTCGTGGATCGTCTCTAGTTTTCTGGACAAAAGGAACGATCCACGAACTCACACGAACTAAACACGAACTCGTTACCACCGAAATCGACTTTTGAGGCAAAGCCAACGAATCCCACGCCTATCTCAATAAATGTCTTGAATACGCAGTTGCATAAAATGTACTCTCTAATAGTCAAACCCCCATTTGACGAGGTAGACCCTCC
>DATBSH010000362.1:0-10666 GCA_036559885.1 Pyrinomonadaceae bacterium
CCAAAGCTCCTTCCCCAGAAATTCATCGCGTGAGTAACCCAATAACTCCATCATAAATGGATTCACGTCGATGATCTTCAGATTGACGGCATTAAGAATAAGTATCCCGTCTCGTGCGGCTTCGAAGAGCCGCCTGTAACGATTTTCTGAAGTCTGAAGCCCGGAGCGCGTTCGCTCCGATTGCGTCGTGTTGTTGGTCTCGTTGTGCAGGGTATCGACCATCCAGATTTCAAGTGACATAACTCGGTTTTGTTTGAGGCTCTGGTTCGTCGGGGCACTAAGAGGACGGACGGCACAAGAAGCTGGCTAGCATAATGTTTCTGCCGTATATGAACTCTTAACACAGGTTAGGAGGCCCATCTGTGCGTTAGCGCACATATAAGCCGAAACCGTCACAACGGCATGGGGTAAAACAGGCTTGTTCGAATCGGCCAAGGCGGACTGATCTGAACGCCCATTAAAGTGTGCTCTTATATGTGTGTATATGTGGGTAAGCGCACAGATCGCCACTTTCGCCCTAAGCTATCATGAGAACAATTATCGCTGAATCGGGAGGCAACAATGTCATCGAACCCGCCCCCGAGTTTTCGGAGTAGGCAACGATGAAGACACCAGTTTCTGCAGAAGAAGAAGTGAACACAGAGCCACGAGTCAAACTCATTAAGAAAAAGAAAAGTAAAGTTGCGCGGATTCCTCCCCAAGTCCAGTCTCCCGCTGGCGAAACCAGATGGTCTACGGCGATTCAGTTGTGGGTCAGTGAATTTCAAAAGCGTCGCGTCGAATCGCTGCGAGGCTTCAACAGTCTGTTTAAGTGACGCACTAATCAACGGAGATTGAGGTGGAAGCCTATAACTCATGCCGTGCCGAAGTGGCCGAGGAGATGAAGCTGATCTTTGTAAGGGAGGCAGACGGCCGTCTGGAAAACCCGAAAGGGTCGTTCCAACAACCAACGGCTCAAGAGGTGCCTCATTTAGTCTTTGCGGAGTTGCGCCACCGTCGCGTTCATGCCCAGGAAGCGCGCAACCATTTTGCGCATCTCTTAAACCGCGGATCGTCGCTGGAATAACGAGAAGATACAATCAGGACCAACGCCGGGTCTTGAATCAGAGAAATTCCGATCCGCAATCCTGCATAGCAAAGGATATCGGGGAACAAAACTTATGTCAGAAGAAGTGGTCGTTCTTAGGGTTTTTACCAATGAAATTGATGCTGGAATGGCGCAACAAGTGCTCCAAGAAGGAGGAATAACGGCCTTCGTATTCAAAGATGATGCTGGAGGTATGGAGCCTCAGCTGCAGCGAAGTGCAGGCGTTCGTTTGGTTATTAACCGCGCCGACGCGCAGAGTGCCCACCAGATGCTCAGAACGTGATCTCAACCCAGCCTGTATCCTCATCTTTTCCTCAAGGTGTCACCGGCTTTGACTCTTGTTTGAACGCTTGCGCCGCTACATGTTCCTCGCGTCGAAGCAGTCCGGCAATGTCAACGGCTTCCTGGATTGTCAATAGATCGCGATCAGTGCCGTCACTAAACTTAACCCCGCTCGCCCTTAGTTCCCAATCAACATGGCCCATATATTTTAGCCTGTTGAATACCACAACTGCCTCATAGCCGCTAACAGTGGTAAACGAGAGGAGGAGCAGCTCAGTTCTGTTGCGTTCTTGCGTGGTATTTTCTATCGCCGCGCGCACAACTTTCCTGGTCTCACTAACGTCTTCTCGTGATGAAAACGACAGTGACTGTTGGTGGATACCGGATGTGCCTTGCAATTTGTAGAGCTGACTGCGGTAGTCCGCGAGTAACGCAAGGTATTGTTTGCAAAGCTCGATGATGTTTTCACTGGTCGCACCTTTCAGAGCGCACCTGCTATGTTGCAGTTTCTCTTCTAATTCCGGATACACCATGAATAATTCATTACCTGCTCAGTGGCCGACCGGTATCCGTTGAAAACGCGTCTTGCCTTCTGCGTCTTCCCAGGAAATATCCAGCACATAGGGGGTGACTTCACCTTCTATGACTTTAAGTCGTTCCAGCTGATCGCAATCCGGATCTGCCGGCCTTCCATTAATCCAGGTTCTGTGAGACAAAACGGCCTTCTCTCTTGGTTGCATAGACCTCACCGGTTCGAATCTAATGTGAGCTTGCGAAGGACCTCCTCCCGGAGTGTTTTCGTCCTTCAGAAAGACAGTCAAAATCTCGATGGACTTTAGCGTCTTCTCTGTCGCATTCGTCAACTCTAAGAGAACTTTTGATGATGCATCTATGAACCTAAAGATAAAAGTTTTCTCTGTCTTGCTATTAGCGGACATGATCTTCTTTCCGTAAGTTGGATTTTGCAATTTAGACCTCAGGCAGCCTTGCGAGTCTTCCGCAGCAGACGAGTGAGAAGACTTCTCAACTGATTGAAGTTGTCAGGCCGGGTGATGTATACATTTCGGCCGATCGCGACTTCGTCACCCTCACCGATCTCTTCAACGCAAAAAACCACAACCGGCACATCCTCCCCTACCGCCGACTGTTCGCGGATACGACGTGAGGTGACAATAACCTCGCTCGGTAACCCCGCCAGACTCACAAGAATCAGATCGGGACGCTGTCGCTGGGCGTTTTCTATTCCGTCTCGTTCATCTCTGGCTACGAACACCCGATACCCGTCTGCCTTTAGCAACTTTTCAATGCCGTCGCGGGTCTCTGCGACATCCTCCACTACAAGGATGATCAGGTGTGGGTCATTCTCTCTATTCATTCAGGTGGTTCCCGTTTGGGCTCATTGTTTCATTAATCACTGTTTTCGTTCGGTTTCGAAATCCTCGTTCTTGTTTGCTGCGTAAAATGTAAGCATACAACCGGAAAGGTTAGCCTTCCGTGCGACAACACACATATCCGAAATACATATAGCGACAACTCGAGATTATATGCGGTCTAGCGCACAGACAACTCAACATTGCTTAGCCTAGCGTTCTCTTCTATGAGCGATATTTATGCCATGCAACGCGCGAACGGCGACTGGTTCGCCCTTGACGATCACGGACGCTTTCGTGTGCCACTTTTTCGCAGCAGCCACGACGCCTTGATCGCCCGTTCGCGTAACGTTGGAATGCTGCTTTTCAAACCGGTAGCGCTCGATGCTCGCTTGCTCAAGGAAATCGTACCTGTAGGCGGCGCAGCCGAAGTTGCCTTTTGGCTGGTGAACGACCCATTAATCAATCTCAACCGTGGTCACTTGGTAGAGCACGCACAACTTGCCCTGCTAATGAACAGTCCGCTCAAACCAGAGATGGTCCCACGTAATGGAAATAGGTTTCACACACTTATTCTTACCGCCCTCCCTCAAGGTGACAGTAAAGCAACTGAGAATTGCGTGGATGAAGGAGGCAAATACGCAAAGTGTGCTTGAAGTCGCAGGAAAACATTAGAGGTCGGCGCATCCATAATGAAAAAGCTTCGAACGTGAATTCGGTGACACAGGCACCGGTTGATGCGATACGTTGGGCGCTGGCAAACCCATGGCTCTCAAGCGGTCAGGCCGATGACAGAATACCGATGAACGGTTCAGTTGCACACAACGGTGGAACCGCATCCGCTCGCCGCGCATTCGCCCGCCGATCTCATCAGGTAATGTTCAAAAAATGGTCACAAGGCAGGCACGACTAACAAGCACTTGAGCGGTCAAGAAACCATGACAAGCCAAACCAGACTGAACGATAAAGCCCGGCACCACCTTAGCCGGTACTGCTCTTCGTGCAACTCCAAGGCTACCTGAATTTCTCCCTGGGAATGGATAAAAGTGAGAACCGCGTCGAGTATGTTTGAGCAATTCACGCTCGGCATTGAAGAAGAGTTTCAGATTGTCGATCCGCGTACCCGCGAGTTGCGTTCGCATGTCTCTGAAATTCTCGAAGAAGGCAGGATGCTGTTGGGTGAGCAAGTCAAACCGGAAATGATCCAGTCGATGATCGAGGTAGGCACGGGAATCTGCAAAGACATACGGGAAGCTCGAACCGATATCACGAAGCTTCGAGGCATCCTCTCGACACTTGTGCGAAAGAGGGGGCTGGAGATTGTCGCCGCCGGCACACATCCATTCTCGCACTGGCAGGACCAGAAGATCTTCGAGAATGCGAGCTACGAGCTGATCGTAGAAGAGAACCAGATGATCGCGCGCTCGTTGCTAACGTTCGGCCTCCACGTCCATGTGGGCGTCAAGGATTCTGAGCGCGCGATTCACATCATGAATGCCATACGTTATTCCCTGCCGCATGTGCTCGCCCTATCTACTTCATCCCCTTTCTGGCTAGGAGTACACACGGGGTTGAAATCTTACCGCTCGGAAGTCTTCACAAGGTTTCCCCGCACCGGCATCCCTGACCACTTCGACTCGTACAGTTCGTTCCAACGCTACGTCGAACTGCTCATCAAAACCGGCTGCATCGACAATGGCAAAAAGATCTATTGGGATGTGCGACCGCACCCGTTCTTCCCAACGCTTGAGTTTCGTATCTGCGATATTCCCACGCGCGTTGATGACACAATCGCCATCGCCGCCCTGTTCCAGGCACTGGTCGCAAAGGTTAATAAGCTGCTCGATCAAAATCTAACCTTCCGGCTCCATCACAAGATGCTGATCGAAGAGAACAAATGGCGCGCCGTGCGTTACGGCCTTGACGGTAAGATGATTGATTTCGGTAAGGAGAAGGAAGTGCCGGTGCGTGATCTCATTCGTGAACTACTGGAGTTCGTTGACGATGTCACTGACGACCTCCGCTCGCGCAACGAGATCAAGCACATTCACACAATTCTTGAGCGAGGCACTTCGGCCGATGAGCAGCTTCGAGTGTGGCGCGAGACAGGCGATGTAAAAGCAGTTGTGGACCGCTTGATTGAGATGACTATGGAGAATGTTCCCAGCGGAGTAATCCCCAATGCGTTAGCCGTGGTGCCCTGAGTCGAGTATCCATACGCATGGCACGCTTTCCTGATTGTCCACTTTGGCAGATTTTCAGGTGACTGCGGTAACAGGAATGGACGGGAAAAGGCAGTGCGGTTCAGGAGCAGAAGTGATATCGCTCGATTAACAGGCTGAGGCTGACAGGAACCCGCTGATCGTCTCAGAGGACTCGAGGTCAGGCAAAGAGAAGCTGCCCCGCATGTCAGACTGAGGTTTGGGTGCGAACAGGATAGAGAAAGGACCATATCATGAGCGAGAAAGAGAACACGAACCTCGTGCAACATGTCTACGAGAATTTCAAGCGTGGAGACATCAAAGCTCTACTCAATCAGCTTTCAGATGATATCGAATGGCAATTACCGGAAATAGAGAATGTGCCATTTGCGGGGAAACGTCGAGGTCATGAAGAGATGGGACAATTCTTCGCATCGCTCGTTGACACTCAAGAGGTTCAGCATTTTGAGCCACGAGAATTTATCGCGGAGGGCGACAAAGTCGTGGCTCTTGGTCATTACGCTTGGCGGGTTAGATTCACTGGCAGGGAGTTCGGAGGTGACTTTGCCCACGTGTTCACAGTACATGATGGTAAGGTCGTAAGATTCCACGAATACATGGATACTGCGGCCGCTGCTGCTGCTCATCGAAGAGACAAATACGATGAAGCAGGTGCGCAGTGATCAGTGGAAGATGCCCTAGTTACTACACAGCCCCTTAGAGCCGACAATGCTCGACAACAAGGCCTGCATATGTTGCCCGGCCTTCCACGCGCCGGTGCGGCCCGCAGCCTCGATGCCATCTCTCCAGGCCTGTTGTGCCCCGTCAAGGTCATCCATTTTAGCCAAGACCGTTCCCAGCATCTGATAGGCGGCCGTGTAATCCGGGTTGAGATTCACAACTTGAAGCAAAGACTTCGCCGCCTCAGTCCACTTCTCCAGTTTGACCTGTTCACTGGCGAGGCCGTACCAGATCATGGCGTTCTCCGGCTGCCCGGCAAGCATTGCGGTGAATATTTCGATTTTGGACTGGACCATCGGTTGTACTCAAACTCAGTTAATCCCTTGGGTCATTTCATGCGGGTCCTTGCAAAGGGTTATCCAGTTTTGGCGCCGCGTGCTCCGTTTCTGACTGTCTTTGCGCTTGGCTGCTTCGGAATCTTGCTTTTCCTGGTGAGCGAAAGCACGTCACCAGGTTGACACTCAAGCACCTGACATAGTTTCTCCAGAGTCTCGAAATTGATTCCGAGCGCCTTGTCCTTCTTAAAGCGCCACATCGTGGTGTGACTGATGCCCGTCTGTTTGGAGAGCCAATAGAAAGACCGACCGCGGGTCTGCAGCAACTCTTCTACTCGAATCTCGATCATGATGTGCACCTCGCTCATCCACTATTTACCACATACGGCAAATATTGTCTATATAAGATATATTCTATACTTGACATATAGCAGTGGTTAGCATAAGGTGTCTGTGAATAGAGTCTTGCTTACTCCCTTCTCAGCTCCTCTGGGATCTTCCAGATCACCTGAAGCCAACAGCATAACCAATCGAGGAGCAAAAAATGTTTGGACGACAAGTTACTTTAAAGCTCAAGGCCAATTCGGTTACAGACTTTACCCGCATAGTCGAGGATCAGATCATTCCGACCCTGCGCAAACAAAAAGGATTCCGCGATGAGACTACCTTTATCGCGCCCGAACGCTCGGAAGCGATCGCCAACAGCTTCTGGGACACCAAAGAAGATGCAGAGGCGTACAACCGCACGGCGTACCCGGAAGTGTTGAAGACCCTTTCGAACGTGATCGACGGGACACCCACGGTAAAGACTTTCGAGTTCGCCAATTCAACGTTCCATAAGGCAGCTGCTGCCAAGTTGGCATGAAGCAGATAAATCTTGTAGCGGCGAGAAGGGCGGGCAATGTCCGCCCCTCGCCGAAGGTGCCTAAGATGGGCGACAATTTTCAGACCCTTTGAAGGAAAACCCAAGTGATTAATCTTTATATCAATCAGCGCCGGGTCGAAGATGTCACTGTCCTCGATCTAAAGGGCAGAGTAAGAATCAGCGGTGGCACCATAGCATTGCACAAGGCGATTCGCTGCCTTGTTGAAGAAAAAAAGACTAAGATTCTTTTGGACCTCGCCTGGGTGACGCACATTGATTCGAGCGGGCTGGGCGAGCTTATTTCAAGCCAAGTAACTCTCAACAACAAAGGCGGAGCGATCAAACTAATGCATCTGACGGAGAGCCTCCGTGGACTGATGACAATCACAAAACTTCTGACGGTCTTCGATGTTTATGACGACGAGCCTGAAGCCCTTGCCAGCTTTCTGAGCGAAACCTTAAGGGTTGTTGAGCCTCGGCCCTTCTTTGTGTAAGTGGAATGCCCTGAAGCACGTTATTGAGGTCAACTACAAAGAATGGTCAAAAGGGAGGCACGAATAAAAATATGAGTCTTACACAATGTCCGAACTGCCATCGTCACTGCTTTACTGATGCAATATCCTGTCCGACTTGCGGCCAAATCTTTCAACCGGGCATGCTCCAGGCACAGGCAATCGCTAAAGAGAAAGCCTTCAGCAGGAATGCGAACACTCTATTCCTCAGCCTATTTGTGATAACGTTGGCGGTGCTGGTGTTCGTCGAGTTACAAGCCTACTTGAACGGCGTTGGGTTTTTTCGTCCGTAGGCGCGCTGCTGATATAGTCACTAACAGACTTACATATCAAAACTGTTAGCTGATTGAGGCGAAGCTCCTGCGGTTACTGTTTTTTATTCTCAGATATGTATTGCTCGAGGGTTTTGCGATCGGGATACTCCGGCCTCTTCTTTAGAAAGGCCTCGTATTCTTCGGCCGCCTTACTTTTCATTCCGGCAGCGTTGTAAAGCACAGCCAGCCGAAGATGGATCTGGGCCATTCCATACGGATCGAGCTTGAGCGCTTCGTTCAGATAAATTACCGCTTTCGAACCCTGCTTAATTTGCAGGTAGGCTTCTCCTAAAAGGTAATTTGCCTGCACCGAGTTGGGTCTCAGCTTGACACTCTGATTCAACGGTTCAATCGCTAGCTCAAACCGCTTTTCTGCCATCCGCAGCTTACCGAGATTAAAAAATGGCGGGAAAAACGAGGGATTGACTTCCCCAGCGCGTTCGTAGGCACCTTCCGCTTTAGCAAAATCCTTTTGCATTAAGTAAACAGTGCCCAACTCAGTCCATATTTGATAGTCCTTGCCGTCCTCATTAAGAATCTGGAGAAGGAGGTCAGCGGCTTCTGAATACCTTTTCTCATTTATTGCAGTTTCTGCTTTCGCAAAGCGCTTCTCGTTTGTTGATGTCCGTTTATAGACGTCCGCTGACGATATGCCTGGCTTACTAGTTTTACCAGTTAGATTCTCACGCCATTCAAGCTCAACGTCGCGCCGAGTGTCGGTCTTGAAACTTTCATTTAGCATTACACGGATTCGGGCAATCTCATTACCCTCGACTTCGACCACAAGGTCATAGTCTCCATTCGGCAATTCGATGAAGCGATAGCGGGAATTGTTTGTGACTGTTTGTCGAGCGACTAAATCGCCGCCCGTTGTGTAAAGAATGAGATCAAAGCTCAGTGGTTTTAGCCCGGTGACTTTGCTCTCATCTACCTTGAAGTCACCATAGAGAATGTGCCCGCCACCATTTTGCGCAACAAATGCCTGTGAAATCGCCAGCAGTAAAGCTAGCGCGAGTAGGATGTGCGCTGTTTTAGTGCTCATGGAAATAGGGCCGAAACATTTTTGTTTCGGCCCCTGAAATTAGCGATTGAAGGTTTAGAACGAATAACGGAAGCCAAACTGCATCACTCTTGGCGATCCCTGAATGGCTATGAAGTTCGACCAATTGGAGGGCGGGGTCGCGGTGCTTGGATCGAGAGTGACGCCAGTTCCTGTCCGGGTTACGTCCATCTTTCCGAAGTGTTGAGTGTTAGTCACATTAAAGGTCTCCCAGCGGATCTGGAGTTTGTGATTCTCACCCCAAGGAAGACTAAATGACTTGCTCAGCCCAAGGTCCAGACTGACATAGCCAGGCAATCGGAAAGCATTACGATCTCCTGACTCGCCAGGAAAGGCGTTTCTAAAACTCTGGTAGGCACTTGTTGGATCGCAGCCAAATAGTTTCGGTGCGCTGACGCCGCCGCGGTCGGGACAAGCTTTTAAGGGCCGCGTCCGAACAACAAGGCTTTGCGCGTTCCAGTTCGTCGCCCAGCGAGCGTCGTCGAAGAAATTCGCCGACGGCAAACCTGAATTCCAACGATAGATGCCAGACAGCTGCCAACCGCCGATAACGCCGTTCACAAACTTGTTGGCATTGCTGAAGAGCGAGCGACCCCGGCCAATTGGTAGTTCCCAAACAGCATTCACGTTTATCACGTGGCGTACGTCGAAGTCGGAATCTGCGTACCAATCGTGTTGTCGGATCGCATTCAAGATGAATCCGTTTCCGTAAGTAACTGCGGGAAGGCCGCTCGTTTGCAATCCCGAAGCATCATCCAGCGAATGAGACAGCGTGTAGTTGAAATCCAGTGTCAACTTCTCTCCCAAGCGTTCCCGCAGTGATATCGTACCTGCTTGGTACGATGAGTGACCAATGCTGCTGAAAGCTGCAAGGGCACCATACTGCGGATTGAAGAACAGGTGACCACTGATACCGGTATCGATGACGTCCTGAGTGTCGGTCCAGTCGTTACCGTAAAACCCTTGCGCGACGGCATACACCGCCTGGGTTTGATTCAACGTTTCGTCTATGCAAAACGAATCTGGATCGGCGCAGCCAGCATTTCCAAAATAGAGATCGTTGGCTAAAGCGGCGAAATTCGCCGGAAGGAAGTTTGCAAACCACGGGATCTGCGATACGGCAGAAATCGGAGTACCTTGAGCCCGTAAATTTTCAAGTATCCCTGCCGCGGTGTACCAGTCCATTCCCGATTTCTTATCGACCAAGTTGTTGAGCGCCATGATGTCTCGTTGCGCGAGAAGATTGCGGCCCAACCTGCCGACGTAAGACGCCTGTACTACGAGGCCCTTAGGTAACTGCCGTTCAAAGGTGGCATTCCAACTGTAGTTGATTGGGGCGACGAGCGCTTCATCTAAAGTGGATTCGATGCGGCGCGCATCGTTTGCTGGTTTCTGTTGGGGAAACGTCAGCGGGCCTGGGATAGTTATGTTCGGCAAGCTGCGCACGTCTTGTCCAAAACCAGTAAAGAGTGGAGCTGGACGAGTCGACACATTATAAGTGTTTGCCGCGATCGTCGTCTGAGAGCTAAATCCAAGCTGATTGTTCAAATCGAAGTTAACGGCCAACTGGTTACCGTAGTAGTCATTAGTAATACCAAATCCGCCGCGAATGACGGATTCATGGTTAGCGCCAAACAACTTGGACATCAGTCCACTCTTAAACCCGGGAGACCAGGCGATGGCTACGCGAGGCTGGAAGTTGTTTTTGTCCCAACGATACAGTGGCGATCGATTGTTTGCTGGTCCAGATAGGTCAACCGTGATTGGATCAAAGAACGGAACGCCATTCGCCGCACTTTCGACCCGGCGATTGAAGTAATCGGTAAGTGGAATGTCCGGCTTGACCTCAAACCCGTTGGTTTCATACACAGGACGACTAATGCTGTAGCGAAGGCCGTATGTCAACGTCAGATTTGGCGTCACCTTCCAGGTGTCTTGCATGTAGCCATCGTACTCTTG
>DATBSH010000363.1:0-11400 GCA_036559885.1 Pyrinomonadaceae bacterium
GACCCCTCGCTGCACATCCTGCGTGTCAAATCCGTGGATGTAACAACGATCGACCACCAGGTGATGCGGCACGGCACTCAAACTCGTTTGCGTCGTCCGGCCTTCCCCAAACCGCACCAAGTCATATACCACGGAGCTCGCCGTTGCCGTCGACATCTCGAGCCCGAGCAACCGATAGTTGTGCGTTCCCGCCACGGTCTTAAACACAGGCTCCGCTGGTGTCGCTACCTGCAGCTTCGCAAACACGGCCGACTGCGACGGATTAACGCGCACCCCATCCGCTAATTCACTTATTCGCGAACTCTGAATTGTGATGTCCTGCGCGCCGCCTTTAACCGGAAGCACAAACGCTCCTGTGTACGTCGCCCCAGCCTGCACGATGATCGTGTCTCCAGGCTGGGCCGCGTTGATAGCGCCCTGTAGATCCCCACCAGCAGGAACTGTAATAGTCGCGGCGTTCGCCGTTAGGCCCGCAGTTAAGAGAAGGCCGATCGTAATGATTGCGCCTAGAATTGAAACAACAGAAAACTTGTCCGCACCCGAGTTCTCACCCATTTTCAGCCTCACTTGTTTTGTTGAGGACCGGAAACAGGTCCGGGGGATTTCCTGTTTAAACAGCCGGGTTATTTGCGCGAACTCTCCGACGGCGGAACTGACGTGTCAGTGCGTCGGTTCGGCGGCTGTTGGGGGCTTGCCAAATCTCAGTTGGGTTGCAAACGATCCGAGAAGGTGATTTCCGATGTTAGAGACCTCGCCAGCCGCTGACACTTGCAGCGGAGTTGGCAATGGAAGCTGTTAGGGATTTTGAGCCGGAAAAGGAAGGAGAATACGGAATACTTGTCGACGGCTGCACAGGATAAAGCCTAAATACGCAAACCCGTTACCGCCTTTTGGGCGACGTGACAAGTCCGATTAGCCTTCGGCAACCAGACTGTCTCCTCCTGCGAATGCTCATGTCCAGGAGACTCACGGCTTTGCGTCCCTGCCTCACAACAGGTTTGCCTTTATCGTGTGCAATCGTGAACTGAAAAAGATCTAACCTACGGGAACCAAATTAAGCTTGTTTGAATTTGTTTGTCAAGCTTTAATTTGTTGAGCTGCTTAAGGTATGAGTTCGGTCTTTTAGGTATAACTCGTTTGGCTCGCTCGACTTACGTACCCAAATCTGGGCCGATGGCGGAGGGTTACCGGCGCCGGCGAAGCAAACAATCAATGACCGTTAGGTCATCGCAGATATTGAGTGTGTGGGTTCCCTGTAAGTCCTTTCTCCATTGCGGCAGAACTTTTGAAACCTCCTCTTCGGCAAACTCATCGGTGGTGAGCCGGATAACTCTATTGATGGTTATCCCGTAACCGTAATGGCGCGATGAATCCTGAGCCGGCCGATATAGCTGTTGCGCCCACGTAAAGAACCGGCCCGCCGGTCTTGAGTTCCTTACATCAGATTTCAGCGGATTCTTCTTATGGGGCTTCCAAGGACCAAGTGGACTATCACTGTAATAAGCGTGCAACTCATCACTGAACATCGTGTCAGCAAGCGCTACAAACATCCACCACCGTCCCTCGAGCTCCACTAGAGTTGCATCTTTAGCTTTCAAACCGTCGAGTAGTAGCGCTTCCAATTTCCAACCCGATGGAAAGGATTCGCATGAGTAGAGTTCAACTGTTTGATTGGCCGCTGTTTCAGGAATCATGAAATAGCGTCCCTTCCAAGTAAAAACAAAAGGATACGATAGGTGATAATCGCGACGGAGGACAACGATTGGATCGCTAATACCCGCGGGCGTCACTTCAACTACAGAGATGTGCGCTTTCTCATCCTTGTAGATGTATTCCTCAAAGAATATGAAATACTTCCCTTCATATCTGACCGGGAACGGATCTGCCCAGAATCGCTCTTTCGGTGGAATCAAATACTTAAATCTATAGAAAGTGTTGTTGGGATCATCGGGAGATCTTCTGAACCGATACGCCAAAACCCACTGGTCGAAAAAAAACGAGTCCGTTAGTTTTGACGCAACATACTTGAACGACAGCTTGGATAAGTGAGGAAGCAGCTCTAAATTAGATGGCATCTTGTATAGCCGATTGTAATAGGGCCGATACAAAGCAGCGTCCTCACTATCCAGCGTGCCCGTTTCGTAAAGCTGCTTCAACTTACGCATCAAAAAGGTCGACGCTTTCCAGTACAGATTATTTCTGTTTCCTCTTACTGAAAACCTGTTGCTGGTTCGTGACCAGGCGCGGTAAATGACAAGACCGTTGTCTAAGTCTTCCGACAAAACCTGCAATACAGCACCGGTGATGTTTGATGGCTCCATTACTTCCCAAAAAGCGGCCGGACCACCACGATTCAACAGATTGTCGCCGTGGTGGTAGGACCAGACACCGTGCTTCGCTATCCGCAACGCCTCGCCCCGTAGAATCCTGAATCCGAAACAGATCGCAACGTCGAGGTTGTAACCTGAGATCTTGGCTATGTCGTCGGGACGAAACCAATCGGAGTATTGCTTTGTTTCGGGCTCGATCTGTAGAACCGGACATGATGAAAGTAATTCCGTCACGTCCGTATCTTCGAAGGCATTTTCTTCAATGAGCGGAATATGTTCGTCGAGACGGTTGTACAGGGAATACAGAAGGTAGTTCCGGTTTTTCCAATAGCTGCGAAATCTGTTCTGATGTGGAGTTACCATTTCATTCTTGATGATCAGACAGATCTCTGCGACGGAGGATGCCTTTATGTCCTCGATAACTTTCGAAACCCATCGAGGTTGATTGAAGGAGTCGATTAGCAACGCGACGCGCAGGGGAGTTGCTGTGTTGCTCATCCAGGATTCTCCGCGGAACCGCTGCCGCTGGAATGCATGTTCTTAGAGAAAGGTAAGTACTCAGTATTGGAAGCTGTCATGAGCTGAAGAAGTTTGGCGAGCCGTTATACCTAATTGGCGGATCCTTCTCTGGGCACGCACGAATGTCTATTTACCGCTTGGTCGGGATGTTGTTCTTGCTCCTTCGACAATGGCTTCGGGATTCAACTTCGACCAATCACAGCCAACAGCTAAACCTTCCGACGCGGCACGTTTGTACGGACTGTTGTCTCCCAAGCGATAGTCGTTGTTCGCGAAATTGCCGAAGCCCACGCGATCGATCGACGAAGGGAAATAGTTGTCCCTGGGATACTGTGACGGACTAGCCAGTGCCAGAACATTTTTTCTAAAAACGACACCCGGGGCAAAACGTGTAAGCGCGACTGAACCTTCTCCAGTGGCATCGCCAAACACGCCATAGCCGCTGTTCGATCGCACCGTCAAATTGTTTTGGTAGACCAGACGCTGAACGGGTTCGCCGTAAAGAGTAATGATGTTTCCTGTTTGCAAGTGCGTGTTGTGGTCTACTGTAAGATTGTGAAAGCCGTTGAGTGTGAGGAATGGTCCACGGATGTCCGTAAACAGGTTGTTCGCAATCAGCGCACCGCTGGAGCGTTGCGAGGGTTTCTCGTTATCTGTTCCCAGCAGATTCAACGCGCCTTCTGCTCCTTTCACGATGTTGTTCGTGAAAGTAACATTCTGCACGATTGACCACGGTGCCGTTCCTTCCTGATTCCGGCCCGTGAACAGAATTGGAATTCCCGCCTGTCCATCAGTCCAACAGTTCTCAAACACGTTCCCATCGATTACAACGTTCTTCGCGTTCTTCAATTCCAACAGATTCTTTACCGTCCAGTGCTTGCCCGAATAGGTCGGCGACCCAACTTTCCACGACAGTGGCTTGAATACGTAATTCCGTCTGATCTCAATATCGGCCGGCACCAGTCCCGCTATTCCCGGATCAGCGCCACCGAACAGGATGTTCTCGCCCGCTCCTTCCAGGTAGTTGTTGATGATGTGATATGGTCCCGGCCCGTTCCACCCGGCGATGGCTTGCGTGTCGTAGCCCACTCCGTGAATGTTCGAGATGTAGGAGTTGCTGATGGTGCTTTCTGCACTGTTTAGCGCGACCCCTCGCTGCACATCCTGCGTGTCAAATCCGTGGATGTAACAACGATCGACCACCAGGTGATGCGGCACGGCTTCGAGTGTCTTTTGTTCGTGTCGACTTTCACCAAACCTGATCAAATCATAAGTGGTTACCGTAGCGGCGCTAGTGGAAAATTCCAACCCGACGAAACGATAATGATGCGCCCCCGCTTCAGTCCTGACCACTGGTTCGGCATTTTTCGTCTGCAGTTTCGCAAACAAAGCCGATTGCGAGGGATTGACGCGCACTCCTTCCGGGAGTTCGCTTATTCGTGAACTCTGAATCGTGATGTCCTGCGCGCCGCTTTTTACCGGCAGGACGAATGCTCCCGTGTAGGTCGCTCCAGCCTGCACGATGATCGTGTCTCCCGGCTGAGCCGCGTCGATCGCTCCCTGTAGATCTCCACCGGCTGGAACAGTCAATATCCTTCTGGCGCCGTCATTTCTAACTGAAAATCCGCCGGCTCTTTGTGTCAGAGCAAGACCTACGGCGATACTTCCCAAAATCGCGAGGAGAATGATTGGCACGAAAAACTTCGAACCAGATTTATTCGTTGTGACGGCGGTCGTAATCACCACTCCTGACAAAGACAAACTCATTACAGCCCAGGCCAACATTCCCGCATTTCAATTTCGTGAGCCTGAACCCGCGAAGCTTACAAAAATCAAAAACGTCGTCGGGCTTCGATACTTCGTACGGATAACCTCCTACCCAATCGATGATGTCACGCCACTTGCTCATGCCCCGGTTACGACCATAACTGGTCCAAGTTTCTGTGTAGCGTCGAGGATTCAATAACAGGATCGATGACGCAATCAACTTTAGTTCACCGGGTATGGTGACCAATATGGCAAAGGGTATCTGCAGGAAGCGGGGCAAGCCGTTATAGGTTTTCTTAATCCAATGCCAGCGTGCACTCTGACTACCGGTATCGTTGTACAAAGCGATAAAGAACTTTCCTCCGGGAGCGACGCGCCTCTGCGCGTTCTCCATCGCGTTCCACAACTGACCAGTGTGGTGCAGAACTCCCCACGAATAAACAACATCAAACTGGCCCAACGAGTTTACATATTCGCTCTCCAACACGGACCCTTCCTCGACTATCCAGTTTTCATCATTGGCGAAATACTTTTTCTTCAGTTCGGTCGTGCAGAAAACCGATTGTGGATCATAGTCAAAAGAATGAACCCTTGCGCCGAGACGACGTGCAGCCAGACTGAACAGACCGCTACCTGACCCAATGTCGAGAAAAGTCTTGCCAGACAAAGACTCAACTTCCAGCATGTTCTTGAGCGAGTTCTCGGCTTCAATGATACGGCTGTCGTCGACGAGCGCGACAAAGCGCGACCAGTTCTCGCCGAACTGAAAGCGATCGCCGCGCGCAATTTCGGCGGCGTTCATACCTAGCTGTTTATCGTCTGCGGTTTCAACGTTCATTGATTAAATCTACCCGGATTGCCGCGAATCATTATCAGGCGTCATGCATATTTAAGAACGTAGTAGATCATCTTCACGTATTCCACTGGAACTAACCTCCAACCTCGAGCGGTAAACCACCATGTTAGCGGTGATGGGGATTCCGTTCCGGATTTTGCGCTCACCACCCCGATTTGAATCGGGCTGTTCCGAAACACTCGCGAGAAAATCCAGCGGGCTCGACGCGTGTGATATGGTGAGGTAACAATGAGAATTGACCCCATTTTCCGGTCCAACGCGTATTGCCGCACAAGGACTGCCTCTTCCAGAGTGCTGCTCACCGGCGTCATCAGAACATCAATCTGCTCTCGCGGCACGCCGGCCTGTGTCAACTCGTCACGAGAGCGCTCGTAAAAGAACGGGTTTCGTTGCTGTTCCGTCGACCAACTGCCCCGCAAGTTATCATTGGTTAACACAATGCGCTCTGAGCAACCTTGCAACAGCAGGGAAGAAGCTTCACGCGTCCGCTCCTGGTAATTAGCGGAACCTCCAAGGACCACGATCGCATCGGCATGTGCCAACGGCGATTCTGTTATCAAAGCGGCAGCGCCAGCCCAAGCAGTCAGCGGCCATACGATTACAAGAACAAATAGGGCTATTCGAAATTTCCGGTTACGCCTGAGCGCACCAAAGACCGCATTTGAACTTGATTTTGCGATTCCGAAAACCAATTCACAAATATCTCACCAACAGATGCCCTGGTAACGGCCCGTTGACGGCTGGTCGAAAAGACGCACCAAATCTATTACGGTTTGATTCTCTCTCAAGGCTGATTCAATTTGCCGAAACTCGTCGGATTTATTTCCAATGACGATCGTCTCAGAAGCATCCAGAACATCCGCGATGGACGATCGCATTAATTTGGCGATGTGTGGAATTTCGTGCTCAATGTATTCCTTATTTGATCCGAAAAGACGAGCTAGTGAAACATCCCGATCGTAGATCACGAGTTCCAGGCCTTTTCCGATCAGCGTCTCGATCAGAGTAACCATGGGTGACTCACGAAGGTCATCTGTTCCTGCCTTGAAGCTAAACCCCAAGACACCTACGCGTTTGTTGCCTGCTCGCAAGACCAAATCAATCGCCCGCTCTACTTGCAACCGGTTGGTGACGCTAATCGCCGTCAGAAGCGGTACTTCAACGTCGAGCTCTTTGGCTTTGTAAGTGACAGCACGCAAGTCTTTCGGTAAGCATGAACCTCCAAAAGCAAATCCCGGTTTAAGATAGTATGAAGAGAGATTAAGCTTCGAGTCTTGGCAAAAAATTTTCATTACTTCATGACTATCAAGTTCGAGTGCCTTGCAAATATTGCCCACTTCATTCGCAAAGCTGACTTTCAACGCATGGAAACAGTTGCAAACATACTTGACCATTTCAGCTGCTCTTATTGATGTCGTAAAAACCGGAGCATCAATCATCGAATAAAGAGATCGCGCGATTTGGTCGCTGTGCTGATCTTCTGCTCCGATAAGTGTGAAAGGCGGCGCATAAAAATCCTTTACTGACGTCCCCTCTCGCAGAAATTCCGGGTTCACACAAATGCCAAAATCTTGCCCCGCCTTCTTTCCAGATGTCCGTTCGATTGCGGGCTGAACTACTGTCTCAACGCTGCCGGGTAACATCGTGCTTCTAATAATTACTGTGTGACGCGCGTCCTTTGTCGCCACGGCCGCACCGATTTCCTCACACACACGTTGAACGTACCGAAGATCAAGACCTCCATTCGGCTTGCTGGGGGTGCCGACACAGACCAGAGAAACATCCGAGTCGTTAATCGCTCGGGAGGAGTCGGTTGTCGCTCGCAAGCGTCCTTCTTTAACTGCCGAATCGATTAAGTCGCTTATCTGAGGCTCGACGATAGGACTCTTTCCGCTGTTGATGATGTCGACCTTAAGAGGATTTACGTCAACTCCTATAACCTCATGTCCAGCGCGCGAAAGGCATGCGGCCGAGACGCAGCCCACGTACCCCAGACCAAAGATGCTTATTTTCATTGCGAGCTAAATCCTCTTTTTAGATCGACTCAAAATGAATAACTCAAAGCGCGTCACAGAACGGTGGTAGGACTCGTCAACCGGCCCGCAGTAGCAGGCTCGGTTGCGGGCCGCATGTTTGTGCAGATTGAAAGGAACCGTTCGGCAACCTGTCGCCACCCATAGTTTTGTCTGACGGTGCGACTCCCGCTTCTGCCAAGATCAGCGGCAATTGCGGTATTAGTAAGTACGCGCGTCACCGCATCCGCGAATTGAACAGGTTCATCCGCAAGAAGCAGCTCCACTCCATTCGAAATAGGAAGACCTTCAGCTCCTACGCTCGTTGAGATGACAGGTTTCTCCATCGCAAGTGCTTCGAAAATCTTCAAGCGTGTACCTCCACCTATGCGCAAGGGAACGATGTAAGCCGCAGAGCGCTCAATGTATGGTCGGACATCGTCCACACGGCCCGTGATAATCAACGACGGGTCGTACTTTGCGCATTCAAGGAGGCTCGCGCTCGGATTCCTTCCAACGATGGTGAGCGTTACATCGGCGATCCTCTGCTTTATGAGAGGCATTATTTCACGCGCGAAGTAAAGAATCGCGTCTTGATTTGGTAGCCAGTCCATTGAGCCAGTGAAAACAAGACTGTTTGGAACAGGTGATTCCGTGCCGCCCGGCCGAAAGAAATCCGTGTCAACTCCGGTCGGCACATCAAAAACAGACTGCGCTCCATACTCAGCCCGTATTTGGTCCCGGTCTTCAGCAGAGACTGCGATTACCGTATCAAATCGACGGCACATTTCGCGTTCGAACTTCAGCATCTTTCTCCATTGGCCGTGTAGGTACAACTTCTGAATCGCGCGCGTTTGAGTTTCATAGTGACGCTTCCAAATCATCGCTTCTACGTTATGTTGAAACAGAATGGTCGGGATATGACTTGTTAGCGGCACGTTAGGAGCAGGTGCAAGAAAATCGCAGACAAGAACGTCGAAGGAGTTGCTGTCTTGTCGTGAGGCAATCTCGCGTCGCATCGCTGCTGATTCGTACTTTTTAATTGCGTATGGCAACGACGAAGTTAGATTCAACAGCAACTCGACGTAGAAGCCAATCGAAAACTTCTCGCGCAGCCGGTGCGGAATGCAGACTAGTTCATGGCAGTATTCGTCAGCTCTTTCGCGCGCATCACTTGAAGCGGATCCATCATCGAGTGTGAGATACGTAATATGATGCTCACGCTTCATTTCCTTCAGCATGTTGTAACTGCGGATCTTTCCGCCTTTATCAACAGGATGAAGCAATTCAGTTTTGAGCCATAGTATGCGCACAGTTTCGACGAGTTAATCTACAGATCAGTTAGAGCTGCGGCGCGGAACGAGCTTACATCTCACGATGGCGGTGGTGAATTCTCGAGTCAGCCGGTTCGCGATGTAATGCAGCTTTCGGATTGGAACCGCTTCAAATTCTTCCAGCATAAAGTCGCTGGCGGCAACGATTCTCAAAAAACGTGCGATGGTCATCTTGTTGAGGCCACCTTCAGCTTCTTCGAAGCGTGTTGCGCCATCAGTCTTAAAATTAGAACGCCAGCGGATCAGCGACTTTTCTGTAAAGATAAGATGGGCCCAAGGAAAGACTGAGAAAAGATGTCCACCAAGTGGGTGGTACCAGGTTGGGCCGAAAACGGCGATGACGCATCCCTGGTCCTTCAGCAGAGAGCGCATGATTTTGAGAATCGCGCCCGGATCGTTGAAATGTTCGAACGCATCTATCGACAGTATAATGTCTGCTTTTTCATCAGTCTTGGTGACGAACTCACAACGATCTGCCACACCACGCGCCGCTGCAGTGCGGATGGCCTTGGCTAACGCATGTTCACGAATGTCGACGCCGATGACTTTTTTGGCACCCCGCTCCGCAACGTCGACCGCATCTACACCATCCCCGCAGCCGAAGTCGATCACAATTTTGTCTTTAGTTTTCTCCCAAATTTGTTTCCCAAGTAATTTTTCAAGCTTGCTCACACCAGCGTAGGCGCTTCCGTCACAATAGCCGGTCTCGCCATCAACGCTGATCGTACGCAGCAGTGTGTAGCCTAGCGTCCCTCCGATAATTCCCATGAGTTTTAGACTCTTGCCAGCAGCATATCTTCCCGACATGCGGGTTCGGACGCAGTATTTTCACCATCAATGAACTGCCGCATCCACATTTCGAAATTAACCAAAGCCCAAAGTCTTTCAGCATGGTCTGCTTCACGTTGTTGGTGTTCAGTAACAATCTTTCGTACGTATTCAGGATTAAAAATGCATCTCTCTGTTGCGCGAGGACTCAGTATGTATTCGTCTAATATTGGTTTGTGCGCACCACGAAACCATGAACCTATAGGCACAGGAAATCCCATCTTCGGCCTCGACAAGATTGCTTTAGGTAAGAGGTCTCTCATGCTTTGGCGCAAGATATATTTGGTCGTCCAACCGCGCAGTTTGAGTCTCTCCGGAAGCCCCGAAGTAAATTCGACTAACTTGTGATCGAGAAAGGGCACTCTGCTTTCAATCGACGCGGCCATACTCATCTGGTCCTGCTTCATCAATAATTCGTGTAAATAAGTTTTGATATCCGCATACAGCAATCGATCGAGCAACGACTGAGCGTCAGTTGAGTTCAGGAAGGCGCGGACCGTGGCGTAGGGATCTAATGTGCCAATTCGCTCGCAACTCTCAGCAGTTAACAACTCATCCTGACTGCTCCGAGTGAATACTGCAAAATTGTCAAAATAGATGCTCTCGATGTCTGGAGATACGTTTAAGAAAGTTCGCAGCAGCTTTGCGCGAACTCTGGCATTCCCTATACCGCTTATTTGCTTACGAATCACTTCCCGTACACTCGCGGGAATAACCTTGTGATACCGCTCGCCTACCGCGAGGTTTAGGAGAGTTTTCCGGTACCGGCCGTACCCGGCTAGTAACTCGTCGCTACCTTCACCCGTCAAGACAACTTTTACGTGCGCGGAAGCAAGTCGCGATACAAAGTAGAGAGCCACACTTGACGGATGCGCTAGTGGCTCATCTTCATGCCAGATCAGTTTTGGGAGGAATGCGAAAAACTCCTCCGGACTGACAACAACCTCATGATGGTTGGTTTTGTATGCGCTGGCGACGAGTCGCGCGTATTCAAGTTCATTGGCACTACGTTCAGCAAAAGCCACCGAAAAGGTTTTGATCGGTTCATCAACAAGAGTGCTCATAACGGCAGCGATCGCCGAAGAATCAATTCCGCCAGACAAAAACATGCCTAGCGGAACATCGGCCATCAAACGCAGGCGCACAGATGTCTTAAAGAGTTCGCCCCATTCAGCAATGTAGTCTTGATCACTGCGACCATTTGCTGCTGCCTTCGTGAAGCTTACATCCCAATACTTGGTGATTTTGATTTCGCCGTCGCGCCACGTGAGCATGTGACCCGGTAGCAAACGCTTCACATCTCGAAAAAGCGTACCTTCCCCGGAGGAAGCATGATTCGCGAGGTAGTCGGAAAGCACCTCATAGTTTAATTCAGGTTTGATGGCGCCGGCCTCAAGCAACGCCTTTATTTCCGACGCGAAATAGAGGGACCCATCTGCGGTATGTACGTAATAGAGCGGTTTCACTCCTAATCTATCGCGAGCGATGAACAGTTCTCGTTTGCCCTGATCCCAAATCGCAAACGCAAACATCCCGCGAAGATGGTCCACACAGCTCTGTCCATACTCGGAGTACAGGTGAAGAATCGCCTCAGTATCGCAGTGCGTTTGATACCTGTGGCCTCGCGCGGAGAGAAGCGAGCGGTAGTCTGTGTGATTGTAGATCTCACCATTGTAGGTAATATGAAGCAGACCATCATCGGTGCTCATCGGCTGATGACCCGCAGCAACGTCGACAATGCTCAGCCGCCGGTG